>JBKDKG010000117.1:0-4717 GCA_046345095.1 Flavobacteriia bacterium | reverse complement strand
GTACAGATCCTGAGCACGAAGATTTTGAAACTATCGTTCAGGATGTTTACTTGGGTACCATTCCTTACATGACGCCTAAAGGGTCTTTTGTTGTTAACGGAGCAGAGCGTGTTATCGTATCTCAGTTACACAGATCCCCAGGTGTATTCTTCGGACAGAGTCGACATGCAAATGGTACTAAATTGTACTCTGCACGTGTAATACCTTTTAAAGGATCATGGATTGAATTTGCAACAGACATTAATCATGTCATGTATGCTTATATCGATCGTAAGAAAAAATTGCCTGTAACAACTTTATTCCGAGCTATCGGTTATGAAAGTGATAAGGATATATTAGAGATTTTTGGTTTAGCTGATGAAGTGAAGGCAACTAAAACAAATCTTAAAAAGTTTATTGGTCGTAAATTGGCGGCTCGTGTTCTTAAATCGTGGATCGAGGATTTCGTAGATGAAGATACAGGAGAAGTAGTGTCTATTGAAAGAAATGAAGTTCTTTTGGATCGTGAAACAGCTCTTGAGGATGAGCACATCGATTTAATTGTAGACTCTGGAGTAAAAAATGTTATCCTTCATAAAGAAGATGTAAATAGCGCTGATTTTACAATTATCTATAACACGCTTCAGAAGGATACGTCAAACTCTGAGAAAGAAGCAGTTGAGCATATTTATCGCCAATTAAGAAATGCTGAACCACCTGATTATGAGACAGCCAAAGGTGTATTTGAAAAATTATTCTTCTCAGATACACGTTATGATCTTGGTGAAGTAGGACGTTTCCGTTTGAATAAGAAATTGGGTATTGATAATAGCGAGGAATCCAGAGTTTTAACAAAATCGGATATTATTTCGATTATCAAATATTTAATTGAACTCATCAATTCTAAAGCTGATGTTGATGATATCGATCACCTTTCCAATCGTCGTGTTAGAACAGTGGGTGAACAATTATATGCTCAGTTTGGTGTTGGACTTGCTCGTATGGCGAGAACTATTCGTGAAAGAATGAATGTTCGTGACAACGAAGTATTTACTCCAATCGATTTGATCAATGCTAAAACGTTATCTTCTGTAATCAATTCATTTTTCGGAACGAATCAGCTTTCTCAGTTTATGGATCAAACGAATCCACTATCTGAGGTAACCCACAAGCGTCGTTTATCGGCACTAGGGCCTGGTGGTTTGTCAAGAGAAAGAGCTGGTTTTGAGGTTCGTGACGTTCACTATACGCATTATGGTCGTCTTTGTACTATCGAAACTCCAGAAGGTCCAAATATTGGATTGATTTCTTCACTTTGTGTATTCGCTAAAGTGAATAAACTTGGATTCATTGAAACGCCGTATCGTTCTGTTGAAAACGGTAAAGTAGCTCTTGAAAAGGAACCAATCTACCTTACAGCAGAAGAAGAAGATGCAAAAATGATTGCGCAGGCAAATG
This sequence comes from Flavobacteriia bacterium, assembly GCA_046345095.1. Taxonomy (GTDB): domain Bacteria; phylum Bacteroidota; class Bacteroidia; order Flavobacteriales_D; family Crocinitomicaceae; genus M0103. The sequence goes on along the minus strand of JBKDKG010000117.1, from coordinate 3,280 downwards.
CAGTTGTAGATGATAAAGGTAAATTCCTTACGGAATTTGTAAAAGCTCGTTATGAAGGAGATTTTCCAGTGGTGGAACCAACAAATCTTCATTTGATGGATGTAGGGGCAAACCAAATTGCATCAATTGCCGCCTCATCTATTCCTTTCTTGGAACATGATGATGCTAACCGTGCTCTGATGGGATCAAACATGCAACGTCAAGCAGTACCGCTTTTAAAACCAAGTTCACCAATTGTTGGTACTGGAATTGAAAGATTGGTTGCTCGTGATTCACGTGTTCTTATTAACGCTGAAGGTCCAGGTGCTGTAGAATATGTTGATGCAAATGAGATTGTAATCCGATATGACTGGAATTCAGAGGATAAATTAGTAAGTTTTGAAAGTGAAGTAATTCATTATTCGCTTACTAAGTTTATGAAGACAAACCAAAGCACATGTATCAACTTAAAACCAATTGTAAAGAAAGGCGATAGAGTTGAAAAAGGACAGGTCCTTTGTGAAGGATATGCAACGCAACAAGGAGAACTTGCTTTAGGTCAGAACCTTAAAGTGGCATTCATGCCATGGAAGGGTTATAACTTTGAGGATGCGATTGTTATTTCTGAAAAAGTTGTTCGTGACGATATCTTTACGTCTATTCACATTGATGAGTACACTTTAGAAGTTCGTGATACAAAACGTGGAATGGAAGAATTGACTTCTGATATTCCAAATGTATCTGAAGAAGCAACAAAAGATTTGGATGAAAATGGTTTGATAAGAATTGGTGCTGAAATAAAAGAAGGCGATATTCTTATCGGTAAGATTACGCCAAAAGGTGAAACAGACCCATCTCCAGAAGAGAAATTACTTAGAGCAATCTTTGGTGATAAAGCAGGAGATGTTAAAGATGCTTCTTTAAAAGCTGGTCCATCATTAAGAGGCGTCGTAATTGATAAAAAATTATTCTCAAGAGCGATAAAAGATAGAAAGTCTAAAGCTCAAGATAAGCCAGTATTGGAAAGTCTAGATTCAGAATTTGAAAAAGACTTTGCTGCTTTAAAGGAAAAATTATCAGAGAAACTTTTGTCTATTCTTGGTGAACAAAAATCAGCTGGAGTTTTCAACAACTTCAAAGAAGAAATCATTAAGAAGGGAACTAAATTCGCTCAGAAAAATTTGGTTGCGATTGACTATTCAATTGTGAATCCTACAAACTGGACATCTGACGCACATACAAACGTGTTGATTGCTAGAGTTATACATAATTTCAATATCAAAGCAAACGATTTATTAGGTACCTACAAACGTAAAAAGTTCCATATTTCGGTTGGTGATGAACTTCCAGCAGGAATTGTTAAAATGGCCAAAGTTTACGTTGCTAAGAAACGTAAGTTGAAGGTTGGTGATAAAATGGCGGGGCGTCATGGTAACAAAGGTATTGTTGCTAACATTGTTCGTCATGAAGATATGCCATTCCTTGAAGATGGAACGCCGGTTGATATTGTATTGAATCCTCTTGGTGTACCTTCGCGCATGAACCTTGGACAGATTTATGAAACTGTTCTTGGATGGGCAGGAGAGAAGTTGGGTGTTAAGTTCGCTACTCCTATCTTTGATGGAGCGCACCCTTCAGAAATAGATCAATGGACGGAAAAAGCAGGAGTACCAAAATCTGGTAAAACATACCTTTACGATGGAGGAACAGGAGAGCGTTTCCATCAGCCTGCCACGGTTGGTGTAATCTACATGTTGAAACTTTCACACATGGTTGATGACAAAATGCACGCTCGTTCTATCGGACCATACTCACTTATTACACAACAACCACTTGGAGGTAAAGCTCAGTTTGGAGGACAGCGTTTTGGTGAGATGGAAGTATGGGCACTTGAGGCATTCGGAGCTGCAAATATCCTTCAAGAGATCCTAACGGTAAAATCTGATGATGTGATGGGTAGAGCAAAGGCTTACGAGTCAATCGTTAAAGGAGATAATATTCCAGAACCTGGAATCCCAGAATCATTTAATGTATTGCTTCACGAATTGAGAGGACTTTGTCTTAACATTTCGATGGATTAATTGTCAAGTTGTAGAATTAAGAAATAAGCAAGAAAATGGCTTTCAGAAAAGAAACACCAAAAAAACAAAGCAGCTTCAATAAAATAACAATCTCTTTGGCTTCGCCTGAAGTGATTCTTGAGCAATCAAGTGGAGAAGTGCTAAAGCCAGAAACGATTAATTATCGTACTTATAAACCTGAAAGAGACGGTTTATTCTGTGAAAGAATATTCGGGCCAGTTAAGGATTATGAGTGCCATTGTGGAAAATACAAGCGTATTCGCTATAAAGGGATTGTTTGTGACCGCTGTGGTGTCGAAGTAACAGAGAAAAAAGTGCGTCGTGAACGCATGGGACATATATCATTAGTTGTTCCTGTAGCTCATATTTGGTACTTCCGTTCTTTACCGAACAAAATTGGTTACCTACTAGGTTTGCCTACAAAGAAATTGGATCAAATTATCTACTATGAAAGATATGTAGTAATTCAAGCTGGTGTAGCAACCAATTTGGATGGTTCATCTTTAAGTAGATTAGATTTCTTAACAGAAGAAGATTATTTGGATATTTTGGATACGCTTCCAAAAGAAAATCAATATCTAGAAGATACTGATCCAAATAAGTTCATTGCTAAAATGGGTGCAGAAGCTTTGCATGATTTATTGCGTACATTGAATCTTGAACAAACTTCGTACGACCTTCGTCATCAAGCAAATACTGAAACTTCGATGCAGCGTAAAAATGAGGCATTGAAGCGTTTGCAAGTTGTTGAAGCAATGAAAGAATCTCAGCAACGCATTGATAACCGTCCTGAATGGATGATCGTAAAGGTAGTTCCTGTTATTCCACCTGAATTAAGGCCTTTAGTTCCATTGGATGGAGGTAGATTTGCAACTTCTGATTTGAATGACCTTTATCGTCGTGTGATAATTCGTAACAATCGTTTGAAGCGTTTGATCGAGATAAAAGCACCAGAAGTTATTCTTCGTAATGAAAAGAGGATGCTTCAAGAGTCTGTTGATTCATTATTTGATAACTCTAGAAAGTCATCTGCGGTAAAAACAGAATCTAATCGTCCACTAAAATCCCTTTCAGATTCATTGAAAGGTAAACAAGGACGTTTCCGTCAAATCCTACTTGGTAAACGTGTTGATTACTCTGCACGTTCAGTAATTGTCGTTGGTCCAGATTTGAAGTTACATGAATGTGGACTTCCGAAAGACATGGCAGCTGAACTATAC
>JBKDKG010000116.1:0-2168 GCA_046345095.1 Flavobacteriia bacterium | reverse complement strand
ACACACCATAAAAGTACCGACCCATCACCATTGACTATTTTCGCATTTCATCCGCTGGAAAATCTTGTGGAATTCCTTCCGTTTCTCCTACTTCCTATGTTGATTCCTATATATTGGCCTATTTTGTTTCTTTGGCAAACGCTTGATTTACTGAATAATGTTTTGGGACATCTTGGCTATGAAATTTATCCAAAAAAATGGGTACGCTTCCCTTTCTTGAAATTCAAAACCGCCTCAACACATCATAGCATGCATCACGAACGGTTCAATGGAAACTACGGCTTGTATTTCACCTTTTGGGACAAACTTATGAAAACAGGTTTCACGATTATGTCGAGCGTTTTGAGGATCTTCAAAACCGGCAAAATTCATAGTTTTTACTTCATACTCGTGTTTCATTTGAAAAAAAGAGATCCTAGATTATTTTTCTACAATCAAACAACAACAAGGCACATCCGGTGATCGGTATTTTCATGCTTTGACCAATTACTTGCCGATTGAATTTTATCACCACGACCATTTACAGAAAACATAGCGGTTTAATTTAAAGTAAACGCGAAAAAAAGTCTAAATTGGTGTTTAATTCACTGAACTTTTGTTAGATACCTTTGTTTCTTTAGTATAAAATTGGATGATGAGAGTAATTTTTATATCGATTATTTTTATGTTGTCTGGGTACTCTTGGAGTCAACAATTGGAATTCTTGTATACTAATCAGCAAGTCAACACGTACAATAGTTTATTTTCGGATACTCCACTTTTTACACAAAATTTTGATGATCAAGTGTCTGCAGCAATTCCGATTGTTCCTTTTACTATAGGTGGGCAGGCTTACAATACGCTTTTTGTTAGCACCAACGGTTTTATAACCTTAGGTCAGGCAGCGAGTACTGCGAATTACAACCCCATTTCACAGCCTCCAGGAATGCCCGTGATTGCGCCATTTGCGTGCAATTTAGAGAGTGCCAATAACAATGCAAGAATAAGTTATCAAATTCTAAATGGTTTTAATAATGTGCCAACAAGCATCATCATTCAATGGAAGAATGTTAGACGCTTTGGCGTGCAAGGCGAGTCGTTTTCATTTCAGGCTAAACTCAACTTTACTTCATATATCTTGCCCGGTATTGAGTTTGTTTATGGTGATTTTTCTTCGGTTAATAGCACCCAAACTCCAATTGAAGTAGGGATTCGAATTGGAACGGGAAATGCACCTACCGATTTTCAAAATATTCAAGTCAATAATGGCGATACTTGGGTGCCGCAGCAATTTGGCACGAATGTTAATTCAGCGTGTTTATTTCCATCTGCAAACGGTTCCGAAGGTGCACCACCTTCAGGTATGACACATCAATGGTATCTTCTTTACAACACGAATCAACCTACGGTGAACACTTCTCCAATTTGTAATCAGGATGGAAATGTGGTTATTTATTCCAACTATGATGGAGGCACGCTAAATATAAACTGCGACCAAAACATACCCAACCTAAAAATTGGAATTTGTACGTATGAACCAGTAATTGTAAATATCAACGGCCCGTTTGTTGGGAACATCACAGAGGTCTTGTACGCAGGTTTTAATTCAAATCAAAACAATAACAATTGTGGATTGGGAAATTTCACAACCAGTATTTCCGGTGTAAATCCTGCATTGGTTCAAATACTAACTGCACCGCCATTAGAATACTCACCAACTCATCAAAATGGTCAAGCCTTTACAAGCAGTTTAATGGTGGGAGTTAGCGGCCAATGCGATACCATTTATTATGCTGGCGGAGGAAATACTCCCGATGAAGTTGTAGCTTATTTCTTAAATGCTTTCAATGGGGATCTTCGTTTTCATCACACACAATACAATTGTTGGCTTACAGAAATCTACGATTTATCCGATGGAGGAACCTGTTGCACCAATCCTTTTGTAACCGTTCCAGATTGGCAGATTTCCATATCGAACGATACTTCTATTTGCTTCGGTGAAAATGTTTCTCCTGCTTTGCTCACAAACACGGGTGGCATAGCACCTTTTTCCTACGAATGGTCCTACAACGGAAATATAGTGAATACAGGTGCTCAGTTTACGTTTCAACCGCAAACAAGTGGAACAGTATGTTTAATCGTTACAGATGCCAATGGCGACACACTTTCAGAATGCCTGAATATAATAG
>JBKDKG010000115.1:0-2303 GCA_046345095.1 Flavobacteriia bacterium | reverse complement strand
CCCGGACATGGATTAGTTTCTGGTGACACACATAAATCTCTTCAAATGATTGACGGTGAATTAAAAGAAATTGGAAATTACCCGAAATTGATCGAAAATGGTATTTTATCAATCATGGTTGCGCACATTGGTGTGAAGAACAACCCTAAATATGACACAAAGGGGATGCCAGCAACGACCTCTGAAACAATTGTAACGAACTTATTGCGTGAAGAATATGGTTTCAAAGGATTGATCGTAACGGACGCCATGAACATGGGCGGGGTAGCGAGTATTCCTCAATGCGAAGTAAAAGCTGTCAATGCAGGTTGCGACATCGTTCTAATGCCTGTTGATGCGAAAAAAGCACACGCTGATATTTTGAAGCTCTATAAATCAGATGCTGCATTCAAAAAGAAAGTTGACGCTTCTGCAAAACGTGTTATTCGCATGAAAATCGCTTTGGGCTTGTTGAAGTAAAGGTAACAAACCCAAAAACTTCTTTTGTTTTAGAGTCATAAGCAATAAAAATACACTCCCAATTGAATCTGTTACCAATTTTTGGTATATTTAATCCACAATTGAATATTTTATGGGTAAAAACACATCTATTTCTCTTGGAAATCACTTTGAGGAATTCATTAATAATGAAATTAAGTCAGGCCGCTACGGATCAGTAAGCGAGGTTATTCGTACTGCATTGCGTCTGCTAGAAAGTGAAGAAAGAAAATTGAACGAATTACGCAATGCCCTTATAGTTGGTGAAGAAAGTGGATGGGTTGAGGATTTTAGCACGGAAGAACATTTAAAATCTCTCCAAAAGAGATATGAATGAAGAAGCTGGAACTTAAAATTAGTTCTGAAGCATTTACAGATCTTGAAAAGATATGGGTTTACACTTTAAAAAAGTGGTCTAAAGATCAGGCGGACAGATGCTACATGCTCATTATTGATGAGATCGAATTTCTAAGATTGAATTATTACACAGGAAAATCGGCTGAGTACATAAGGCCTGGATATAGAGTATCTTTTGTGAAGTCCCACATCATTTTTTATAAAATTAAAGACGAGCAAAAATTGGAAGTAATAAGGATTCTTCATCAAAGTATGAATATTGAAGAGTGGTTAAAATGATCTGCTTATAACAACAAGCAATCACCAGCTCAGATCTTGCTTCGACCGACCAAGTCAGCAGCGCAGCTAAACAACAAATAATTTTTAAAGATTACGTTTTATCTCCGAAGAAACGATCTTGAGAAAGGTGGGCCGTTCACCTTCTTGAGAGCCGTTAGTCGTAAAGGCTTTGAACTAGTGAACGGAAATATGCGCTGCAACTTCTTTTGCTTTTTCAACGAGTGTTTTAACATCTTCATCACCATAAGCTAAAGCAACAGCCATCCTTCTGTAGGGACGTGTAGTTGGCTTACCAAATAATTTAAAATCCGTATTTGAATAACTTGCCGCTTTATCCAAGCCATGAAAAACCGGCTGCTCGTTGCTTTCTGAAGTTGCTAAAACAACCGCACTAGCACCATTTCGTTCTAGTTTTACTTCAGATATAGGAATTCCAAGGATCGCTCTTGCATGCAACTCGAATTCAGACAAGTTTTGAGTTCCCGCCAATGTAACCATTCCGGTATCGTGTGGACGAGGTGATAGCTCAGAAAAATAAGCACCTTCCTTCGTGATAAAAAATTCTACTCCCCAAATCCCAGCACCACCTAATGCTTTTGTCACTCGTGCTGCCATGTCTTGCGCTTCAGCTAAATGATCCGCATCCATTGGCATTGGCTGCCAGCTTTCCTGGTAATCACCACGCTCCTGGCGGTGTCCTATTGGTGGACAAAACAAAGTGTTTCCATTTTGCTGCGTGACAGTCAACAATGTAATTTCATAATCAAAATCAATAAAACCTTCTACGATGACTTCTTTCAAATCGCCGCGTGAGCCTTCCATCGCATAATTCCATGCTTTTTCAATATCAGCTTCGGTTTTAATGACAGATTGCCCTTTTCCGCTCGAAGACATCAATGGTTTTACCACACATGGCATACCAGTAAAGGCCACACCCGCTTTCAATTCTTCCAATGATGTCGCATATTTGTATGGAGCTGTTCTCACTCCTACCTCAATTGCTGCCAAATCCCGAATAGCTTTTCTATTCATCGTGAAATTTGCTGCTTTTGCACTTGGAATGACTTGAATTCCTTGTTTTTCGTAATCGTAAAAACGTTCCGTCCGAATCGCCTCTATCTCAGGAACAATTAGATCAGGTTGGTGCTTTGCCACGATGTGATCCAAAGCCTCACCATCAAGCATATTTA
>JBKDKG010000114.1:0-4278 GCA_046345095.1 Flavobacteriia bacterium | reverse complement strand
ACTAAAATTGTTTTCTTATCAGTTAACGCGCAGAGTGCAGATGTTACAGCGGAATAAATACCACCTGAAATACCAACAACGAATCCATCCATTCTAGCATCGTTGCAATAATTGCTGAGCCATGAAACGATGTGATTTGATACTGATAATGAATTCAAAATAGTCAGGAATAAAATTTTAGAAAAGAATTGAGACCTTCATCATTAATTGACTTTGTCTTGCCTTGATTGGCGAGTAAGAATCGTTTCCAGTGCCATTGTTTATTCCACTTTGAAACAATGAAAGTTTGTCTGAATCGGCAGATCGCTCCCAATAGAGTGGAGTGATACCATAATAATAACCTAACTCACCAACAAGCGATGTGCTTCCAGAGAAATTCCATTCAGCTCCTCCAGCGATTCCAATTGCACCTTTGTAGAAAAGCATATTACTTTTCGTGGTCATATTGGCTTTGTCAGTTATTACAGGGATATCAGTTGTTAGAGAACCAGACTTATACTCGTTACCTCTATCAAAGCTTTCAGTCTTTAAAAGAAAACTATTTCTTAAACCAAATTTTCCAAAGTAACGAAAATACCCAATGAATTTTGTTCTAAACAAGAGCATAGTTGGAATGCTTAAATAGATCGATTTATCTGTTCTTGTATCCAATTGCAATATCCCATAGTTCTTCGAAGCATCATAATCTCCTTTTCGGATAATCTCTTTGTCTGTGAATCGGTAAAAAATCGTATCGTTTGCTTGGAACCGTGTATTGCTGAAATCAAACTCTAAACCGGTGCAAAATCCAATTGTTTCAGTAAAATTGAAATTGAAATTCATACCCACAGATAGATCGGTACCTGCGCCATTGGTACTGAAATAATCAGTTTTCATTTCTTGAAAATTAAGTCCACTTCCAACGATAAGGCCTGCTTGAACTTTTTTAGTTGCTGCTTCTTGTGAAAAAACAAATTGTCCCAAGATTAGACATAGAAGAGTAAAAAGTAAATTTTTCATTTTTAAGTTTCGCTGTTGCAATGAATATTTGTCAATTTAAATCTGAGTATTTGATTACTTTTGACATGCAATATTAGCGAATAAAAATGAGTCTAAAAAGCATAGTTGGGTTACTCTTGTTATCGGTTTTAATGTGCTCTTGTAGTAATGATCCATTAGAGGTAGATGTAACCAACCAAAAAACAGGAATTCTTTTCACCAATCTTGATTCGTTGTTTGTGCACACAGCACCGAATGACCTTTCTTCAATGCACCGCAAAAATCTTACTGAACTTGGTGAGATTTATGAGTATGAATTGGGTTATTGCCTGCAATTAAGAAATGATTCGGATACCGCTTTTAAGAGGGGATTGGGACAGTTTTTATCAGAACCATATATTCAGCGATTGGAGCGAAGAATTTACGAAAAAACAGGTGTTTTAAAAAGTGAAAAGAAAGCAATAGATGAAGGTTTTAAGTATCTCAAAGCGCATTTTAGTAAAGGCAAGTTGCCGAAGCATGTTGTTTTCATGAATTCTTTATTTGCATCGAGTGTCTTTTCAACTGAACTAGAAATAGGTGTTGGTTTGGAGCGTTATCTTGGAATGGAAACGGATGTAATTAAGGAGTTGCCTTACCAAGATTTTCCTGATTGGCAAAAGGAAGGGATGGATAAAACATATATTCCTCGTGATGTTTTGGCTTCATGGATTGAAACCCATTATGCAGAAGAAGTGGATGGCAATCTTGCTGAGAAAATAGTACGTTGGGGAAAGGTCTTGTATCTTACTCAAGCAGCATTTCCGGACAAAGATCCAGCCTATGTTTTGCGCTATTCTCAAAGGGATTATGATTGGGCGATAGAAAATGAATATGCGCTTTGGAAATACTTAGTTGATGAGAAAATGTTATTCAAAATAGATGAATTAAACACAAAAAACTTATTGGGTGATGGACCTTTTACACCTGGATTACCTGAAAAAGGACCAGATCGATTAGGGCAATTTCTTGGTTATAGAATGATCCTGAAATACATGGAGATTAACAATGTTTCATTAGAAGAACTTTTAAAAACGACGTATTCTGATATTTTAGTAGAATACGAAATTGATTGAGGATGGAAGATAAAATTGTGAAAACATCAGAAATAATGGTGAAGGTAGGTCTAAATGAAAACAATCTACCGGTTGCTATGCGTTGGTCAGCGCAAGATGGAAATGTGGAAGAAGCGCCAGCAAAAGCTATGCTGCTTTCTTTATGGGATGCACAAAACAATAACACGATGAAAATTGATCTTTGGACAAAAGACATGTCTGTAGAGGAGATGAAGCAATTTTTTCATCAAACATTATTGACAATGGCGGACACCTTTGAAAGAGCAACAGGAGAGCACTTGATTACAGAAGATTTAAGAGATTATTGCTATCATTTTGCCGATAAAATGCAGATTTTACCTGAAAAATAATGAATTCAGGTATCCTTAAAAAAATGCGTACAGAACTGAACGAACCTGTTCAGTATTCGCTTCAATTGAATGAAAAATTGTTCATGAATGACTTTTTGGGCAAAGAAATCAAATTGGAATGGGATGGTCGAATAATTTGCTGTTCCTGCGGAATTCAAACAAAAAAATCATTTGGTGAAGGGTTTTGCTACAATTGTTTTGTAAAAGCACCTGAAGCATCTGAATGTATTATTCGTCCTGAATTATGCCGTGCACACTTGGGTGAAGGGAGAGATATTGTTTGGGAACAGCAACATCATAATGTTCCTCATGTAGTATACCTGGCTGCATCCGACATTGTAAAAGTTGGTGTTACGCGTTCCACGCAGATTCCAACACGTTGGATTGATCAAGGTGCTTCAGCAGCAATTCGATTGGCAGAAACCCCTAATCGTTTTGAAGCGGGTATATTGGAGGTGGCGCTGAAATCTTTTTTTTCTGATAAAACAAATTGGCAACGGATGCTGAAAAATGAAGTTGATTCATCAATTGATTTAGTTCAGGAAAAGTGGGAGCTTCATGATCAGCTGCCTTCAGATCTTACTTCATATTTTTCAGAAAATGACGAGGTTATTTCATTGAACTATCCAGTACTTGCTTATCCTGCTAAGGTTGTAAGTCTTAGTTTTGATAAAGAACCTATTGTTGCAGGAGTATTAAAAGGAATTAAAGGTCAATACTTGATTTTTGACAATGATAAAGTGTTCAACATACGAAAACACAGTGGTTATTCCATAGAATTGACTTCTTTGTAAAATATTAAAATGGGTAAAGACAAATTACGACGATTTGAATTGATGAAAGATTTTGCAAATGTCTTTCAGCCAACTATTTCTGAACCATTTCCATTAAAAGGGAAGTGGCGAAAGGAATATTTCAAAAATGAGAACCCAATCATTTTGGAATTAGGTTGTGGGAAAGGAGAATATTCTGTTGGTTTAGCGAATCATTTTCCCAATAAGAATTTTATTGGTGTTGATATTAAAGGTGCAAGGATGTTTATAGGAGCTAAAGAGGCTTTAGCGAACAAAATGAATAATGTTGCTTTTATCCGCTCAAAAATAGATTTTATCTGTGATTATTTTGACAAGGATGAAGTGGATGAAATATGGTTGACATTTTCTGACCCACAGCCCAAAAAACCGCGTAAAAGATTGACTTCACCAATATTTATCGAGCGTTACAGAAATATTCTTAAGAAGGATGGTATTGTTCATATGAAAACAGATTCCGATATTTTGTTTGAATATACGGAGGAACAAATCCAAGAGCAAAACTATCCATGTATCGAACTGACTTGGGATTTGTATGGAAGTTTACCAGAAACGATTGACCCGCAAACTAGAGAGATCTTTCATATAAAGACACATTACGAAAAGCTATTTACAGCTAAAGGAAGTGTCATTAAATATTGCAAGTTTAAAATACAGTGAATTTTCGAAGGATATTTTTTAACACTTTAATTGGTTAAAGTGTCAAAACTTAATTTGAATTTTAACTTCAAAGAATTTTAAATATCCAATTTTGTAATACAATTATTTGGCTATGAATTTAAGTGAACTGGAACTCGAACGCGAAAAGTGGGTAGAGAACCTTAAATATGCAGCAATTATTCAGCGATCTCTACTTCCAAAAAAGAGACATCTTGATCGCGTTTTCAATGAACATGCCTTAATTTATGAGCCTTTAGAATACGTATCCGGTGATTTTTATTGGGTAGCGAAAAGAGATTATTTCGAATACATAGCCGTTGGTGATTGCACTGGACATGGTGTTCCTGCAGCAATGCTTTCCGT
>JBKDKG010000113.1:0-3496 GCA_046345095.1 Flavobacteriia bacterium | reverse complement strand
CAATTGGCAGTATCTATTCCGATGCTTATTCAGATTAAGATCAAGCTAGCAGTGTTCCGCTTCTTCCCTTCTGAATTTGAGTTGAGACAAAAACCTTTCTTATGGGCTGAAGATCTCTCGTCATACGATTCAATTTATGATTTCGGGATGGATATTTGGCCTTATGGCGACCACGTCAGTTTGTTTACGCTATTGATGTCTGCAACAACGCTTATTTACACTTATTTAAACAGTGGCAATGTGCAACAACCGCAGCAACCTGGTATGCCTAACATGAAAGTAATCATGTATGTATTTCCTGTGATGATGATCTTCTTCTTCAATAATTACTCTTCAGGGCTGAGCTATTACTATTTCATCTCTACCTTGATTTCAATTCTAATAATGGTATTGATTAAGCAGTTTTTTGTTGATGAAGATAAGTTGAAAGCAAAAATGGCTGAGCGCAAAGCAGCTGCCGTGAGCAATCCAAAAGTGAAAAAGAAATCGAAGTTTCAGGAACGCTTAGAGCAAATGCAAAAAATGCAGCAAGAGCAATTGAAGAATAGAAAGAAATAAAAATGCATTCCGCAGGATTTGAAATCCTGCGGAGCGAAATTCATATCCGAGAAATAGAAAGAACAAGATTAAATCCTGGGATTCCAGGTAGTAAAAAATAGTTTTTTCATCGTTCTTGGTTTACCTTACCAAGACACCATTTATTTCGACTCGTAATTAAGGTCAAGTGCACCCTTCAATACTTTAATCACAAAGATCATCTGACCATATTTCTCGTAAGATGAGTGAATTTCTTGCTGTAAAACAGTGAAAACCGTACCAAATTCCCCAGTGATATGCGTACTAGTAGCATTCACTTTGACTTTTATCCCTGAATGTGAGCTCACGCGTTCTATGAAATCCAGAATTTGGTTTTCGTAATCTTCTGTTAACGGATAATTGCTTATCTCAATGGTTGTATTCAGCATATCTTCTAGCAATTTATATTTGTATTGAATTAATCTTTCCGCTCTATCTTTTCATAGGAAGTAACAATGCCTTTTATAAGAGCAGAACTAAAGCCACTGTGTTCCATTTCGTTCAAGCCTACAATTGTACAGCCTTTTGGAGTCGTCACCTTGTCTATTTCTTCTTCTGGATGCGTTCCATTTTGTATAATTAATTCAGCTGCACCTTTGATTGTTTGACTAACTATTTTGGTGGCTGTCTTGGAATCAAAACCTACCTCTATCCCACCCTGAATCATAGCGCGCATGAAACGTAAAACATAAGCAATTCCGCATGCACCGAGAATTGTTGCTGATTCCATTAATTTTTCATCGATGATAAGTGTTTCTCCAAGCGTATTAAATAATTCCTGAATACGATCTTTGCGGTTGAGTCTATCAGACCCAAAAGAAAGTGCAGTAATTGATTCATTTACAGACGCTGCAGTATTTGGCATACCCCGGAAAATATCGATATCCATATTCAATGCTGCTTTCATTTCAGAAATTGTTACACCAGACGCCACAGAAACAATTGTGTGTTGATTGGCATTAAAATAGTTGCGATTCACTTCTAAGAATGAAATAACATTATAAGGTTTTAAAGCAATAATAATAATTGAAGCAGCTTTAATCAATTCCTCGTTTGAACTTGTAAATGTGGTGTTGGGTAGAATTATTTTTTTTAGTTCTTGAACATTTCTTCTCGACCCAACAATCTGCACATTTTCATCGTGCTTTCGAATCCCATACAACAAAGACATACCTAGGTTACCACAACCAACAATTCCTACTGACATACTTAAAATTTTGAACAAAGTTAATATTAAGCGCTAAGCAGTAAATAGGAACATTTGTCAATTATTTGTAAATTCGGTCTTTCTGTAATTGAATTGACTAAGATTTTATTCATATTGTCCCTTTGTCTTTTGCCGACGATTGCAGAAGCCCATAGTTATTTCTTTGCTTTTGCGGAAGTTGAATACAATGAAGTAAATGGTAAAATAGAAGCCACAATTACTGCCACTGCTCATGACCTAGAACGCTACTTGCAAAAGAAGAATATTCTGCAAAAGAACCTTTCAGATTGCACAAACGATTCTATTTCTTTGTCCATAATAGAAAAAGTAATCAACGAACACTTTGCACTTACAATCAATCCAAATGATGAGAATTCAATCATGGATGGCAATGAACTTTTTATGCTGCATTTGGATGGCATCGAAATTCAGATGACAGGAACCATTCAAATTTATTTAAGCGGAACTCTTAAAAGGGAAATAAATTCCGTGAACGTGTTTTTTGACTTGCTCATGGATGAATATCCCGATCAACAAAACAAAGCAACTTTTATTTACAGAGAAAATAAGAAAACTCTCGTTTTTTTACCAACGCACAAATCTGAAACAATAGAATTAAAATGAAACATCTTTTTACAATTCTTTTAATAGGCCTTACATATACTGTAATGTCTCAATCAAAATTTGCTCAGCTAGATACCGAACTACCTACCCCCAATGAATACCGAACTGCAGCCGGAGCGCCTGGACATAATTATTACCAGCAAAAAGCGGATTACAAGATGCAGATTCGCATTGATGATGAAACACAAAAATTAAGTGGAGAAGAAACAATCACATACACAAATAACTCTCCTGATAAGCTTGAATACCTTTGGTTACAATTGGATCAGAATATTTACGATGTCAACTCTGACACTAAACTCATTGAAGTTGAAAAAATGGAAGACTTCAAAAACATTGGTGACGTAAAGAAGAAGTTATTCTATTACGATGGCGGATTCAAAGTAGAATCGATCACTTCAGCTTCTGGTCAAAAAATGAGTTATGCCATCAATAAAACGATGATGCGCATCAATCTAGACAAACCACTTCTGCCTAAAACAAGTATTTCGTTTAAAATTAAATGGTGGTACAACATCAATGACCGGATGGCTGTAGGTGGAAGATCTGGTTATGAGTTCTTTGAAAAAGACAAAAATTACCTTTATACAGTTGCCCAATTCTTTCCAAGAATGTGTGTCTATAATGATGTTGAAGGCTGGCAAAACAAACAGTTTTTAGGTCGTGGAGAATTTACATTGCCATTCGGAGACTACGAAGTCTCTATATCAGTCCCATCTGATCATATTGTTGGCGCTACAGGTGAACTCCAGAATGGAAGCGCGGTTCTATCCGCAGAGCAGAGAAAACGTTTCGAACAAGCAAAATCGGCAGATAAACCTGTACTAATAGTAACGCAATCTGAAGCAGAGGCAAAAGAGAATAAAAGAGAAAAGAACTACAAAACCTGGACTTTTAAAGCTACAAATGTGCGAGATTTTGCTTTCGCCAGTTCTCGAAAATTTATTTGGGACGCACAGTCAGTAAAGGTGAACGGCAAAAACATACTTGCAATGTCTTATTATCCAAAAGAAGGCAATCCACTTTGGGAAAGATACTCAACCAAGCTCGTGGCTCATACAATCAAAACATACTCTAAGTATACAGTAG
>JBKDKG010000112.1:0-3215 GCA_046345095.1 Flavobacteriia bacterium | reverse complement strand
CTTGTATACAGACATTAAAAAACAAAAAAATCACCTGTCAAATTTCAAAACCAAAAGTGGTTTAATATATGTTATGGCTGCCATCAATGCAACTGAAAGAAAACTTGATGACGTATTGATTACCAATGACAAAGGTGGGATATTGGAAAGCTCAAGTTGCAATGTTTTTGTCGTTAGCAATGGTGTGTTGTACACACCTGGACTAGATGAAGGATGTTTGGCAGGTACTATGCGTATGCAAGTAATAAATCTTGCAATTAAAAACAATATTAAGGTATATGAGTGTAATATTTTGCCTCAAAACCTCTTGGCTGCGGATGAAATATTTTTTACGAATGCAATTCGCGGAGTAAATTGGGTAAGTGGTTATCGCACAAAACGTTACTTTAATAACGTGTCCAGAAAATTAGTTGCCTTATTGAATGATTTTTGGGAAAACACACTCGCTGAAAAATAGGGTTGACATTTGTTAACAGATTTTTACCAGTCATCTCGAAATAAAAGCCTAACTTCATAATGTCTTAATGACGTTGCGCTCAGAAGCAATAGTTGTTTTAGTCGGAATTAATATTTCCATTAAACACTTATAGAATTTCATCTTTGATCATTCGTTCGATTTAGACAGGTTAAGTTTCACCGTAGAGACTATTTAACATAATAATTAAAGGATAAATCGAATGGCGAAATCGCAAGAAACATTCAGTAAAAAAGAAAAAGAAAAACTACGTCAAAAAAAACGTCAAGACAAATTAGTTAAAAAAGAAGAACGTAAGGCTAATTCATCTGGTGGTGGTTTAGATAGTATGATGGCTTATGTTGATGAATATGGCTTTATTTCTGATACTCCGCCAGATCCAACAAAAAAGAAAATTGTTGTGAATGCAAGCTCAATTGAGATTGGAATTCCAAAACGTGAAGATGAACCGGAAGAGCAAATGCGTCAAGGGAAAGTAACGTATTTCAATTCTTCGAAAGGTTATGGATTCATAAAAGATTTGCAATCCCAAGAAAATGTATTCGTTCATGTAAATGGTTTGTCAGAAACGATTGCCGAAAATGATAAGGTAACTTTTGAAGTAGAGCGCGGTCACAAAGGACTGAATGCAGTAAAGGTTAAGAAAATATCCTAGATCAATTCAATTGACAATTTGTCTTATAATTAATATTATGTTAAATAGTAATGTTATTAGGTTTTATTCATAGGTCTAAAGGACTATTTATACCAATCACTATTTTAAATTTCAGTGCAGATAATAATTGTGTTTTATGCTCTCACGGGAAGAACAGAAAATAAAAAATAAATTGTTTTGGGAAGATTTCCGGAAGTTCATGGGGAAAGTGAAATCGTCCAATGGAAGAAAAATGAATTGGTTAAACTATCCTTCTGATGTAAAAGACATCTACATTCGACTTCAAGTTGATTCTAAATCTGCAAAACTCTGTTTTGATATTCAAAGTCGTGACGTTGGAATAAGATCGATAATATGGGAACAAATGACTGAATTAAAAAAAATAATGGAAGTCACTATGAATTGCAGCGGTGAATGGAATGAACAAATTTATAATTCTGAGGGTGTTTCTATTTCTCAAATTAAATGGGAAAAAGAAGGTTTGAATTTTTACAACGAAAATCATAAATTAGAAATATTTGAATTCTTCAAGGAAAAACTAGTGGCATTCGATCTATTCTATCAAGAATTCAAAGAAATTATTATAAATCTCGCTCATTGAGAGGTATTCATTAATTTTGTCAAAAGTTTCTTTGTGCTAATGCGAAATTGTATAATCGTTGTTTCAATCTTTGTTTCCTTTATTAGTTGGACTCAAACAGACATTTTATTGACAGATTTTCAAGCGGGTATTCCAAGTAATTATTCCATAGTAAACAATGATGGTTTGATACCTGATGTGCAAGTTTCAGAATATACATCAGCATGGATTGTGGTGCCTGACCCTGATAATATTACTGATTCTGTTGCATCTTCTACGTCATTTTTTAATCCGATTGGTACTGCTGATCGTTGGTTAATCACCCCTCCCCTTTCACTTGGGGCTTATGGTAATTCTATAGAATGGCAAGGAAAATCCAAAGACGCATCTTATCCGGATGATTATTTAGTATTGGTTTCAACTACTGACGCAGATCTAACAAGTTTCACTGATACCATTGGTTATATTATTGAAGAGAATTTTGAATGGACAACCCGATCCGTGAACTTGTCTTCAAATGGATATAACAACCAAACAGTCTATGTGGCTTTTAGAAATATAACTGAGGATGGATTTAAGTTGTATATTGACGATATCCATGTATGGGTTGAAGACCCTGCAAATATTGAAGAGCTTTCCGCAGTATCGATTACTGTTTTCCCCAATCCAGTTAAAGATGTTTTGACTATAGAATCTAATTCGACAATTGAGAAAGTGCTTTTAACTGATTTAAATGGCAATTTATTGTTTGATTCAAATTCCTCAACTTTAGATCTATCAAAACTTAGTACCGGGTTTTACAACCTACATGTTGTAACTCAAAATGGAGTGATATTCAAGAAGGTATTAAGGTATTAAGTATTAAAGTTCTGGAAATGGAACGAGAATCATTGTGTATTTCAAGTCAGATTGCTTAGTGGGTTCCAATATAAGCGTATCCTCTTGTGATAAATAAAGATTAAAATCCCACTTTTCAGCCATGAAATAGAGCGATAATTTCATGTCTTCAGAATCCAATGAGTATTCTCCCTGCTTACCGACAAAATCACCCAATGTTTTCATAGGTTGAAATACACATCTCCCCGATTTGTAAAAGACAAGGATATCTTTATCAAAATTGATTCTGGGTGCAACATTACTGTCGTTTAAAATGACTTTTTCCACCATCCAAATCTTACTGTTCATATCGTGAAGCAATGCATCTTTTTTAACAGGCTTTAATTCAACGCCAGTCGAGCATGATGCAATCAGAATCATTTGAAAAAGTAGTGTGATGATCAGTGTTTTCATCAAAGAATCATTTCGTTCTTCACTAAAATGTTGTAAATATCGTTAGAAACTGAGTCTTTGAATTCCGGTTTCAATCGTTGGCGCCATGTTGCACCTTCAATTAATTCAACAGATTGAAATTTGTATCTTCCTCTTTCCCAGGTAAATAAACAGTTGTAGAAAATAATTTCCCCATCAATATTGTCATTGAATCGTAAAATGAGGTCGTAGTAATG
>JBKDKG010000111.1:0-8579 GCA_046345095.1 Flavobacteriia bacterium | reverse complement strand
CTGAATGATCGTCTACAAAAATTATTTTCGAAGGCAGTCTAACCCCTTTTTTTAAACTTTGAATGAACGAATAAATCCGCTCTTGTTCATTCCGAACGGGAACAATAACAGTTAATTCACTAAGTTCCACTGTTGCATCATTCGATGACATTTGTTCGCGAATAATTTGTCTGAAATAACCAATTAGAAATGGTATGACTAAAAGAATCAGGTAAACGGCAAGAAATAGTAAGCAGCAATCAATCATTCGCTTTCTTTTGTTTTAAAATGATTAAAGCCAACAAGGTAGGCAGCAACAAATTAATTACCCAAATCAAAAAGGAGGCAATAAGAATCGACATTGGTTCCAACCCTAAATCTGCATGCATCAAAACTACTACGGCAATAGAATCACGAATAAAAACCTTACCCAAAATGAGAGAAGGAGACATTGTTACCCACAGATAAACTTGCCAAACCCACAAGACCAAAGTCCAGGAAAATGAAGCACCAAAAGCATGCAACATCAAAACAAACTGAGCAGTAAAAACTAAATGACGAAACAATGAAAATACCAGTGATCTGATTTTAAAAATTGTTATGGTTCCATTTTCTTGAATTTTCTCTATGATTCGTGTCCGCGTCCTTCGCTTTAAAACAATGTGTTCAGCAAAAAAATAGCCAACCAATGCAACAAAAATTCCGCATAACAGCACGAATCGGAGCTGATCCAAGGAATAACCGAAAGGAATTTTATTCAAGAAAACCAGCGCTAAACCACCGAATAAAATAGTAATTAAAAATTGAGAAAAACTTCCCAGCAATGTCAAATAGGTGATGATAAATCGAACAGTTCGTTTAAAATAATAGATTCTTCCAAGAAAATTCCCCAACATATTTGGGGTCAACATACCACTTACAATACCCGCCCAAAATGAATGATAACGTTGTTGAATTGTTGGCTTATCTCCAGAAAATCGAACGACCTCTTTCCACTTCAACCATTCAAAACACCAATTTAATGGCATTAAAAACAGTACTAAAATGAGTGAAGAAAAATTACTTAAAACGATAGTATCAAAGGAGAAATTCAATTTCTTGAGTTGAAGAAATAAAAAAACAAGCAACACAGAAAGTGCAATGATTTTAAAAAAAAGAAAGCGCTTGCCTTGAAATTTTATAGCTTTAACCAAGATCCGTCAATTGAATGGTTGAAGATAAGATAATTCTGGGAATTGATCCGGGAACAACAGTTCTCGGATATGGATTGATACATATCCAGAAAAATAAGATGCAAATGCTCAATTTCGGTGTAATACAATTGAGTAAATTGCCAACACATCCCGATAAATTAAAACGTATTTTCGACCGTTTGGATGGAATTATAAAAGAGTTTAAACCTGATGAAATGGCTATTGAAGCGCCTTTCTTCGGTAAAAATGTGCAGTCCATGCTTAAATTGGGCCGTGCACAAGGTGTTGCTATCGCTGCGAGCTTGAGTCACAATGTTCCTTTTGAGGAATATTCTCCAAGACGCATCAAACAAGCTATCACTGGAAATGGTAACGCTTCCAAAGAGCAAGTTGCTGCAATGCTTCAAAAGCTTCTAAATTTTGATGATCTGCCAAAATACCTTGATGCTACGGATGGATTAGCAGTTGCCGTTTGTCACCACTATTCGAAAGGTATTGGCGAGCACAACAAGTCCAAATCCGGAAACTGGGAGTCCTTTTTAAGGAATAATCCCGACAGAAAAAAAGGATAGGCAACATGTCATTTAAAAATATTAAAGGCGGGAAATTGAAGTTTCTCGCGTATGTAGGCTTGTGCCTTTTCGTTGCGCTTTATGCAATTGCGGCGCTTTCATACCCTGGAGGTTCAGATTTTCATCCTGATAATAAAGGATTTAGTATTATTGAAAACTATTGGTGCGAATTACTAGGAAGAAATGCGAAAAATGGTGAGAAAAATGTCGCTCAACCAAGCGGAATATTGGCACTCTTAACTCTAAATTCAACACTTACCCTTCTTTGGTATAGAATCAGTTACGCCATCAAGACTAGGATTGTATTACAACAATTAATTTTTTTTTGTGGAATCGGATCCGTATTCTTTTCAAGTTTTGTTTTTACCAATTGGCACGATCTGCTCATAGGGATTTCAGTGCTGTTAGGACTCATTGCTATTCTACTCACACTATTTTTAATTAAGAACCAGCTCATATATAAATTAGGCCTGCTGATCGTATTTTTAATTGTCCTTAATGTAACAATCTATTTCACTCATGTGGGAATATATTACTTACCGCTTTTGCAAAAATTTACCTTTGTATGTGTATTGCTTTGGTTCTTTATATTAAACTACAAAATAGATTAAACTGCTCATTACCGATGAAAAAGACTACTAAACAAAGAAACATACTTCCACCAAGGGATTTTGCCCGAAGAATGTTTCTGTTTTTCTTAATAGCAACAGCAATGATTATTGTCTCTCTTTGGATGGGTATTCTGGGCTATCATTATTTCGCAGAATTAAATTGGACGGACAGCTTGCTAAATGCTTCTATGATTTTAGCAGGAATGGGACCAGTAGATAAATTAGAAACTGAAAGTGCTAAAATTTTCTCTTCTATCTATGCTTTATTCAGTGGCGTGGCCTTCCTTACAACAGTGGCAGTTTTTTTATCACCACTCGCTCACCGCTTATTGCATGTCTTGCATATTGAGGACGATGAATCTAATGAAGATTAAACTAACGTCATTAATTTTTATGGACACCAAAAAGTTTAGGGGCCTTTACTGGATTCGAATTACTTTCTTTTAAAACTTCCTCTGAAATTTTGGAAGCTTCAACATTCAGTGAATCCAATACTTCTGAATATATAGAACGCATTAATTCTTGCTGTGATGCATAAAAATCTATGCTCTTTTCGAAACGTGCTCTATTGATATGGAATTGCTTCAATATTTCATTCCCACTATTCTTCATCAACTCCTTAAAAACCGCCACATGAGCATACTTGTTCTGAACATATGATTCAACCAAACTAATTTCTTTTAAAATCATTACAGTTGTATCGCGCGGAACAATATCTTTCGGTTTGTGAAATCCATTCATGGATTCAGTGCAAGAAACACATCCTACCAGAATTATGAAGAAATAAGTCAACTTCATAAATAACCGGCAAACGAAAGTCTTTCTCCCAGACTTCCTTCTATGATTTTACCATCACTAAACACAAGGTTCCCATTGATAAAAGTCTTATCAATTGCGTAGGAAAAAGATGCCCCTTCAAATGGCGACCAACCGCATTTATACAAAAGACTCTCGCGATCGATACGATGGTGTTTTTCTTCTACAACAACCAAATCAGCAGCATATCCTTCTCTGATGTACCCTCGGTTTTCCATGCGGAACAAGGTTGCTGGTGCGTGCGCCATCTTCTCAACAACTTTTTCAATCGTGATCTTACCTTGCTTGGATTTTTCGAGCAAGGCGATAAGTGCATGCTGAACAAGTGGACCTCCAGACGGTGCTTTAAAATAAGACTGTGACTTTTCTTCTAAGGTATGAGGAGCATGATCCGTTGCAATTACATCAATACGGTTATCCAACACCGCATTAAAAATCGCTTCACGATCACTCGCTTTTTTTACTGCTGGATTCCATTTAATAAAATTTCCCTTTGCTGCATAATCTTCGTCAGAAAACCATAGATGATGCACACAAGCTTCAGCAGTAATTTTCTTTTGCTCCAAAGGAATTGAATTATCAAAAAGGGCAAGCTCTTTTTCCGTTGAAATATGCAGAATATGCAATCTCGTGTTGTATTCCTTCGCTAATCTAACAGCGAAAGAAGAAGAGATATAACAGGCCTCTTCACTTCTAATTTCAGGATGTGCGCTCACCGGTACATCGTCACCATAGATTGCTCTGAATTTTTCAATATTTGCTTTAATTGTTGCCTCATCTTCGCAATGTGTTGCAATTAGAATTGGAGGAACTTTCTTGAAAAATGATTCCAATGCCTCTTCACGATCTACAAGCATATTTCCAGTAGAAGATCCCATAAAGATTTTCAAACCACATACCTTTTTAATGTCTGTTTTTAAAACCTCCTCTATATTATCATTAGATGCCCCCATGAAAAATGAGTAATTCGCTAATGATGAACGGGATGCTATTAAATATTTTTCTTCCAGTAATTCCTGTGTCAAGGTATTGGGAACTGTGTTTGGCATTTCCATAAAGGAAGTAATTCCCCCCGCTACTGCCGCTCTAGATTCAGTTGCAATCGTTGCTTTATGCGTTAATCCTGGTTCCCTGAAATGCACTTGATCATCGATGCAACCAGGCAAAAGAAATTTTCCTGAAAGATCGATTTCTTCAACATTCTCTTGAACAGTAAGATGTGATCCAATTTTATCTATTCTGCCACTCTTAATCAAAACATCCGCAACGAAAATCTTTCCTTCATTAACGATAGATGCTGATTTTAATAAATACGTTGTACTCATAATTTCATGCTTCGCATTTTCCATACACCTAAAAATGCTTCTTTGAAGATACTTGAACTCATTTTAGAGTCCCCAAATTGTCGATCTATAAATGTGATTGGAACTTCTTTAATTTTAAATCCATGTGAAACAGCTGCATATTTCATACAGATTTGAAAAGCATATCCTTTGAAAGTGACCGCGTCCAAATTAATCGTTTCCAATACCTTTCGCCTGTAACACTTAAACCCTGCCGTTGTGTCTTTGATATTGATTAACAAAATCAATCTTACATAAACACTAGCAAAATAGGACATCAACACACGTTTCAATGGCCAATTGTCAACCCTTCCGCCTTTGCAATAACGCGAACCAATACTCAAATCAGCCCCCTCCCTGCATGCAGCATATAATCTTTCCAAATCACATGGATCATGCGAAAAATCGCAGTCCATTTCAAAAATATAATCGTATCTTTTGTCAATTGACCATTTAAAACCATGAATATAGGCTGTTCCTAAACCAAGTTTTCCTTCTCTTTTTTCTAGAAATATTCTATTTGGAAATTCTGTGGCTAAAGCTTCAATTTTTTCAGCTGTGCCGTCGGGTGAATTATCATCTACAAATAATATATCAAATTCCTTTTTGAAAGACATGACCATACGAATCATTCTCTCTACATTTTCGATCTCATTATAAGTTGGGATAATGATAATTGAATCTGACACCAGGCTTTTTCTTGATTGCAGCAAAAATAGAGAATAATCCCTATCTCAACGTTAAAATAATGTAATTCCTGTGACACTTTAATATCTTTATGCTCAACAATGAAATTGATTTCCATCATTATCTGTTTGCTTATTGCTTGCTTTGTTGGTTTTTCACAAGAAAGTAAGAATATTTCGCTGCTGGATAATTGGTCAACAGACACGTTAGTTACCAGCTCAAGTCTTGTGCGTTATAGCGGTTGTTGGGGATATTCAGCTAACAACCATGAATATGCGATTATTGGTTCGACAGAAGGGACACATTTCTTTGAATTGACCGTCGAAAATAAAATAAGAAATATTGGTTTTATTGAGGGTAAATTTAATTCAGCTCAAGTCATTCATCGAGAGTTTAAAACGTATCAGCACTATGCCTACTCCATCTGCGACGAAGGCAATAGTAGTCTACAAATTATAGACTTGCAATATTTACCTGATTCAGTTGTAAAAGTAGCCGACATACAAGATTCTAATTTTGGTAAAATACATAATCTCTTTATCGATACAACGAATGCCTTGTTGTATGCTTGCTTGGTAACTCCAATAGTAAATGGATTCCAATTAGGAAAAATCCCATTACGAGTTTTCTCATTGGCGGACCCTCTTAATCCACTGCTTTTATGGGAAGGGCCAGATGACATTCCTGAAGTTCATGATTGTTATGTGCGCGACAATATTGCAATTTTAAATTGTGGTCAAGATGGTATTCGCGTTTATGACTTTTCCATTCCCACAAGCCCAATTTATAAGAATGACTTAAGTTTTTACCAAGATCAAGGTTACAATCATCAAGGTTGGTTAAGTCCTGATGGCAAAACGTATGTATTTGCCGATGAAACAAGCGGAAAAAGGGTTAAAAAATGTAGCATTGACGATCAATTCAACATTCAAATTCAAAGTTATTTTGGCACAAACTTCACGAACAACTCTGTTCCTCACAACATTATGATTACCAATGAATTTGCATTTGTTGCTTATTACAACGAAGGAATTCGAATTTTTGATATTCGAAACAACCCGTTAGAAGTGGGGAATTTTGACACCTACCCAGTAAGCTCTTTTTTCAATATGAATGGGGCATGGGGCGTATACATTAATTATCCTTCCGAAAGATTTATTGTTTCAGATCGACAATATGGATTGTTTTTGTTCGACTTCGACAGGACTCTTTTTGCAACTCCAGCAAATGATGATTTCCTCTGTTACCCGAATCCAACCGAAAAAGGAACCAATTTTATTCTTCGTTCCCCAAATGATGAAATATCGAATTTTCATGTAAGTCTTTATTCGAAAAATGGAAAACTTGTTTATGAATCTGAATATTCACAGCAAAGTTACGCATCGGTCGATGCGCGTTTTAGCAGTGGAATTTATTTCTTAAAAATCACTTATAAGAACTACTTGTCAGAAACAATTGAAGAAACCAAAAAGCTCATTATTCGCTAAGAATTTGATCAAGGGCATCACTAATTAAATCGCTTTCATACCCTTTTTGAGTCAAGAATCGTGCGATTTTAATGCGTTTATTCCATTGAGAATCATTCTTCGACGCAAGTTCTTTAGACTTCTTTTCTGTTAAATGCAGTAGAGTTTGCCAGTACTGTTCTGATTCAATTTCCTTCAGCGCAACTGCAATCAATTCAGACGAAATCTTCTTTAAACGCAATTGCGCCTTGATTTTAATTCTACCCCATTTTTTAATTCTGAATTTTCCAGAAACAAAAGATGAAGCGAAACGCTGATCATTTAAAAACCCATCAATAACAAGACCTTGCATGATCAAATTCACTTGCTCCTCGGAAATTTCCCATTCCTTCAACTTTAAACGAACGTCAAATGAAGATCTATCCTGGTACGCACAGAACGCTTCGATTTTCAACTTTGCAACATCTGTCGCAACCTTCATCTTACAATGCGATATCCTCGTTATTCTTATTCACAAATGAATATTGCAACAAGTGATGCGCAGTTACGCCTTGCACAGGAATCCACTTTTTGTATTTCAAGAACCACTTCACTTGCTTCGAAATAAGCCCTCGTTTGAAGTATGCTTCTAGGTATGGATGAACCAATAATGTAACACCTATTTCCTTTCGATCGGTTATTAAATAATTCAAGTTTGTTTCAATCTCTTCTGCAAAAAGAATACTTGCTTGAACCTCACCTGTACCGTTGCAAGTAGGACACATTTCAGATGTATTAATATCCGTTTCAGGACGTACACGCTGTCTCGTAATCTCAATTACACCGAATTTAGATGGTGGTAGAATATTATGTTTGGCACGATCATTCTGCATGAAACCTTTCAATTTTTCATACAAGATTTTATTATTCTCTCGATCGTGCATATCAATGAAATCAACACAAACAATTCCACCCATGTCACGCAATTGAAGCACACGTGCAATTTCTTCTGCAGCTTCAATATTCGTTAGCAAAGCATTATTCTCTTGACCATCAGCGCCTTTTCTGTTACCGCTATTCACGTCAATAACATGCATTGCTTCAGTATGCTCAATAATCAAATATCCTCCACTAGGAAGAGGTACTTTCTTGCCAAATAAGGTCTTGATTTGTTTATTGATTGCAAAACGCTCAAAAATACTAATCTTGCTATCGTATAGTTTAACAATCTTTTCACGACCTGGAGCAATCCCCGTAACGAAATCCTTCATTTCACCGAACAATGTTTCATCGTTCACATGAATATTTGAAAAATCAGCATTTAAAAGATCCCTGAGGATAGAAGACGTTTTGTCAATCTCACCAAGCACTCTTTTTGGAGGTGTTGAAATCTTCAAATTGGCATGCATGGTCTTCCATTTCTCCATCAGATTTTTTAAATCTTGATCAATAAGCTCAACCTTCTTATTTACAGCAACTGTGCGGATAATTACACCAAAATTTTTCGGTTTAATGCTATCCATTAAGTCTTTGAGGCGATCACGCTCGTCCTGATCCTTAATCTTTTGAGAAATCGATATTTTATCAGAAAATGGTACCAATACCAAGTAGCGACCTGCAAGTGTAATCTCGGCACACAAGCGCGGACCTTTACTAGAAATGGGTTCCTTTGCTACCTGAACAAGAATTGGTTGAGACGATGAGATAATTTCATCAATCTTACCATCTTTTGGGATATCTTTTTCCCCTTTAAAATAAAGGAGATCAGCTACATTTTGTTTGCCATGAAGGGTGTCTTTGGTAAACTTATTCAATGAATTGAATTGAGGTCCAAGATCAAGGTAATGAAGGAAAGCATCCTTCTCATAACCTACATCTACAAACGCTGCATTCAAACTCGGGACAACTTTCCGTACCTTCCCAAGGTAAATAT
>JBKDKG010000110.1:0-1110 GCA_046345095.1 Flavobacteriia bacterium | reverse complement strand
AATAGTAATAATCACTGATGATGCAACCCGCTGCGATATTGTTTGTATTCGTCGGATCTATAGCGATGGCAGGCTCAGATTGACCATAAATCACAGACATCAGACTAGGCGCCTGCAATTGAACATTTTTAAATGTAGTTTGCGCATATCCTTGAGCGAATAGCAGCATGAAAATAAGTAGACTTCTCATTACTCCGTTTTTCTTAACCAATACTTCCTCAACTTCGCTTTTGCATCGTCCTCCAGCACTTTAAACTGGTATTGCGGCCGATCATATAGGGTCATTTTAACAGTTAGCTCATACAATACTTCATCCCGGGAAACAAGAATTTTAAACTGAGCACCATTGTCCAAGCCATTCACGAATTGTTCGAATGCTGCTTGATCAACGCGGTATCCATTGCAACCAATTAACTCATCATTGACGGAAAGTCCGGCTAACTCAGCAGCAGAACCAGCACGAATCGATCGAACAATTGTTTTACCACCATCTTGTCTTAATCCTGCCCCAAAGGAAGCTCTCTGAAGACCTATTTCAGTCACTTGAACTCCAACTTTCGCAAAGGTTTCTGACAGTGGAGCAATGTCAGTTCCGTTGACATATTTCGCAAAGAAAGCATCCAAATTTTCGCCCAACAATTCTTCCAGTTCTACTTTAAATTCTTTTTCAGAAAATCCTCGATTGAGTTTCTTGTAGTATTTGTTGTAAAGCTGTTGCAGAAAATGATCCAAGCATTTTTTACCATCGTATTTGGAAATAATCATGACATCTATTAACGCAGCAAGCATTTGCCCTCGGGAATAATAGGTCATTGTTGTATTTGAACTATTTTCATTCGGTCGATACGCCTTGATCCATGCATCAAAACTAGCATGCGCCACAGGCTGAACCCTCGCACCTACCGAGCCTTCAACATAATTAACGGTACTTTGCAACTTTTGGAGATAGTCAGAGTCATCTGTGTAACCTGCCCTAACTAGTAAAAGCTCATCATAAAAGTTTGTAAATCCTTCCATTACCCATAAAAGCGACGTATAATTTTCTTCATCATAGTTGAAAGGTCCGAGTTCAATTGGTCGAATCCGTTTAACATTCCATAAATGAAAATA
>JBKDKG010000109.1:0-2327 GCA_046345095.1 Flavobacteriia bacterium | reverse complement strand
TCCTGCCATAATAATGGCTACTCTTTTTGGCTTTGAAGAAAAAGAATAGCTCGATAGCCATTTTTCCAATTCGGATTGAGTTAATAATTCACCTAATGAAAGAAGCGATTTACGCACATTATTGGCAGTAAACCAACCGTTATAAAAAAACTGTTTCGAAACCAAACCAGCGAATGCATTGAATTCATCCTCAGTAATCCCCGTTATATATCCCGGCCATTGCTCCCCTCTTCCAATGGAAGTCATAATCGCACCTAAACGCTCGAAAGCATCGGTTAAATCTTTTTGTTGCATGGGACAAAATTAATGTCATTCCAAACAAGCAAAGTATTTTTTGTGAGAAATGAACAAAACCTTTCGTTAGGCGTTGCTATATTTGCAAATAAAAAATAGATTACAATGGCAATAATGATCACCGATGAATGTATTAATTGTGGCGCATGTGAGCCAGAATGTCCAAACAATGCTATCTATGAAGGCGGCGCAGAATGGCGTTATTCAGATGGCACTTCTTTGAAGGGACTAATTACAACATTGGATGGAAATGATGTTATGGCAGATGATGTCCATGAACCTATGAATATGGATGTTTATTACATTACTCATGATAAATGCACAGAGTGTGTTGGTTTCCATGACGAACCGCAATGTGCGGCCGTTTGTCCAGTTGATTGCTGTGTTGACGATCCTGACTACAGAGAATCTGAAGATGAACTGCTTGCAAAGAAAGATTTCATGCATCTTTGATAAGTAATACCTTGTTTCACTGTACAATGTATTCATTTCTCTGATTATTTCTGATTAGTCTGTCTGTTTTTCAGAAATCTCATTAATTTTGTGGTGGGGTAAGTCTTGTACGACCAGCTCCCTCTTAATCCTCCAGGACGGGAACGTAGCAAAGGTATGAGGTTGTAGCGGTGCGATATGAGTAGCTTACCCCTCTTTTTTTTCTAGCAAAATCCAAAGAATTTTATTTTTCTCTAATTAAAGATGTTCATAATTCGTGTAGAATTATTTTTCATTTTACGGTTCAAGATTCTACAACCATTTTACTTTTGACAAAAATAGACGTATGAAATTCTTTATTGACACTGCTAATCTGAATGATATAAAAGAAGCCAACGAACTTGGTATTTTAGATGGTGTAACGACTAATCCATCCCTTATGGCGAAGGAAGGCATCACCGGTGAACAAAACATTTTAGATCACTATGTAGCAATTTGCACTATTGTTGACGGACCGGTGAGTGCTGAAGTAATTTCAACTGATTTAGATGGTATGATTCGTGAAGGAGAGCGTTTAGTGGCTCTTCATAAAAACATTGTGGTTAAAATCCCGATGATTCCAGAAGGGATTAAAGCCATTAAATATTTCTCTAGCAAAGGCATTAAAACGAATTGCACACTTGTTTTCTCTGCAGGACAAGCGTTGTTGGCAGCAAAAGCGGGTGCAACGTACATTTCACCTTTTCTTGGAAGACTAGATGATGTTTCGACAAATGGGTTGGATTTGATTGCTCAAATTCGTTTGATTTACAATAATTATATGTTTGATACCCAAATTCTGGCAGCATCCGTGCGTCATCCAATGCATATAATCAACTGTGCTGAAATAGGTTCAGATGTTATGACAGGACCATTGAGTGCAATTAAAGCTTTGGCGAAGCACCCGTTAACGGACATTGGTTTAGCGCAATTTCTTGCTGACCATGCAAAAGGAAACTAGTCTATTGGTGCATCACGTAATTCAATGAATGACTTCATCTTCTCATTTTCGATGAGGACTGTCAAATTGTAATACGCTATTTTCCATTTGCCTTTCTTTTTCACAAGTACACCACTACCTCTGCAACCGCGCATCCATGTGTCCAAATCCTCATCAAACCAAGCGGTTTTTCCATTGGATGAAAAATTCCATTTACGATTACTTGCTTTAAAGTCCCAGGCCTTTCCTTTGTCGAAATATGGTTTTGAGAATTTGGCGAATTGATCTTTTGTCCACCTTTCTTCAGGTGCTGTCCCCAAGAAAATAAAATCCTCAGTAACTTTTGAAAAATAAGAATCAAATACCGCATTGGAAGCGGCCAAATGCCAATCATCAACTAATTTATCAAGTTCCGTCTGTGCAATTAAAGGGCTTGATTTTACAAGAATTAAAAGAAATAAAATTTTGATTTTCATAATTGTTCACTAGTGTCCGATAAAACTTTTTGAAAAGCGGGATTTCCATGAAGGTTATCCCGCTTTAAGTGTAATTTGGTTTTCCCGAACTAAATTACATGAATAAAAGTAGCTACTTTTTTGGACAGTCCGTTTTCGGACAGCTG
>JBKDKG010000108.1:0-18469 GCA_046345095.1 Flavobacteriia bacterium | reverse complement strand
TATTATTGGAGGATTTGAAGCCCAAGCGATTGCTATTGAGTTGGAAAAAATGACGCCAACACGACCATTGACACATGATCTTTTTAAAAATTTTGCACAGGCATTTTCGATTGACATAAAAGAGGTTGTGATATACAATCTAACTGAAGGTATATTCTATTCTAAACTTGTTTGCGAATCTGATGGATTAACAACCGAAATCGATGCTAGAACTTCAGATGCTATAGCTATCGGGGTGAGATTTAATTGTCCGATATATACCTTTGAACACATTTTATCCAGTGCAGGAATTTTAATGGATGAAAATGAAGTCAAAGAGGATGATTTTTCAGTTGGGGATGAGGAATCAACAGAACCAGATGGTGCTTTGAATACATTGTCAGAAACAGAGTTAGAGGGTCAACTTGGAGATGCAATTGATAGTGAAGACTATGAGCTTGCATCCAAAATAAGAGATGAAATAAACAAGCGAAGAGCTAATTAAAATTTACAAATATGCTAAGATCATTGAAGAACAGATTGATCATCATGAATTTCATGCAGTTCTTCATATGGGGATCATGGCTCATCACAATCTATAATTACTGGTTTGAAACGATGAAATGGGATGGCGTTCAGTTTGGCGCCGTCTTTACAACACTTGGCCTCTCATCTCTTTTTATGCCTACTCTCGTTGGAATCATTGCAGACAAATGGATAAATGCAGAACGACTATATGGTTTGTTGCATTTAACTGGGGGAATAATTTTATGCCTTTTACCTTCTGTAAATAATCCAGTTACATTCTTTTGGATTATTTTTCTTGCCATGCTTTGCTACATGCCGACCATTGCATTATCAAATTCAGTGGCATATAATGTTTTAAAGTCAAATAATTATGATGTTGTAAATTCATTCCCCCCAATTCGTGTTTGGGGAACAATTGGTTTTATTGCCGCAATGTGGTTCGTGAACATCACTGGTAACAAAGCATCCTCAAACCAATTTCTAATTTCGGGTATTTCTGCAATATCATTAGGAATCTATTCTTTTACACTTCCAAAATGTTTACCAACAGCGAGTGAAAAAAAAGGGTGGATTCAAACATTTGGATTGGATGCATTTAAATTATTTGGCAATTACAAAATGTTTCTCTTTTTCTTGTTTTCGTTATTTCTTGGTGCTTCATTACAACTAACCAACATGTATGGGGACGGCTATATCAGTGAATTTGGCAACTATGGGAAATTTCAGGATTCTTTAATAGTCAAATATTCCACAGTCATTATGTCTATTTCTCAGATTTCAGAAACGCTATTTATTCTGGCAATTCCATTTTTTCTAAAACGATTCGGAATCAAATATGTGATGTTAATTAGCATGACTGCATGGGTACTTCGATTTGGACTTTTGGCATACGGAAATCCAGCAGAAGGTCTTTGGATGATTATCGCCTCCTGCATTGTCTATGGAATGGCTTTCGATTTTTTCAATGTATCAGGTTCTTTATTTGTAGAAACGTCCACCGCTCCTCAAATGCGATCAAGTGCGCAAGGACTTTTCATGATGATGACAAACGGTTTCGGTGCGGTAATAGGAAGTTTCGCAAGTGCCTCAATCATTCAATATTTTTATACACTTAAGTTTAAAAGTGTGACAGGACTAACTAAACACCTTGGGATTTCAAAATCTAGTGAAACTTTTGAACGTCTTACAGATGGAACTAGTATTCACAATGGTATTTTTCATAGAGCCATAGAATTAAAAAATTGGCCAGAAATATGGATTAGTTTTGCAATCTATTCATTAATAATCGCATTCCTTTTTGCATTTCTATTTAAACACAAACACGATCCGAATACCATCGGTGAAATGACGCATTAATATGCCTAGAAATCTTCTTCTTGAGGAAAAGATATTCGGAATAACATCCAAATCTGAATTTAAAGAAATAGCACTTGAATTGTATCATTTTCAATTCAATCATTGTGAAATTTATCGTTTATTTTCCGAGAAAACTGGTAGAATCAATCCATCTACTCTTTCAGAAATCCCGTTTCTTCCAATCTCATTTTTCAAAACGCACCGTGTAAGTTGCTCACATTCCAAGGAAGATATGTTATTTCTAAGCAGTGGGACAACACAAACAGGCAGAAGTAAGCATTTTATTGCCTATCGAGAGATTTACGATCGTTCATTTGAAACTATTTACAGGCATTTCATTGGTCATCCTGAGGACCAAGTAATCCTTGCTTTACTCCCAAATTACATTGAACAAGGCAACTCAAGCCTAGTTTATATGGTTGATTCTTTAATAAAAAAAAGTAATTGCCCACTTTCTTCATTTGTATTGAATGATGTTGAAGACCTAATGAAAAAATATCAAGCTGATTTAGCAAACGGAAAAAATGTAGTGATTTTTGGTGTTTCGTATGCGTTGTTGGACCTTGCGGCGGTAGGTCTCGATTTATCAAAAGCAATTATAATTGAAACAGGCGGAATGAAAGGAAGAAGAAAAGAAATGACTAAGGAGGAGCTACAACTTGAAATAAGGAATGGTTTAAACGTTGATTTTGTCAGTTCAGAATACGGAATGACAGAATTACTATCACAATCCTATAGTAAACAAGATGGCCTATTCGAAATGCCAAATTGGATGAATATTTTAATTCGCGACATCAATGATCCATTTAGTTATATAGAAGACGGTAAAACCGGAGGTATAAATGTCATTGATTTAGCGAATATTTATAGTTGCAGTTTTATTGCTACACAAGATCTTGGGAAAATTGAGCAAGAAAAACTTAAAATCATGGGGCGTTTTGACAATGCAGATATCAGAGGTTGTAATTTATTGGTACAATAATTCAGATTTGATTACTTTTATTTTTGATTCGAAAAAGACATAATTCACATGGATCTTCAACTTCAGCAATTAATTAAGGAAAAAGCAAAATCAATTTTTGAAAAAGTCCGGTCCTTTCGTGAGCATTTGCATCGTTATCCTGAATTGTCCTATCTGGAGTATAATACAATGAAATATGTCTCAAACATTCTTACTGAACATAATATTCAGCACGAGATAGAGATAGGAAAAACTGGTGTTGTAGCGTTGATCAAATCAGAGAAGCATTCGAATGATGTTTGTATAGGTTTGCGTGCTGATTTGGATGCCTTGCCAATTCAGGAAGAAAATGACGTTCCCTATAAATCTGAGGTGAACGGCGTTATGCATGCCTGTGGTCATGACGTACACACTTCTATTCTATTAGGTGCAGCAATAATTCTAAATGAATTAAAAGACCAATTACCTTATTCAGTGAAATGTATTTTCCAACCAGGAGAAGAAAAAAATCCAGGTGGCGCGACTTACATGATTGCAGATGGAGTTCTCGAAAATCCCAAAGTAAAGGAACTTTATGCCCTACATGTTTTCCCAAGTATGCAAGTTGGAAATGTCGGATTTAAGGAAGGTATTTACATGGCATCTTGTGATGAAATTCACTTGACCATTCATGGTAAAGGTGGGCATGGTGCCACACCGAATGAATGCATTGACCCAATCATTATTGGTTCTTCAATCGTACTCGAACTTCAACAAATTGTGAGTAGAAAGTGTGACCCTAAAATCCCATCGGTTCTTTCATTCGGTCATTTTGAAGCACTTGGTGCGACCAATATAATTCCTTCGAAAGCTATCTTGAAAGGCACATTTAGAACTATGAATGAATCATGGAGAGCTCAAGCACTTGCATTGATTGAAAGTAATATTCGCTCTATTGCGGAGATGCAAGGAGCATCTGTTGATCTTGAAATAAGCAAAGGATATCCCTATTTAGAAAATGATCCAGTAATTACTTCCAAGTTAAGAAAGAAAGCAATTGATTTTTTAGGTGCTGACAATGTTGAAGAACTACCCATTCGTTTAACTTCAGAAGATTTTTCATTTTATTCACACAAAGTTCCTGTTTGCTTTTTCAGACTTGGGGTTCGAAATGAATCAAAAGGAATAACATTTGGCGTGCATCACCCACGTTTTGACATTGATACTGATGCATTACTCAGAGGTGTTGAAATGATGTGTTTAGCTGTTTTATGAGATGAAAAAAACTCTTTTTTATATTGCCTTCGCCTCTATTTTGATTGCTTGTAATAAAGAAAAATCAAGCGCTAAAAAGATTTTTGGAGATTGGTCCATTACAACCTTTAAAAAAACTGACCCAGAAGGCTTGATAGAATTTGCGAAATGCTCGGGAGCACTCCATTTTAATGAAACAGAAAGTGATTCAGCAAGTTATAAGTTTTTGATTTCATATGAACTTGCAAATGAAACAGGAACAATAAATCAAAAAGGCACTTACAAATTGATTGAAAAAGGAAATTACATGAATCTTTCAATCCTTGATTCAAATAACAATCTCATTGCTTATTCTAAATATAGAGTATTAACTCTCACATCAACAGACCTTCAATTGGAGTTTTCGGATGGTGAGAATACCTTTATTTATATTATGAAAAGGAAATAGCCTTTAGTTGGCCATTTCGCTCATAAACTTGATACGCATTAATCGCAGTTCCTCTTCAGTATAATCACCATCAAATTCCGCATAAGCATCTCGTAAATCATCTGTTTGAGCTTCAGAAAAATACTCATATATTTCTTCTTGATTATCCGCATCAAGGATGTCATCAATGTAATAATTTATGTTTACCCTTGTGCCAGAAGAAACAATTGCTTCAATCTCTTCGATTACTTCATTCATGGATTTTCCTTGTGACCTTCCGATATCTTCTAAAGGTAGTTTACGGTCGATGTTTTGTATCAATTGCACTTTTAAACCAGACTTGTTTACTAGTGATTTCACCACCATGTCTTGTGGTCGCTCTATGTCATTATCCTCAACATATTGATGGATTAACGCAACAAATGGAACTCCATATCTAGACGCTTTACCAGTTCCAACACCTTGGATATTCGTTAGCTCATCAATCGTTATTGGATACTGAAAACACATATCCTTTAAAGAAGGCTCCTGGAAAATGACAAATGGAGGTATGTTCTTTTGTTTTGAAAGTGATTTTCTCAAATCAAGCAACATATCGTATAGCGTTTCATCAAATGCACCTC
Source organism: Flavobacteriia bacterium (assembly GCA_046345095.1). Taxonomy (GTDB): domain Bacteria; phylum Bacteroidota; class Bacteroidia; order Flavobacteriales_D; family Crocinitomicaceae; genus M0103. The sequence goes on along the minus strand of JBKDKG010000108.1, from coordinate 13,362 downwards.
CTTTGCCTCCTAAATTTACTATTGTTTCGTCATCATCAGTATTTGAGAAGTCATGTTCCTTCAAAAGACTAAATGACTGCGGATGTTTCAAATATTCTTTTCCTGCATCCGAAAGCTTCAGTGTGCCGTATGTTTCAATATCCTTATAGATAAGTCCAGCAACAATTACTTGACGAATGACAGCGTTCCAAAAATGTTCATCTTTCTCCTTTCCGCATCCAAAATTCGGAAGAGAATCATGTTTATATGATTTAATATCCGAAGTGACATGTCCAGATAAATAAGCACAATAATGCTTTGCTTTCTGCATTTCTTGCAAATCCAACAAGGAATTCAATAACTTCATTACATAGTCCTTCCCTTCTGTTCTTTCTCTCGGATTTTTGCAATTATCACAAAACTCATTGCACTGCTTTTCATCGAATGTTTCTCCAAAATAATGTAAAATGAACTTTCTTCTACAAACTGACGTTTCAGCATAGGAAACAATCTCACTCAAAAGTTGACGGCCAATTTCTTGCTCAGCTACGGGCTTTCCTTGTAGGAATTTTTCTAATTTTTCAATATCCTTATAACTATAGAAAGCGATGCATTCCCCTTCACCTCCATCTCTTCCTGCTCTACCTGTTTCTTGGTAATAACTTTCCAGGGACTTAGGAATATCATGGTGAATTACATATCGGACATCGGGTTTATCAATTCCCATTCCAAATGCTATCGTAGCAACAATTACGTCGGCTTCCTCCATCAAAAACATATCTTGATGTTTTCCTCTTGTAGAAGCATCAAGTCCTGCATGGTACGCTAAAGCATTAATTCCATTGACCTGTAAAAGCTCGGCGAGTTCTTCTACTTTTTTCCGACTTAGGCAATAAACAATCCCACTTTTTCCTGCTTTGGTTCGTATGTATTTAATGATCTCCTTTTCAACATCTCGCTTTGGCCTCATTTCATAGAAAAGGTTATCGCGATTGAATGATGATTTAAATACCGTTGCATCCAACATATTCAAGTTTTTCTGAATGTCGTATTGAACTTTTGGAGTTGCAGTTGCAGTTAATGCAATTATCGGGACATTTGAAATTTTTTCAAATATTTCTCTTAATCTTCGGTACTCTGGTCTAAAATCGTGCCCCCATTCAGAAATACAGTGCGCTTCATCGATGGCAAAAAAGGAAATATTAACCGATGTCAAGAAATCTATATTTTCTTGCTTGGTCAATGATTCGGGAGCTACATAAAGTAGTTTGGTTTTTTTATCTTGTATGTCCTGCTTAACGCGAGAAATTTCAGATTTTGAAAGAGAGGAATTCATGAAATGAGCTACCCCCTCATCATCATTAACATTTCGAATGGCATCCACTTGATTTTTCATCAAAGCGATCAATGGGGAAACGACGATTGCTGTTCCTTCTGACAACAAGGCTGGCAATTGATAGCACATTGATTTACCTCCACCTGTGGGCATAATTACAAATGTGTTATTACCTTCTAAAACATTCAAGATGATACTCTCCTGTTTTCCCTTAAAACTGTCGAACCCGAAATACTTGCGAAGTGCAATTTTAAGATCTTGTTCCGTCATACGAAATGATTTTTTTATAATGGAATGTTAAGGTACACAAAATGTAGCACTAATTTAATGAAAACTTAACATTTTTAGACTATCCGAAATAATCAGATGAAACTATTTACCATTTAACTAACCTTATTTTCGGGTGTTAGATAGTTTGATTGATTATTTTTGCATCCTAAATGAGTGAGGAGAAGAACATGTCTTTTTTGGACCATCTTGAAGAATTGAGATGGCGTCTGGTGAAAATGTCTATTGCCATAGTAATTGTTGCCGTAACCATTTTTATTTATCAGAAGTGGATCATAGAAACTATTTTTCTATCCATGCACAACGAAGACTTTGTGACCTTTCGATACATGTGTAACTGGTTAGGTATCTGTATCACAGAAATACCCGTAAGTTTTCAGAGTACAACCATGTCTGGCCAATTCAGTTATGCCATGATGATGAGTATAATGGGAGGCATCGTTATCTCTTTCCCTTATCTTTTCTATCAGCTTTGGTCATTCGTAAAACCAGGATTAAAGCAAAATGAAAAACTAGTCGCTCGAGGAATTGTGTTTTGGGTAAGTTTCCTATTTTTCTTGGGAATCCTTTTTGGGTATTTCGTGGTAGCACCGCTTTGTGTGCAATTTTTCGGAGCCTACCAGATTAGTGGTGAAATTCAAAATATTTTTACGATCAATTCATATATGAGTACAGTGCTTTCGACAGTCTTTTACTCAGGGCTTCTTTTTCTTTTACCAATCGTCACTTATATATTCGCTAGTCTTGGAATAATTACTGCTGATTTTTTAAAGAAATATAGAAAGCATGCAATCGTTGGTGTTTTAATCATATCGGCTATTATTACACCGCCTGATGTTATTTCTCAAATAGTTGTTTCAATACCAATCTTAATTCTCTATGAAGTTGGTGTTTTAGTTGCTAAGCGCGTTGAAAAAAGACGTTTCAAAAAAGAAACATCATCCTGATTCTAAAAAGGTTGAAGACATCTAAACTTTTAAAAATTGTCCTTTTACTTGGAATACTCTCCATCCAGCATGGGTTTGTTCTTGGTCAACAAACACGTGTTTTCGGCACAGTTTGGGATGCGAATACGGGTGAAAAAATGCCTTATGTCAAGGTGCAGTTCAAAAATTCAAAGATTGGCACAATGACGGATTCATTGGGATACTATTCCATTGATACCTATTATGCAACAGACTCTATTCAATTTCTTTATAGTGGGTATTTGACCGCAACGTATGGGGTCGAATTGGATAAAATTCAGGAATACAATGTTAAAATGACCACTCGAATTGCTGAGATTCAGGAAGTGGTCATCCGTCCTCCTGATGAATTGCCTTCTACCCGTTTACACAAGCGTGTTGTTGCAAATAAACATATCAACAACAAAGAGAAATTACTATCTTATCAATATGAGGTTTATAATAAAATGCAGCTCGACCTCAACAATATAGGAGAGAAATTCACTGATAGAGATGTCGTTAAACGTCTTGATTTAGTTATGGATTATCTTGACTCGAATGAAAAGGGGGAAAATTACCTGCCTGTCATCTTGAGTGAATCTTTATCTGATATATACTACAAGAACAACCCCAAGTCAAAAAGAGAAATCGTACATGGCACTAGGATTACTGGAATTGATAACATTCAGGCAAACCAATTTATGGGTGATATGTACCTTGATATCAATGTCTATGAGAACAATATCAACATGTTCAATAGAGCTTTTATAAGTCCACTTGCTGATTATGCAAGAAGTTTTTATCGGTTTTACCTTGATGATTCTACCTTCATTGAAAATCAATGGTGCTATAAATTACGATTTGTGCCAAAGCGAACTGGCGACATGACTTTTGAAGGGGAAATGTGGATTCATGACACAACCTATGCTGTAAAAAATATCAAGGCAAAGATGTCATCATGGGCAAACATAAATTATGTGCAAGACTTGTATTTTGAACACACCTTTCGACAAGTTTCTAAAGAGGTTTGGATGTTAAGTAAAGAAAAAATGATTGTTGATTTCAAAATCACTAAAAACACAGAAGTTTATGGTTTTTATGGAAGAAAATTATCATCTCGCACTAACTTCTTGATAAACGAAAAGAAAGAGGACTCTTTCTATCGGTCAGACAACACTGTTGAATTAACTGATAGTGCAAAGGTTCGCAGCAAAGAATGGTGGCTTCAAAACCGCCATGAGCCCCTTTCAATTCAGGAAAAGGGAATAGAAAACATGGTTGATTCCTTGAATGAAATGCCATTTTTTAAAATGCTTAAAAACCTTTCCTATTTCGCAACAACCGGTTATTATCCCATCGGTAAGGTTGAAATTGGAAATGCTTTCACGATGATCAGTTTCAACCCTGTTGAAAAATTTCGAACAGGACTTGCCTTAAGAACGTCAAATAATTTTTCTAAGAGAATTGAATTTGGTGTCAGATTGGCTTATGGTTTTAATGACGATCGATTCAAATATGGGGCATCTATACGTTATAATATTACCCCGAAAAAGAGGGGTATGTTAACCACCTATTACAATTATGATATTGAGCAAATTGGTATATCCGCATCTGCTGCATCCATAGGCTCCACTTTTGGAACTGTTTTTCGCACCGGTCCTTTGGATAAATTAACTTTCGTAAAAAAAGCTGGTATTAATCTTGAAAAAGATGTAAAAAAAGACCTTGTACTTTACGGAGGTTTTGAATGGAAAGAATATACTGCACTTGGTAAAGCCAATTATATTCAAAAGATTGGAACGGGAAATTATGATACGATTAATACCATTCGTACAAGTGAATTTACTGCACGAATTCGCTGGACAAAGGACGAAGAATTTCTTGCTGGTTCATTCGACCGTTCTAGTATACGGTCCAAATATCCTATTTTTTCCTTGCAGGGAATATTTGGTGTGAAAGATTTATTCGGAGGTTTTTACAATTATCAACGACTAGAATTTCAAATGGAACACAACAGACAAATCGGTGTTTTGGGCAGAATTCGTTACGGATTTAATGCTGGATACATTTTCGGAGCTGCGGCCTATCCTTTTTTAAAAGTGCACGAAGGGAATCAGTCATATTGGTTATTAACTACAGCATTCAATAAACTTAATTTTTTTGAATTTGTATCGGATAAATATGTGGGCGGTTTCCTCGAAAATCACTGGGAAGGATTATTTTTCGATCGCATACCACTGATTAAAAAACTTAAATGGCGATTGGTAACTACGGGAAGAATTACCTATGGAGCAATTTCTGACCGTAATTTACAAATCATGAAATTACCTGATGGAACCCGTATGTTTGGTAGAGTGCCATATGCAGAAGTTTCGATAGGAGTTGAGAATATTTTCAAAATTGGTCGAGTCGACGTCGTTTATAGACTAACTCATCTTGACCCGGTCTTTCCAGGTGCTCCGGCTGTGAGTCCAATTGGAATTAGAGCAAGATGGTCATTAATTTTTTAACTTTACCACCAACGTGAAATTACACACCACAAATATCAAGAAAACGTACAAAGGACGTGATGTCGTGAAAGGCGTTAGTATTGAAGTAAATCAAGGTGAAATCGTTGGTTTACTTGGGCCGAATGGTGCTGGTAAAACGACATCATTTTATATGATAGTTGGCTTAGTCAAACCTGATGAGGGCAACGTTTATTTAGACAGTACAGAAATTACTCACTTTCCGATGTATAAGCGCTCTCAGTTGGGCATTGGGTACTTGCCTCAGGAAGTTTCAGTGTTTAGAAAATTGAGTGTAGAAGACAACATAATGGCTATTCTTGAAATGACAGCACTGAACAAACAAGAACGAAAGGATCGACTTGAGCAATTGTTGGAAGAATTCAGTTTGAATCATGTGCGAAAAAATCTTGGGAATCGTCTTTCAGGGGGAGAAAAGCGTCGAACAGAAATTGCAAGAGCATTGGCCACAAATCCAAAGTTTGTTTTACTCGATGAACCATTTGCTGGTGTTGATCCAATTGCGGTTGAAGATATTCAAAGTATCGTTTCCGAGCTTCGTAAAAAGAACATTGGGATTCTAATAACTGACCATAATGTCCAGGAAACTTTATCCATAACTGATCGCGCATACTTATTATTTGAAGGCAGTATTCTTAAATCTGGAACCGCAGAAGAATTGGCTGCAGATGAACAAGTTCGACGAGTTTACTTAGGCCAGAATTTTGAATTAAGGAAAAAATAATTTTAATTTTCTTTTAAAAATTGTAGTTTTACTCTACTTAATCAACCGTTTAAAGGTCGTACTGTATGAAAAAGCACATTAAATCATTCATTCCTTTCCTGCTAATATCATTTGCATTGCTCGCAACATCATGCAAGAAAAAATGTGTGATGGATATCAATAATGAGGATAAAGGTTGGATCGAAGAAAATGTAATTTTTTACAATAATAACGCTTATCTGTCGAATCTTCTTAAGGGAAACTATGTCGTAACAGCATCGAGTCCGTGCGCGAATCAGATTAAAGTCTCAATAGATGGTGGCACAGTAAAGCCGGTTGATTACTCAAATTACACTGTGCTGTGTTACCCAATTTTATCTCATTGTAACGCGCAATTTGTTCGTGATGTGTCTTTTAATTCAGTCACTCAATCAGTAGAGTATTCCATTACTGTTACACAATGTGCGCAATGCGAAGAAGAAAGATTTACCGAAAATTTTGTTCTTGTACCTAAATTCCCTTCAAATTACAATGTGACATTTGACATTTCCTATGTCAATTTAGAATGAAATAGTTTGAATTTCTGGTTCAGTCCAAAGAAAAGTTTAAGAAATAAAAAAAGGTCACTTATGGTGACCTTGATTTTTTTGGAGAAATGTCTGATTATTTAGAAGCTACGTCAGATTGGTTTACCTGATGTACACTTCCGTAAGCATCACAATGTCCTCCTGAAGATGATTTGCAAGATGCCAACGCAAGCAAAGCGAACATCCCTACAAGTGTCAAGGTCAATAATTTTTTCATTCCAGTTTGTTTTTAAATGTTAATAAGGTCTTTAGTGTGACAAAAATATAACTTTTTATGCTGACTCTCCAAATTTAATATTAAACTATTGTTTTTATTTTTAACAAATTGTAAAAACTGTTCTGCGTTATTTTTTCTATGCGATTAATCTTTTTGATATTATCACTTCTATTCAGCACATTTCTACGCAGCCAGGGCAACTATAAAATTGAATACACTTCAGACGATTATAAAAAAGTTAAGGCAAATGCGCCACTAGAATTCAAAGACAGCTTAAGTGCCTTAAATTATTTGAAGGAACTCAGATTATTTGGAGTTAAAAAAGGCTACCTCACCTGTTCTCTGGATAGTTTGTATTTTGAAGAAAGAAAATGTCGAGTTGTTTTTTATGTTGGCCAAAAATTCGGCAGCATTGAACTTCGTTTAAAGTCTTCAAGTGAAAATCAAAATCTTCACAAAGGAAGATTTAATGAAAAGTTAATTCAAAAGATTCCCTTTAAACCTATTGAACTATCCAGATTTATTCGCAGCGCGCAAGATGAAATACTGAATAATGGCCATCCATTTGGCAGAATAAATCTTCAAAATATCAGTTACAATGGCGAACATATTTCTGCAGAATTAAACATTGAAACTGGACGCACCTACCATTTCAACAAAATTATACTCAAGGGAGATTCATCAATTTCAGAGATCTTTATTTCCAGTTTAATAGACATTAAATCAGGTGACCTCTACAATGAATCCAAACTCAAAAGTATTACTACAAAAATTAAGCAAATCAGCTTTCTCAAAGAAATTAAACCACATGAATTACTCTTCACAGACAAGGGTTGTGACGTGTACATCTATTTGCAAAGTAACCCTGTTAGTTCCGTTAACGGTACAATTGGATTACAACCCAACCCTATTACGAATCGAGTTAGACTGGCGGGAGATGTCAATTTAAAACTGCTTAATGTTCTTAAAAGAGGTGAATCGGCAATTCTTAATTGGAGGAGTATCCAAAGCGCCACACAATCAATGAATGTTAAAATTAATTATCCTTTTTTATTCCGAAGTCCGTTTGGAATTGATGCACAATTGCAGCTTTACAAAAAAGATTCAACTTTCTTAGAGTTAAAAAGTACTCTTGGAATTCAGTACTTTCTGAAAGGTGGAAATTATCTCAAAGCCTTTTACCAAAATTACGCTTCGAACACATTAAGTGGAGCGAGTGGAAACTCCAACTTTAATAATTTATCCAATGTCAGCAGTAATTCTTATGGATTATCTCTTTTTAACAGGCAATTGGATTACATTCCAAACCCTTCAAAGGGATACACATTTTTTCTTGAAGGATCAATCGGAAGTCGGAAGTCAAAAATTTCGGATACCTCATCCGTTGCAAAGTCTACTGTTTTTCGTGTAAACTTCACGACAGAATGGTTTTTGCCTATTAGCCGAAGAAATATCATTCGATTCGCAACTGTCAACGAATTTTATTATGCTCCTGAAATTTACCAAAATGAACTTTACAGATTTGGTGGTCAAAATAGTTTGAGAGGATTCAATGAGGATGAACTTTTTGCCTCGGCGAAATCAGTACTTACTATAGAGTATCGCTTCTTATTGGATCGAAATTCAAATTTGTTTGTTTTTTATGACCAGGCCTATTATGAAAATAGTGGGACCAAGTATTCAAGAGATCATCCATTCGGATTTGGAACTGGATTGTCATTTGGAACAAATCTTGGCATTTTCTCTGTTTCATATGCACTAGGGAGTCAAATGCAAAATGCAATTTTATTAAACAATGGCAAAATACATTTCGGATATATTGCCTATTTCTAATTGAGAATCAAAGGATAGAGATACCCGAGAACAAGGCCTCAATTAAGAGATTTATTTTCTATTTAACTGCATGGAAGAGCGTATTTCCTTCATGAATTCGGAGGCATATACAAAGTTTAATATCTCTGGATTTTCTGTCGTAATAATCGATTTTCTGTCGCCTTGCCACCAATTTTTTCCTTCGTGAATGAACATGATATTATCTCCAATTTCAATAACGCTGTTCATATCATGCGTAATCACAACGGTTGTAATATTATACTCGTAGGTGATTTCACGCACCAAACCATCAATTATAATAGAAGTTTTTGGGTCTAACCCAGAGTTAGGTTCATCACAAAAAAGGTATTTTGGATTCATAGAAATTGCTCGTGCAATACCAATTCGCTTTTGCATACCACCACTGCACTCGGATGGAAAAAGGTGATTCACATTTTTAAGATTCACGCGGTCCAAACAAAAGTCGACTTGTTTTTTCATCTCCTTTTTTGTCATCTTGGTAAACATCGTCAAAGGAAACATCACATTTTCTTCTACCGTCATTGAATCAAACAATGCAGATCCTTGAAATAACATTCCTATTTCTTTTCTGATATCCTTTCGCTGATTACGGTCCATTGCGCAAAAATCTCGTTCATCGAAAAGGACTTGGCCTGCGTCTACCTCATGTAATCCTACAATGCATTTTGCTAACACAGATTTTCCATGTCCCGATTGGCCAATAATCAAATTCACCTTGCCCTTCTCGAATTTGGCATTGATGTCATACAGCACTTGTTTAGGCCCAAACGATTTATTGACATGCACAACCTCTATCACAATAGCATAAGTTGAGTGAGAATAAAATTGGCAATTAGGATTGAAATACTGCTATTCACCACAGCTTGAGTAGAAGCCCGTCCAACATCCAAAGAACCTCCTTTTGTATAGTACCCATAAAACGAGGCTATCGAAACAATTAAAAAACCAAACACAACCGTTTTAGTCAATGCATAATAGACATTGTAAACATCAAAAAAGGAACGAATACCCAAAATATATGTTTCGGTTGAAAGTAACCCTGAAAGTAAAAGTGCCAACCAGCCGCCAATCATACTCAAGAACATAGAGAAAACAACCAAAACAGGGAAAAAGAATATAGCTGCAATAACCTTTGGTAAGACCAAGAATCCAAGTGAATTAACTCCCATTATTTCTAACGCGTCAATTTGCTCTGTCACCCGCATAGTGCCAATTTCAGAAGCAACATTCGACCCAACCTTTCCAGCCAAGATCAAGGAAATGATGGTCGGTGAAAACTCCAGAATCGTACTCGACTGAGTGATATATCCAACTGTATATTCTGGTAAAAGTGGACTATCAATATTTGAAGCTGTTTGAAGAGCAATTACTGCTCCCATGAATGATGACATAAGCGCTACAATTGGAATCGAATTGATGCCAATCGTATCTATTTCATTGAAGACACGTCTTCTGAAAATACCCCATTTTTCGGGTTTGGAGAACACTACCCACATCATTAGGATATACTTTCCAATATTTGACAAAACCTTCATGGATTGCTAAATTAACGCATATTTCTGTCATTCACAGTGAAGCGCTGAAAACTTTCAACGCAATGAATGTTGATTTCCCTTAATTTTAGCTCATGTCAACTCGCTCAATCAAAAAAAAAGAACAAGTTACGGAGGTGTTCAAGAAATACCTTCCGGAGGCTTTTGTTGAAATGGTAGTTGACCTTTTTATTACTTCAACTGTTCGATTCAAAATTGTGAATGGAAGGCGCACAAAACTTGGAGATTTTCGAGCAGGACAGAATGGAGAAAAGCATCAAATATCAGTAAATGGTGATATGAATCCTTATTCATTTCTGATTACTACACTGCATGAATTTGCGCATCTAAACACCTACAATCAGTTTAAATGGCACGTTCAACCGCATGGAGAAGAATGGAAAAATGAATACAGAAAACTCTTGCTCCCGGCAATACAAAGCAGCCACCTGCCCAAGGATATTGAAAACGCATTGGTGCATTCACTAACAAACACTAAAGCATCGTCTTGCACGGATCATCAACTATCAAGGGTTTTAAAAAGTTACGATAAACAAAAGGAAGGCTCAGTTCTGCTCGAACAATTACCAAAAAATTCTACCTTTACCCTCAACGGAAGACATTTTGTAAAAGGTCCACTGCGTAGAAAAAGATATGTTTGTCAAGAAGTACGTTCTAACAAATCTTATCTCGTAAGTGCGCTTGCTGAGGTCGAACCAGTTCAAAGCTCAAAAGAAGAATGAAAAATAATTACTGCATCATTATGGCAGGCGGCGTTGGAAGCCGTTTTTGGCCCATGTCTACTCCTCAAAAACCGAAACAATTTCTGGACGTTCTTGGTATTGGAAAATCCCTCATTCAAATGACATATGAGCGATTATTACACATTGCTCCCAAAGAAAACATATTTGTTCTGACAAATACCAGTTATGCGGATATTGTAAAGGAACAACTGCCTGATTTGACATATGGACAAATTTTGACTGAACCATTGCGAAAAAACACTGCTCCCTGCATAGCTTACGCCGCAGCGAAAATTCAAGATCTGAATCCTGATGCTACCATGATTATTTCGCCGTCTGATCATTTGATTGTTAGAGAAGGTCGTTTCACAGAGATCATCAATACTGCGATAGCAAGAGCAAATGAAGCAGATCGTTTGGTAACATTGGGCATTCAACCTTCACGACCTGACACCGGCTATGGGTACATTGAATTCTCTAATGATGCAAATGTTTCTGCTGGGGATGTTACTCAAGTGAGGCAATTTCGAGAAAAACCAGATCTCAAAACGGCAGAAGAATTTCTTCGAAGCGGAAATTTCTACTGGAATTCAGGAATTTTTGTTTGGAAAACTAAGACTGTTTTGGATGCATTAAAATCATTTCAACCTCAACTTTTTGGTCTTTTCGGAGCTGACTTAACAGATTACAACACCCCTTCTGAACAGCAAAAAGTAGATCATTGTTTCAATGAATGTGAAGACATCTCGATTGATTTTGCCATCATGGAACATGCAAAAAATATCGATGTCGTTTTAGCGGATTTCGATTGGAGTGACTTAGGGACATGGGGAAGTTTGAACACGCATTTGAACAAAGACAATGATGGCAATGCCGTGATAGGCGAGAATGTTCATTTGTATGGCTCTGAGAATTGTTTAATAAATGTTCCTTCGGATAAGCTTGTCCTACTAGATGGCTTGAAAAACTACATCGTTGTTGAATCTGAAAATATGTTGATGGTACTTCGAGCGGAAAACGAACAAGAACTGAAGAATTACCTAAAACAAGCAGAAGCCAAAAGTCCGGATTTCTTTAAAAAATAGACACGAGAATCTCAAATAGTGATGCATAGTTCTTGTTGTATGTTACATTAAGAACTATGCACCTTAAACTACTATTTTCAAGCTGATTATTTATCTTTCTTCAATTCTTCACGTTCCCATTGACGATAAAGATCGAAGTAACTTAATGTTTCTACAACCACTGCTCCGCCAAGTGTATCGCCGTATTTGGCTGGTAATCCTCCTGTGTAGACCATCATTCGGCCGATTGCGCAACTTGGAACGTTGTTTACATCATTACTTTTTATTCCGTCTAACATGTAAATCATATCTCCTTTTCGGGCGCCACGAAACATCAATTCGCCATCTTCTGACATTTTCACTTCAGATGACATAGTCGTAGCAAGGGAAGCAACACTAAATTTCGCCGGACTTTTTTCAATTTCTTCAGTTGTTAATTCTTTGATTGGCAGCGATCCATATTCCAACTTCATTCGGCCATCATTCGCTACAACGGTAATACCTTTTAACATTTTTACGCCAGTAAATCGGATTGTTCCAGTATTGTAGATGCCATCCATAGGGACTTTCACAACAATATTTGTCATGGTATCTTGAACATATTTAACATTCAACGTATACTCGCCCGCTGGAATCGCAGTAATTCTGAAACGACCATCACTTCCGGTCATTGATTGGTATTTGCGATCTTGATCTATGACAAATACCTGCGCGCCAATAAGCGTATCATTCGATTCTTTGTCAATGATTGTTCCCACTATTTCGCCTGGTGCACCTTGACCAAATGATAAATTCGACAAAACGAGGAAGAGGAGTGTGATCTTGCTTTTCATGGTTTATAATTTAATGTTTGAAAGAAAGATGCAAGACTTCAATAAATTCCATAAAAAAAGGTTCACGAGGAACCTTTTCATTCTTTCTTAAGTACAATTAAATCTCTGCACTGGAGCATGGAAATGCCCGATCAACCTTTTTAAACAATCCTTGTAAAACTTTCCCTGGGCCTACCTCAACAACTTCTGAAGCACCATCTGCAATCATTGCATTCATAGTTTGGGTCCATTTTACAGGTGCTGTTAATTGAGCCACTAAATTCTTCTTTATTTCCGCCGGATCAGTAACAGCAGAAGCAGTTACATTTTGATAAACCGGACAAGTTGGTTGTGAGAAAGTCGTTGCCTCGATTGCTGCGGCAAGTTCTTCACGCGCAGGCTCCATTAATGGTGAATGAAAAGCTCCTCCTACTTGCAAAATCATCGCTCTTTTCGCCCCTGCTTCTGTTAATTTAACGCAAGCTGCTTCAACGGCAGGGAACGCTCCAGAAATCACTAATTGTCCTGGACAGTTGTAGTTTGCAGCTACTACAACACCATCAATCGAAGCGCAAATATCTTCCACAATCTTATCCTCTAAATTTAAAACAGCAGCCATAGTCGATGGTGTTATTTCGCAGGCCTTTTGCATAGCAATAGCTCTTTGAGAAACCAATTTTAATCCATCTTCAAATGACAAAGTTCCATTAGCAACTAAGGCGGAAAATTCTCCTAGTGAATGACCAGCAACCATATCAGGTTTAATATCTAGTGT
>JBKDKG010000107.1:0-5191 GCA_046345095.1 Flavobacteriia bacterium | reverse complement strand
GGACTACCCTAGTAGGAGCAGATTTTCGAATGGCAACCAATGTGCTGCTTGATCCTGAAAACAACAAAGTTCAAAAAGCGAAATTCAACCGTGACAATGTGCTTGGTTTATTGGCAAAATATGGTATGAAAATCGACTAATTGAAATCACTACATTTGGGAGTACAAACCATGTTTAAACGTTTCAATATTCTTTATCTCTTCTTATTGCTTTTATTGAGCCAAAAGCTAACATGCCAAGAAGTAAACGGAAAAAATCTTGCTATTCGCTTAGATGCAAGCTACGGTTTTGTAATTCCAGAATACAAACATTTTAACTACCTCGTAAACAAACCGGTGCATGGATTGGAACTCAGTTTAACGAAAGCATCGACGGGTAAATCTTATTGGGAACAATTGTATAAATACCCCGAAGTTGGACTCACCATTTCCTATACATCACTTGGAAATGACAAGGTTTTTGGGCACGAATATGGCCTTTTTCCATATGTACAAACAGCTTTTATCCGTCGACCTAAATTTCTGTTTACCAATCAATTTGGACTTGGCGTAGGATATGCTACTAAAAAGTTTGATCTCGAAACCAATTACGAAAACATTTCAGTTGGCTCGCATATCAACGTGCACTTCAACTTTAAATTAGGAACCAAATGGATGCTATCCAAACGATTGGCTATTAACAGCGGACTTTCTTTTACGCATTATTCAAATGCGAATATGGCAGAACCCAATCTTGGTGTCAATTTATTTACTGCCTTTGCTGGAATAACATATGCCGTAAAACCAATTGGTGATTTCCGAACAACCAAAATAGCCGCCCACGAAACAAAAAATGAATTTGCTTTTATCTACGCAGCTGGCGGAAAACATACACGTGCGTTGCAATCAACCGTTTACTTCACTTCTTCTATTTCAGCAGAATACAAATACCATTGGATACGAAAGTTCCACCTTGGTGGAGGAATTGATTTATCGTATGATTCAGCCACTGAAACAGAAATGAGTGCGCCTGGAAAATCCGATTATCGTTCAATGTATGATTTCAGAACCGGCTTTCATTTCTCACAAGAACTTGTGTACGATCGATTCAGTTTTATCTTGCAAGAAGGAATCTATTTAGGATTACTTGACAGGGTTAATAATAGTTTCATGTACAACCGAGCAATATTAAGGTGGAAATTCAACGATCATTTTTTAATGCATATTTCCATGCGCTCGCATTTGCATATTTTGGATTATCCTGAAATAGGGTTTGGGTATTATTTATTAAAATGAAAGTTTTTCGATAAAATATTACTTTGGAACAGTTACAATTTCATTCTCGTAATGCTATCCTACTTTTAGCTACGCTGCTACTTCGTGGTCTTTTCCGCAAAAGTAAAGTAGGCAAAAGACCACGTAGTAGCAGCGAAGCTAAAACTCGGTGCTGTTTATTCTTCAATTTGCTACACTCTTGAAATTGCGACCGTTTCGGCGATCTCTTTCAGAGCTTCCTTACGGATGCCCGCATTTCAATTCGATTCGCTCTTTCTGAATAAAAGGCACCATTTTAATCCTGAAAAGAAAAACAATCATACATTGATATTAAAATCTTCCGTTTTTTGTTAACTGATTTATTTACTAGTGAGATTAATATTTTAAAATAAGAAATGAAAACGCTGCTGTTTACAACACTATTTATTTGGGCTTTCGTGATTGCTTCGTGTGAAAAATCCATGCAAACGGTTTCCATTCAACATGAGCTTTTAGAATTCGATACGGTTACCTTTAACAGTGTATTTGAAGTTACCTTGAAGCAAGACACTTTCAATCAACTAAAAATAGAAGGCGCTGATAAGATTGTTAAGGACATCGCATTTGACATTACCAATGGACATTTGACATTAAAGAACAACTACAAAGGAAATTGGGTGCATCCAAAAAACAATAAGATCAAAATATTCCTTACGACCAATGGACTGAGTCGAATCAATGCCAATGAAACGTGTAATATCCAATCTATCAACACATTAACAGGGGATGAAATTGGCCTTGTGATGACAAGTAAATTGAATGAAGCAACACTGAAAGTCAATTGTAACTCTTTCTATTACTGGAATAATTTTCCTTGTGGAGGAAAAATCACCCTTTCAGGTAGCACCAACGAATTAAAATTATGGAATGTCGCCTTGATGCAGGTGGATGCTGCAGAACTTGTGTGCAATATTGCGCGAATTGAAAACGCTTCAAAAGGTGCTTGCAGCATCAATTGCATTCAAAAACTGGTTTACTCTATAACAGGAGAAGGAAACATTTATGCCTCAGGCCACCCCACAGAGATTGTTCCCATGGAAATATCTTCAAGCGGACAGCTCATACTTCATTAAAAAAATTCAACACATGCAAAGCAAAGCCACGACTGTAGATCAATACATCAATGAACTGTCGATAGAAAAACAAGAAACAATGACGCGGCTAAGAGAAACAATCCAATCACATATCTCGAAAGATACCGAAGAAACCATGCAGTACGGAATGATTACCTATGTGATTCCTTATTCAGTTTACCCGCCAGGCTATCATTGTGCACCGAAGCAACCCCTCCCCTTTATTTCGCTTGCTGCACAAAAGAACTTTTTTGCTTTCTATCACATGGGGGTTTATGCCAAACCAGAATTACTCAATTGGTACACCGAATCCTATGAGAAAACGATGCAACGCAAACCAGACGTCGGAAAAAGCTGTATCCGATTTAAAAAAGCAGAACATATTTCATTTGAACTTTTAGCAGAATTGGTGAGTCAAATGTCTTCCAGCGAGTGGATTGAGATTTATGAAAAGAACTTTAAGCGATGAATTAAAATCGTATTCGCTATGAATTTTGATATATTTATCATATAAATTTATATTTCCACAGTGACGCATATTCAACAGATGGTTGTGTGCTAAGAGAATATTTGTGAGGGGTATAAGTAAGTTATGGGCAAGTAAAAAAAACCTAACGGTTCAATTCAGGCTGACCACCTAAAGTGACAGACAAAAACGTGGAGACAAGAAAACCACTAAAAAAACAGGGAGCAATCTGAAAATCCATAAGATTAGGAACAAAATTTAAAAAATATAAAAATGAAAAATTTATTGATTATTATACCTTTCCTTACGCTCACAAATAATTTGTTTGCCCAAGATATTACGTTAAATGAAACAACAGAAAAATATGAAATGTCATTCGATTTGACCGTAACCTCGGATAGTATAAATTATAATTTTGATTACGTCGAAGAATGGTTGGTTACCTCCTATTCAAATAAATACTCTTCTTCGAAATTGTCCAATAAAGAAAAAGGGAAAATTATATATGGCGCTGCTTTTGAAACACATATTTTTCCTACTAAAGGATTGATAAGTTTTAATTATACAATAAAATTTGAGGGAAATAAAATTATATTTTTCGTTACGGATTTTGCATATACTATGATTGGTCAAATGTCAACAGGAGCAGGTGCGGTAATGAATTTAGAAAGCAAAGGTCTTGCAGGGAAGAAGAAAATAATTGAAGAAACTCAAACTAAAATCCGAGAAGCGATCAAAAAGATCGAATTATAGTTAGATATTTAATCAATAGGATTTTTGGTTGTTTCTTGATCTTTACAATTCTGCGAAACTAAAACATAGAAACAATTACAAAGGGATATTCAATCTAGGTTAAACCATCCCATAACAGCGTGCAAGCGCAAGCGGGAGATCATACAAGGCGAAGCTTAGGCTTCGCTTTTTGATTTTTAGAAAAAGAAAGTTATTATCTTCGAATGAACGTTCTTTTGCCTGGGCTCGCCTAGCGCCTGCACGCGGAACGTTATGGGTTAGTTTATGAAATAGCAAATCCGTCATAAAAGAAAAACCAATTGAGTCAAAGGAATTTAAATTATAAAAAATGAAAAGAAAACTATCTACAAAAGAAAAGTTATTACTAATTAGAGGTTATTTATCGATGCTAATAATTGTTTTTTTATTAGGATTAATAATCTATGAATTTGATAAATTTATGGATTGGATAACAAATTTATATTATGTCCACATAGCGTTAATAGGAATATCTTATATTATAGGAGCAGAATTGTGGGACATCAAAGCGAATAAATACGAAGATGAAAATCATATAAAATGGACCCCTCGCGTTTGGCACAAATTAATAAAAATCTTACTAGGTATAACAATTACATTTATTTTGATTAAAGACCTTAATGCCAAAGATATGTCTGTTGCTTTATTTTGTCTAAATATTATTTTCATTTCAGTTTTTTTATTACTACCTATTTCGGTTTATTCTATCAGGTTAATTAAAAATAGAAAAGATTATATAATATTAAATCTCTATGAAATTAATTTGAAATTAGCAGGAACTGAAAAAAAAATTCAATATGAAGATATTCAAACAATAGAAAATACTAGAGGAATCCAACTGAATTTTAAAAATGGTGAAAATTACACTGTAAATGATTCTCTTATAAATATAAAAAAAGATGAATTGTTTAATTTGATTTACAGTAAATTGCAACTTAAAAAACCTGATTTAACCCCAATAGATGAGACGTCAAATATTTCCAATACTCCAACTACAGTTATATGCGATAATTTTATAATATGTGTTAATCATCCTTTTTTTGGTAATGGTATTGATCTTGATTTAGTTGCATTTGCACTTAATGAAAATGATAAAATTATAAGTGATGAACATTTTATTTTTTATAACAATTTGCAAAGCCCCGAAAAGTCCATTGAGCATTTAGGGGATAATCGAATTAACGATTTCGACGAATCTATGAAAATTAATTTATCGATTTTGCCCGAAACTTGCATGTCAATTAGAATTTACGTCACATATAGTTCTGATCAAATTCAAGAAAATAATTTCGTTCTTAATTCGATAAATAATATTGATTTTGGAATTTACGACATAATAGATAATTCTGAAATTAACAAATACAATATTCCTTGTGATTTTCAAGTTGAAAAAGTAGTAGAGTTAATAATCATATCAAAAGAAAATAATTCATGGCAAATTATATGTTCAGGTAAAAAGATAAAAAGTGGCCTTAAGGAGTTGGTTGAAATTTATTGTTAGTATTGAAAATATAGTACTAAAACCAACCCATAATCGAGTAGACGGTCCTGACGAGTAGCCGTCAGGATGCGCCTCTCACACCACCGTG
>JBKDKG010000106.1:0-28737 GCA_046345095.1 Flavobacteriia bacterium | reverse complement strand
CATTAGAGAGGCAGAGTTGGAAGGGGAAAACATCAAGAAAGACAAAATTCTTCAGGCCAAAGAAAAATTCCTCAAATTGAAGGAAGAGCACGAAATCACGATCAAGGACAAGGAGCGTAGACTGCAATCAACGGAAGATCGAGCTAAAGCAAAGGAAAAAACACTTTCTCAAAAAATTGAAGAAGTTGCAAGAAAGGAAAATGAGTTAGAGAAGAATCAATCAGAACTCGAAACCCGTGTTCAGGCCTTTGATTTGAAGCATCAGGAACTTGAGAAAATTCAAGAAAAACGTGTTGCAGAACTTTCTAGAATTAGTGGTATGTCAGCGGAGGACGCTAAGAATCATTTGATGGAGGCATTGAAGGATGAGGCAAGAACAAGCGCAATGACATACATAAAAGACATTACAGAAGAGGCTAAATTAAATGCAAACCGCGAAGCCAAAAAGATTGTAATTCAGTCTATTCAAAGAGTTGCAACCGAACAAGCTGTTGAAAATGCAGTTTCTGTGTTTAACATTGAGTCAGATGAGGTGAAAGGAAGGATTATTGGTCGAGAAGGTCGAAATATCCGGGCTCTAGAGGCTGCAACCGGTGTGGAAATTATTGTTGATGACACTCCTGAAGCAATAATTTTATCTTGTTTTGATCCAGTTAGAAGAGAAATTGCACGCTTAGCATTGCACCAATTGGTTTCTGACGGTCGAATTCACCCAGCACGTATTGAGGAAGTTGTGGCAAAGACAAGAAAACAATTGGAAGAAGAAATTGCCGAAACGGGAAGAAGAACCTGCATGGACCTTGGAATTCATGGACTTCATCCAGAATTGACTCGAATGGTAGGCCGAATGAAATACCGTTCTTCATACGGACAAAACTTATTACAGCACTCCCGTGAAGTTGCCAATTTGTGCGCAACCATGGCGGCTGAATTAGGTTTGAATGTTAAGTTGGCTAAACGCGCTGGATTACTTCACGATATAGGTAAAGTTCCGGATGATGAACCAGAATTGCCGCATGCTATTTTGGGGATGAAATTGGCTGAAAAATATGGTGAAAAGCCTGACGTTTGTAATGCAATCGGAGCTCACCATGATGAAGTCGAAATGACTACTTTAATTTCACCAATTGTTCAGGTTTGTGATGCCGTATCTGGCGCGCGTCCTGGTGCAAGACGTGAAATAGTAGAGGCATATATCAAGAGAATCAAAGAACTTGAATCTCTTGCTTTGTCTTATGACGGGGTGTCAAGTGCCTATGCCATTCAGGCCGGACGTGAATTGCGTGTTTTGGTTGAGAGTGAAAGAGTTTCAGATGCAAAAGCAGATGAACTGTCGTTTACAATTTCACAACGAATTCAAACTGAAATGACCTATCCAGGTCAGGTTAAAGTTACTGTTATCCGCGAAAAGCGCTCTGTGAACTACGCAAAATAAGCACAATGAATTCACTTGAGGGAAAGAAAGTCTTAGTTACTGGAGGGGCAGGTTTTATTGGATCTAACTTGGTAGAGGCGCTATTAAACCTTGGTGCAAGCGTGATTGTTCTAGATAATCTGGAAACTGGTAGATATGAAAATTTAGTGGGTTTTGAAAAAAATCCACTTTTTCAATTTTTGAAGGGCGATATTCGGAATCAAGAAGATTGTTTAAAAGCGTTGGATGGTGTTGATGTCATTTCCCATCAAGCAGCATTGGGATCAGTTCCAAGGTCAATAGAGTTTCCTCACAATACGCATGCCGTCAATGCAACTGGATTTTTGAACATGCTTCATGCTGCCAAGGAGAAAGGAGTCAAAAGATTTGTTTATGCAAGTTCTTCATCTGTTTATGGTGATAGCACTATTTCTCCCAAAACTATTGGATCTGAAGGAAATTTGCTGAGTCCCTATGCAGTAACTAAAGCATTGAATGAACAATATGCAGCAGTTTATGCTCGTTTACACAAAATGGAAACGGTTGGTCTACGTTATTTTAATGTATTTGGACCAAAGCAAGACCCGAATGGTGTTTATGCAGCTGCAATTCCAAAGTTTGTAGATCGAATGATCAAAGGAGAAGAAATCACAATACATGGAGATGGCGAGCAAACAAGAGATTTTACGTATGTCAAAAATGCAGTTAAAGCAAATTTGTTAGCCCTTTCTACAGAAAATGAAGCTGCTTTCGGCAGAGCATACAATGTTGCTTGTGGACATTTCTTCACTTTAAATGCAGTCATTCAATCCATCAAAACGGTGCTAATCCAACAAGGACGTTACAATGACAACTCCACGGTTGTTCACGGACCTGAAAGGAATGGTGATATCCGCCACTCTTTGGCAGATATTTCTGAAACAATCAGAGATCTGAACTATCAAGATTATTGGCATTTCGATCAAGGCATGAAGGAATACCTTTCGAATTAAGATTTCAATGTTTAAGTGGGTCAATTGGAAATCGGAGGTTGTAAAGAATATAATGGTTCTCACCTCTGGTACTGCTTTGTCACAGATGGTGGCATATATCTTAACTCCCATTATTACTCGTTTATATACACCAGATGAGTCTGCAGAACTAGGACTTTACATAAGAATTATTGGTGTTGGTGCTGCTATTGCAACTGCTCGATATGAATTGGCTTTGCCAGTTCTTAAATTAGACCACCATTCATTTAGAGTGTATCGATTTGCATTAAGAGTAACATTAATCACGAGCTGTTTTGCGATGCTGATTATGCTTTATCCGATGCTTTTTTCTGGAAGCTTGTCAAACGCACTTTTTTATCTTTCAATTCCATTCGGTTTGGCGCTGTTGGCTTTTCAGAATTTAGGCACAAATTGGGCTGTTCGAATGAAACGATTTCGACTGATCTCGTATTCAAAACTTGCAAGTTCAGCAGCTGGAAATATATTGAAAGTCGTTTTTGGATTTTTTCAAACAGGCTACATTGGTTTGATTCTAGGAACCGTCATTGGTTTTATTGTAGGTTGTATCTTTTTTCTCCGCGATTTCAGATTTACCAACTCAACGTTTAAAATAAGTTCAAAGTCTCCTAGAAATGCAGTTTTGGCGAAGCAATACATCGAATTTCCAAAAATAAATTTGCCTCATACATTAATGGATTTAGGTAAAGAGCTACTTATCGCTATGATTATTTGGGAGATTTTCGGTAAACGAGAATATGGTCTATTCAATCACACGTATCAAATGTTGCGCATCCCTCTCGTATTGATAGGAGCATCAATCGGCCAAGTTTTCTTTCAACGCTGTGCAGAACGCATTAATAAAGGGGAGGATATAACGATTGTGGCCAGACAATCAGTAAAAACGCTTTTTGTCTTTTCAATTTTACCTTTTTCGGTAGTCTTCTTTTTCGGTGCTGAGTTATTTGCACTTGTATTTGGAGAAGATTGGCGCGAAGCAGGTCAGTACGCCCAAATTATGGCGCCTTGGTTCATGGTCAATTTTATGTCTTCTCCAATTTCGTCTTTACCACTGATCTTAAAAAAGCAAGGTTCTTTTTTCATGTTGGCATTAGTGGGTTCACTTCTTATGATCGCAAGTTTACTTCTGCCTAATTGGCTTTATGGTGCATCTATCATTCAAACTCTTTGGATTACGAGTTTGTCGCAAGCAGCCTTTTTGATTGTTGTTATCTTTATTATCTTCGGATATGCAAAAAACTGGAAGAAATGAATTGGTTGCATCGATTGAAATCCAAATTTTTCAAAAATAATACGTCTTCAATTGGTCCGCGTATGCGATCTGGCTTCAAACACAATGGTCAGTTTCTTCCGCATGTTCGAATTTCTGAGTCAACTGTAATTTCGTTTCCTGTCAATTTGAATCTTGCTGATAATTTGTTCATTGGTCACTACAATTTCATTGAAGCGTCGCACGGAATTTCAATAGAAGAAGGTGTTCAGATTACAAATTATTGCTCGATACTAACGCATAGTAGTCACGTTTCTATTCGATTGTATGGGAAGAGTTATCTTGGTAAAAAAGATCCAATAGGTTATAAAAAAGGACCGGTCAGCATTGGTTGTTACACTTTTGTGGGGCCACATGTTACGATTATGCCGAATACCACAATCGGAAAAGGTTCTCTAGTGGCAGCCTATTCATTACTCAAAGGAGAATACCCTGACTTTTCAATTATTGCCGGAAATCCTGCACAGGTTGTAGGGGATACCAGAGAAATGGATAAGAAATATTTGGATGAATATCCTGATTTAAAAGCGAATTACCGCCAATGGGCAGGCCTTTAAAAATAATAATTGTTGGATTGCCTTTGTTTGCTGAAAGGCTTGCAAAAAGTCTGCAGGAATTTGATCCTTCAAACAAATACATTTTCCTCAACACCTATTATAAACGTTGGGATAAAATTAAGGCTAGGTTCCTGATTCCTCGGGCGGATTTACTTTTTTCAATCAATGGCACCATATTGCCAAGTGGTGTTTTCGATTTGGCATTTTCTAAAAAGATACCGGTTGTAATGAATTGGGTTGGTACGGATGTTTTACTAGCAGAAAAGGCCATTGAATCAGGTTCTTTTCGTCAGAATTACATAAACCAAGCGATTCATTTTTGTGAAGTTAATTGGATTCAAGAAGAGCTTAAAAATAGTGGGATATCAGCAGAAATCTGCAATTTCGCATCGTTTGATAAAAAGTTTGAGGCAAAATTACCAACAGAAAAAAAATTGAATGTACTCTCATATATTCCCAAAGAACGTTCTGATTTTTATGGTATTGAAATGCTTCTTAGGGTGGCAAAAAACTTGCCTAATATTCAATTTTTAATTGCGGGTACAAAGGCTGAGGAGTATCAACCATTGCCTCAAAATGTACAAGCGCTTGGGTGGGTGAAGAATATGGATGAGGTTTATGATCGTTCCCATGTGGCTGTTAGAATTCCTGAACATGATGGACTCTCTACATTTATTTTGGAATCTTTAGCGCGCGGAAAAGAGGTCATATATAAATATTCTTTCGATTATTGTTTCAAGTGCACTAACGAGGATGAATTAACACGTCGATTGAAAGAATTAGAAGATGCTTTTAATAGGGGAGAATGGAAGGTTAATTCAGATGGAATTGATTTTATTGCAGATGAATTCAGTCGGGAAAGAATTCTGGGAAATCTGTTGATGAAAATTCAGCAAATAGCAAAATGATTGCTTCAAAAAAACATATTGTAATCGTTTGTGCAAACTTTCATCCTATGAAGCACATTGCTGCATTCAGAATGAATGCTTTTGTAAAGTATTTCGACAAACAGCATTTTGACATCACCGTAATTGCCTCGAATGAAAGTGCTCCAGAAGGGAGGAATTCATTTGAAGGCGCGGATGTTTACTATATTGGAGGAAGTAAATGGATAAAAATTCGGAAACAATATCAAGGAATGCCAAAGTGGAAACACCACTTGTATTCATTGAATAATAAATTGATTCGGTTTTTTTCAAAGAGTGATTTCCCCGGATGGATAAATAAAATAGACAATCAACTTGAATCAATTCATCAGGAGAAGAACATCGATTTTTTACTTACAACCTTCTTTCCTATTGATACACACATTGCTGGATTACATTTTAAGGAAAATCATCCCAATACCATTTGGATTGCTGATATGCGCGATGAAATGAGTATGAATGTCCTCATTGACAAGAAAGAAAAAGCGTACTATGTGAAAATGGAACAAAAAATCGGTCGGCTTGTCGATATCGTTACATCGGTCAGTGAACCTATTTTAGATGGCTTCAAGGTAAATATGGGGAATAGTCGAATAAAGTACCTTGAAATAAGAAACGGGTTTGATCATGAGTTGAAAGCATCTGTAAATTTTAATTCAATTTTCACTTTTACTTATGCAGGTACATTTTATGGGAAGAGAAAACCAGATACATTTTTTGCTGCATTAACTGAGTTGAAGAAAGAGAAGAAATTACCAAATGAATTAAAAATTCAATTCTTAGGTACGCATGAGAATTTCACCATTCCAAATGAGTTTAGAGAGCAATGTGTATTTCTTGAGTCTGTTGCAAATGAAAGAGCAATAGAAATTCTGCTGCAATCTGATTGCAATTTAATGGTTCACCCACCGAGCGAAGCTAAGGGAATATTTACAGGCAAGCTCTTTGATTATTTATCTGTGCGTAAACCAATTTTAGCTTTGTTGGATAAGGACGATGTTGCAGCCAAATTAATTGAAGAATGCAAGGCTGGAATAAATTGTGATTTTTACGATGTTCCTGAAATCAAAAGTGCAATCCTCCAACTTATACATTTGTGGGAAACCAAACAAACGTTGAATTACGATGAAGATCGAATAAAATTATTGCACCGCAGGGATCAAGTTAAAAAGTTGGAAAATCAGTTGCTGGAATTTTAAAATGGCATACATAAGTGAATTTCGAGATAAAGTTGTTCCAGTTTGGAAGTCAAACGGACTTTTTTTCTTGTGCCTCTTTTCTTTATATGTTGGTCAAGGAATCTCCTATGGACCGTTGTGCCTTTTCCATTTTGTGATTCCGATCTATGTTTTGAGAGAACTTTTAAAAGGCATTGCATGGCGTGACTTAATCACAAAGGAATCTGCGCCAATTCATTTATTTTATATACTCATTTTTGGGATTTCTCTGTTTCATCCCCTTCAATTAAAGTATCTCTATTTCTATGGAATAAGTTATGGTATCTTTTGCATCTTGTGGCTCAAGCGCTCTTTCATAGTAGATAATTATAAGTCAGTTGTACTTTTTATGGGTTTATTGGTCAGTATTGATTTGATAATTGCTTCTTTGGAGTTTTTAACGCCCTTTCGATACCCTATTTCGAAGATTTCTGAATACAATCATTTGTTTGGCAGGAATTTCAACATGTTTGCCTCTCAATCCTATTGTTTTGATATCAACTATGTTCAAAGTTCACCCACTGGCCTTCATTGGAATCAAAATAATTTGGCACTTGTTTTTCTAATGGCATTTCCTTTTACCCTATTGGTGAAAAATGCCTTGGCTAAGAATGTTTTGAGAATGATAATGATTGTTTTAATTGTAGCTACAGGTTCACGATTAGGATTTTATGCAGTTACATTGATTTTGCTCTTTCTGATGGTCTTTGAACCCAAGAAAAGAGAATGGTCCTTGCTGCTTCCTGTGCTAACTATTGCATTTATTCTGACGGATGGATTTTATTATTTCCCGACAGGAATGAAAAAGGTGAAGGAAGTGGCATTGATAAGTCAAAGTGTTTTTACCGATCGTTTTCCGGAGCACTGTTATCTGAAAAAGAATTCACAAGAATCCCGAAATGCGCTTTTTCTGACGGGTAAACAATTGTTATTAAATAAACCAATAGCTGGGCATGGTGCTGGAGGGTTTACTCACGAACTGGAACAAATGAACATGGAGCTAGACAAAGAATCCGATTCAATGGTGACCAATGCACACAATTTTATTTTGGAGCTTTTGGTTGATTTTGGTGTTTTGATAGTATTTCCAATTGCTTTGCTGTTTTATAGAATAACTCAAAAATTAAGGCGTAAAAAAACTTCCGATTTATTGTTGGTTTTTCTTTTAGGTATAGCAATGTTGGCGGGCACTATTATGGTTAGTAGTTTAGTTTATTTTCTGCCGTTTTTTTTGTTTTTATTTCTTTCATTCAGTGTGTTGTCAACTGATAATGGAAGTCTATCACTTGAATAATCGTATCTTCGTCAGATAGAAATGAAAATACTTCTCCTCGCAGATATTGGATCTTCCCACACTGAGAAATGGGCACTTGGATTAGCTTCCAAAGGAATAAAAGTTGGAATATTTAGTTTCAACAAAGCGCGATTCGCATGGTACGATGGAGAAGATAATATTGAGCTTCTTTTTCAACCGGAGGAAACTGTTTCCGGAAATAAATTTTCAGAAAAGATGGGTTATTTTCGTTATTTGCCCACTCTCAAATCAAAACTCCGAGAATTCAAACCAGATATTTTACATGCACATTACGCAAGTAGTTACGGATTAATAGGTTCATTGTCTAAATTTCAACCCTTCATAATTTCTGTGTGGGGTTCAGATGTATATGATTTTCCAAAGAAGAGTTGGCTCAATAACACGCTTCTCAAATATGCACTTTCGAAACCTAAAATTATTTGCTCTACAAGTGAATGCATGAAAATGGAAACCAAAAAATATACATCAAAAGAGATAGATGTAATACCTTTTGGCATTGATGTAGATAAGTTTGCGAGGGATGCAGGGGCTAAAATTTTAAAGGAAAATGAAACCATTACAATTGGGAATATTAAATCTTTGGAAGATAAATATGGGATAGATGATCTGATAAAAACGTTTCATCTGTTACTGCACAACCAACCAAATCTCAACGCTCAATTATTGATTGTTGGTGATGGCAATAAACGCGGTGAATATGAGGCTTTGGTAAATGAGTTGAATATTTCAGAAAAAGTAGTTTTTACAGGAAGAATAAATCACGATGAAATAGCAAATTTCCATCGCAAAATTGATGTGTTCGTTTGCCTTTCTAAATTGGACTCAGAAAGTTTTGGTGTATCTCTCGTGGAAGCTATGTCTTCAAAATCTATTGTTGTTGCATCTAAAGTAGATGGTTTTAGAGAAGTGCTGGGAGACAACGATCAATGCGGCTATTTGGTTGAAAAGAGTAATCCACAGCAGGCAGCAGTAATTTTGCAAGAAATACTAGCGAACAAAGAGATTGCATTGAATAAAACAAATTTTGCTCGGAATCGTGTACTTGAGAAATATGATTGGAATGAAAATTTGAAAGAGATGATAGCGATCTATCAAGATTTGATCTCCTGAAAATTAAGATATTTGCAATCAATTAAAAGTCATTTGGTTTACCAAAAAGAATGAAGGTTTTAAAAAAAATATTTCCTTGGACATTGTTCATCATTGGGTTAATCCTTGTGGTGAAAGATCAGCTAATTGCACCATTTATTATTTTAGCTTTTATCACCTCAATTGCTTATTGGAAACGACCTAAATTCAACCGAAAATTATGGCCGGCCATAGGATTGATGCTCTTTTTTGTGTGGTATCTGTTAGGGATGATCTATTCTGAAAATTTGACTTATGGATGGAAAGATATTGAATCGAAATTATCATTCTTGATCTTTCCTCTTATGCTATTGCTCTCCTATCAAAATTGGACCAAAGAAATGGTTTTTAGAGCAAAGGATGGCTTGATAGTAGGCGTTATATGCTCTATTGTAATCTCTTTTGGACGCGCTTTTGTATGCAAATTCAATGGAGGAGAAATCTGTTTTAGAAACGACCAGTTTGGGTACAATATGCACGCCACCTACTTGTCTGTCATGTACATAATGAGTGTGTTTTTTGTTTTTGAACGCGATTGGAAAATTAAAAATGCTTCGATCCTAAAAGTGATTTATGTACTGTTGATTCTTGTAAGTATTTATTTCATGAAGTCGCTGAGTTCGTTTATTGCTGCTGCAGCTTTAATGATAGGGGTTTATTTTTGGCTTGTCATAAAATCAAGAAAGTGGGTTTATCTTTTATTGATTCCAATTCTAGTAATCGTTGGAATAGTTGCCGTAAATAAACTACCGGCAATTTCGGGTGAGATTAAAAGGACTATTGAAACTGTAAATGATTATCAGAAAGATCCTGATGATTTTATTAAAAGAAAAGTCAACTGGAATGAATCAAATACGGTCAGAATTGTTGTTTGGAATTTTTCCTCGGAAATAATTGCTGACCATCCACTTGGGGTTGGAACGGGTGATGTCAAGGATCAGCTTTTCAACGTGTACCGTTCTCGTGGCTATGATCTTTTTGCCGAGAAACAGTTAAATGCGCACAATCAATTTTTACAAACGGGCATTGCAATCGGCGTTGGTGCTATGTTGATATTGTTTTTAGTATTGGTTGGGCCTTTGCTTACCAATGGGCGAAAATTAATTCCCATCATTGCTGTATTTATCAGTTTGGTTTTTATCACCTGTCTTTTTGAATCATTCCTGGAAAGACAAGCAGGAATTATCTTCTTTTCTTTTATTCTGATTGTCTTGATTGCTGAGCAATTGGTTTCCACTAATGAGCTTTCTGAAAGATGAAATTATTGATTTTAACGCAATACTATCCGCCTGAAATTGGTGCACCGCAAAATAGGTTGCATGAACTTGCAGTGCGTTTGAAAGCTTCAGGAATTGAAGTTGAAGTATTGACTGCCATGCCCAATTATCCTAAAATGGAAATTTTTGAGGAATACCGAAATGGAAAGATTAGAGAAGAGGAAATAGAGGGAATTAAAGTTTATCGCTCAGGAATCTATGTTTCAAATTCAAAAGGAATAATTGCTCGCTTGTTAAACTATTTTAGTTTTGTTTATACTTCTTGGCGCAGAGGTAGGAAATTGGGAAATTATGATTTTCTTATGGTAGAATCTCCACCATTGTTTTTAGGTTATTCCGCCATGCGCTTAAGTCGAAAATTGAAAGCGAAACTCATATTCAATGTTTCCGACCTGTGGCCGGAGTCAGCTGAAAAGCTGGGTATTGTTACCAATAAATATCTTTTGGGTTTAGCTTACCGTTTGGAAAGTAAATGCTACGAAAAGTCATTTCTGATTACCGGTCAGACAATGGGAATTGTGGAGGATATCAAAAGGAGGTTTCCTCATAAAAAAGTGTACTGGCTGCCAAACGGTGTTGATGTAGAATTTTATAACCCAGCAAAATATCAAGGAATAGGTTTCAGAGAAAGAAATGGTTATGATTCAGATGATATCATCTTCTTTTATGGAGGAATACTAGGTTATGCCCAAGGTTTAGCTACTGTTATCGAAGCAGCAAATCTAATTAAGGACAATGAACGAATTCAAATTATACTGCAAGGCGCTGGACCTGAAAAGGAGAACTTATTGCAATTAAATAAAGAATTAGGGTTGACAAATGTTGCCTTTTTACCACCGGTTCCAAAAGAGCAAATGCCGCATATTTTAAAAGAAGTTGATGTTGCGCTTGTACCATTAAGAAAATTAGAACTTTTCACAGGCGCAATCCCTTCCAAGATTTTTGAAGCTTTGTCAATGGAAAAAGCATTGTTATTAGGCGTCGAAGGTGAGGCGAAATTGCATTTTATTGATAGAGGAGATGCTGGCTTGTCATTTGAGCCGGAGAATGCTGCTGATTTGTCTCAAAAGATGCTGGAATTGGCGCGCAATTCTTCGTTAATCAAATCGAAAGGTGCAAATGGTCGACAATATGTTTCAGAACATTTTAACCGGAATAAGATAGCCGCAGATTTCTTAAGAGTACTCCAAAAAAGCTAATTTTGTATTCGTAATGGAATTTGTTCACTAGTGCAAAATTCATTCAGCTATTATTTCTTTAAAAGTTAAAAAGAATGATTCCATTTTCACCACCCAGAATAGATCAAAAAGTAATTGATGAAGTCACAGCTGCATTAAAGAGTGGCTGGATAACAACTGGACCTCGAACAAAGTTGTTTGAACAACGAATTACTGAATATACTGGATGCAAGACGACAGTTGCAGTTAATTCTTGGACAATGGGGATGCAGGTTTTTTTACACTGGTGGGGAATTCAAGAAGGTGATGAGGTGATTTTACCTGCATATACCTACTGCGCAAGTGCCAATGTAATTGTTCATGCTGGTGCCAAACCTGTCATGGTTGATATTGATCCAAAAGATTTTAATATTTCCATTGAAGCCATAAAAAAGGCTATCACTCCTAGAACCAAAGCAATTATTGCGGTTGATTTAGCCGGCTTTCCGTGTGACTACAATGAAATCAACCAATTGGTGAATGAGCAAAGTATCAAATCAATGTTTAAGGGCTCGAATGAGTTACAAAATAAATTAGGTAGAATTTTAGTAATAAGTGATGCAGCTCACAGTTTTGGAGCAGAGTATTATGGTAAGAGAAGTGGTGCCTTGACTGATGTCACTACATTTTCTTTTCATGCTGTAAAAAATCTGACCACGGCAGAAGGAGGAGCACTTTGTTTTAATCTTCCTGAAGACTTTGACTATGCATTGATCTACAAGGAATTCTGCACACTTATTTTACATGGTCAAAACAAAGACGCCTTGGCTAAAACCCAAAAAGGGAATTGGAGGTATGATGTTGAAGAGCCCGGATTTAAGTGCAATATGACCGATCTGCAGGCTGCAATTGGATTGATTGAATTAGAGCGTTACCAGGAGAATCTCGACCGTCGAAAGGAAATTTTTCGCCAGTATGATGAGGCATTTCAAAAAGAAAAATGGGCCATTACACCCTTGCACACGACAGATACGAAAATCAGTTGTTTTCATCTCTATCAGTTGAGAATTGATGCAATTACGGAACAACAGCGTGATGCCATAATGCAAGTGATTTTTGACCAAGATGTTTCTGTAAACGTTCATTTCTTGCCATTGCCAACTTTAACTGCGTATAAAAAAAGAGGGTATAAAATTGAAGATTATCCTGAAACATGGGATAAATACCACAATGAAATTTCGTTGCCAGTCTACTTTAATTTGTCCGATCAACAAGTGAGCATGGTAATAGAAGCGATTAAAGTTGCAGTTAAAAAAGTAATAGGATAATTCGTGGTAAAACGCATTTTCGATATTATTTTAAGTTTGATCATACTTTCGATATTTTTTCCCTTCGGGCTGCTGGTTAGTTGCTGGATTTTCATGGAATCTTCAGGAGGTATTTTCTATAAACAGGTGCGAATAGGTAAAAAGGGTGTTCCTTTTAAAATGTTCAAATTTCGTTCGATGCGCCAAGATTCCGACAAATTGGGACAATTGACCGTCGGAATGCGGGATCCAAGGATAACCCGTTCAGGGTACTTTATCAGAAAATACAAGCTGGATGAATTCCCTCAATTCTTGAACGTGTTGAAAGGAGAGATGAGTATTGTTGGGCCTCGTCCAGAAGTAAAAGAATTTGTTGATTTATATACCAATGAACAACGTAAAATACTGAATGTAAAACCAGGAATCACTGACTATGCATCTTTAGAGTATTTTAAAGAAAATGAACTTTTGGGATTGTCGGACGATCCAAGAAAAATATACGTAGAAGAAATTATGCCTGCAAAAATCCAATTGAACATGAAATACATTCAACATCCTGGATTATTGAATGATATTAAAATAATGTGGCGAACCTTCCTAAAGATAGTGCAATGATTCAATGCATGAAAAAAGCAAGTCCGCACCCAACAAAAATTGCAGCAAGCTTCATGAGATTAACCCGGTGATTTTCGGATGTTTCAAAAATGATAGTTGTGGAAATATGTAAGAACATACCAACTACAACAGCTAAAATGATTCCTTGATCTGGTATAAATGAATCTCCGAATTCGAATAATCCAATCACAACCCCCAGTGGTGTCATAATTCCGAATAGCAGCAATACAATCCATGATTGAATAAGTTTCAATTTTGTGTTAATGAGCAACGTCATTAATGCAATGGAAACAGGTAACTGGTGAAAAAGGATACCCATTAAAAGTGAGTTTCCATGATCGTGATGAATTCCTTGGTGCACTGATAATTCATTTGTAAGCTGATTTCCAAGAGGAATTCCTTCTAAAATCGAGTGCAATGAAAGTGAAATAAAAAGGCCCCAAGGCATTTTTTGTCCCGCATGAACGTGCACGTGACCGTGTTCAATACCACCTGAGAAAAATTCCAATAATAATTGTACGAGAAATCCCAAAAGTATAAACATACCGATGGATTGATTCCCTCCTTCATATAATTCTGGAATAAAATGATTAAAAGCAATTGACAATAAAAATCCACCGCTAAAGGCGAGTAATATTTTTATAAAATGCGTTTTATCGGTTTTGTGCAATAAGGCAACAAAGAAGCCACCTGCAACAACAGAGAGTAATAAACTAGAAAAAACAATAAAAGTCTCCATTAGGATTTTTTCGCAATGATGATAAGTCGATCCGATGTTTTTTCATCAAATGAACTAAGATCAAAGTTCCCAAAAGTACGAATAATCTTAAATCCACGCAGCGCTAGCATTGCCGTAAAGTCCGATTCCTTTAGAGCTTGGACTCTTTCAGTAAAGGAGTAGTTTTTACCATTGTCTTTAAAGTCAATGGTTTTGAAAATATGCTGCCCGTCGTAGCTTCTGTTTATATGAAATTCGATACCATCAACTTCTTTCACTTCTTGTTTGACAAGCTTTTTGACGACTCTTTCAGCATTCATAAAATCTATAACCAATAATCCTTCAGGTAATAACATTTCATGAATTGCATCAATTACTTTTTGGTTATCTGTGAGGTCGTCAAAATAACCAAAACTTGTAAATAGATTTAAGACAGCATTGAATTTAACACCTGGGATAGGCTCACGCATATCATGTACGGCAAAGTTAAGGCCTTCTTTACTGAAGCGTTTTGCTTCTTTTATACTTTGCTCTGACAAATCTACTCCTGTGACGTTGTAGCCAAATTTATTCAAAGTAACGGAATGCCTTCCCTTTCCACATGCCAAATCCAAAATGCTGGAATTAATTGGTAATTGAAGAAACGAAATCAGATTTTCAATAAACATTGCTGCTTCATCATCATTTCGGTCTTTGTATAAGACATGATAATAGGGTGTGTCAAACCATTCCGCAAACCACTCTTTCTCTTGCATGTAGCAAAAGTAATCATTCAATTCATTATATTTGTTTAACAATATCGCATGCCACTATCGAATATTTATAACATTTATCGAACAATGGAAGAAGAAAATGTTCTGCTTTCATTTAAAGGTATTGTTACCTCTGAGCTTCTGACGACAGTGTTAAATATTATGGAGAATAAAATGCATACGCTGCATGAATCTCCAGTCAAACAAAAAAAAGTATTCAATGTTTTGGTGGAATGCCTTCAGAATCTTTATCATCATGTCGATCCGAATTTGGGTGACTTGACGGCATCTAGGGCTGATTTAGAAAAACAATCCGCAATCGTTTTGGTAGTTAGGGATGCAAATCAGTTCATTATTCGAACAGGGAATTATATTGAGAATAGAAAGGTAAGCAAGTTGAAAGAGCGTCTGAATACAATCAATTCGATGAATTCCGAACAGTTAAAGTGCTTTTACCAAGAAAGATTAAATATCTCAACTGTTTCAACAAAAGGAACTGCTGGATTAGGAATGATAGATATTGCACGAAAATCAGGAAATAAACTTGATTTTGAATTTTTAGAAATAAATGATCAAACAAGTTTCTTTTGTTTGAATGTAAAAATTGATTAGCGTAAAAATGGAAAATTTGGAATTAACGGCATCAGCAAAAACTCCGGAAGTAATTTTCAATAGAGAAAATGGCATGTTGCGTTTGAAGGGAAGGTCTATTCCTGAAAATTCAATTGAATTTTATAAGCCACTGTACGATTGGGTTGACACCTATTCATCCTCACCATATCAGGAAACAACTATTGAAGTGATGCTTGAATATTTTAACACGTCGTCTTCGAAATGCCTGTTAGATTTGTTTAAAAAATTGGAAAGATTAAACGGTGGTTCATCAAATGTAAACGTTCATTGGTATTTCGAGGAAGATGATGAAGATATGGCCGAAGCCGGAGAAGATTATCAAGCGATAATCAAACTTCCATTTAAAATGATCGAAATCAAAGAAATCTGATTTCTTGAAGAAAAAAATAGGAATAACGGGAGGAATTGCTTCAGGAAAAAGTTTAGTTGCTCGAATCCTGTCAACATTTGGATATCCCGTTTTTTATTCAGACACGGTTGCCAAAGAATTGGTCAACACTGATCCTTTTTTAAAAAGTCAACTTATTAAGCTTCTCGGTACAGATGCTTATTTAGAAAACAAATTGAATCGCAAATTTGTCGCTGATAAGGTTTTTGCTGATCAAAATCTTCTTACAGAATTAAACGCATTAATTCATCCTGCTGTGCGCAAAAAATTCGATGAATGGTGCTCAGAGCAACAATCAGACATCGTTTTTAATGAAGCGGCCATCTTATTTGAAACCGACAGCTACAAACGTATGGATGCGACTATTTTAGTTGTTGCACCAGAAGAAACAAGAATTAGTCGTGCTATTCAACGAGATGATGCCAGCAGGGAAGATATTTTGAATCGTATGAATAAGCAATGGCCCGATGATAAGAAAATCTCACTAGCTGATTATGTTGTATTGAATGATGAAAATCACCCAGTCATCAAACAACTTGAAAAAATTATTTCTGAGCTAGTACACTAACTACTCAACTTCTTCATAGTCATCAAAATCTGATTCCTTTTTCTTTTTAAGGGTTTCAAAAGAAGAACTTGCTTGAATAAAAGGTCTGCCAGAAATTAAATACACGAATGCATTCAGCATCTTGGTAATCAGACTAACAAGAAAGAAGAATCCTATGATTTTGAAAATAAATCCAATAATCACAGTGTTTTCAATATCAGTTATACTTGTCCTAAACCAAAGAGATATTGCATTGCTTGCATAAGCAGGATAGAGTGTCAAGGTTCCAAATAATAAAATTGAAGCAATGATTACAATAATTTCAGCTTTGATATTGAAACGACTATTTTTCACATTCATCGCACTCATCATTTGAAACATAGCCATCTGATTTTGTTGTCTTTGAAGCTTCCCAATAAAGTAGGTAAGTAAAACCAATGATGCTAATAGCAAATGATATTCAGAAACAAAAGTACTTTCTGAACTTGTGCAAAATAGGAACGTAACATCTACTAAAAAAAGGTATTTAACAGACTTAATAAAATACTCCTCGAAAACAGTTTTAGGTCGACCAGATCGCAAAAGTGTTATACCGATTTCGAATATTCCCCACAAAAAGCCATAAATAGCAAAAAGAACACCTAAACGGAAAATAAAATTTAAAAGTTCCATGATACAAAGTTGGACTTTTAATTGATACAAAGGCCATCTTTTAATTCGATTTATTGAAAAATCACAATCATCCCTTTTCCTATTAATTATGTATTTTTGACCTTCATCATTTGATATTTTGAAATAAGTCATAACGAGAATCGTCTCAAATAAGAATGAGTGCAATTGGCGATTCACTTCGTGGCTGCTAGCGTAGTCTAGATGACAATTAAGTAACAATTAAACACATATGAAAAAAATAACTCTTTCAATAGTCTTGTCAATGTTTCATTTCCTCTTCCTTTTTGCGGAGGAAGGAATGCTTATCCCATCAGTTATATCAGCCTTCGAATCTGATATGAAAGCGAAAGGGATGAAGTTGAGTGCGAAAGATATTTACGACGTCAATAATTCCAGTTTGAAGGATGCTATCATGCATTTCGGTGGCGGGTGCACGGCAGAATTGGTCTCCGGAAAAGGACTTTTATTAACAAATCACCATTGTGGTTATTCTCAAATTCAATCCCATTCATCTTTAGAAAAGGATTACTTAAAAAACGGATTTTGGGCCAAAAACTTGAATGAAGAACTGTCAAATCCAGGGCTAACAGCAGCAAGAATTGTGCGAATAGACGATGTAACAAAGTCTGTTTTATTTGGTGTTGGTGAGAATGTTTCAACCGCTGATGCAATAATTAAAAAGAATATTGAGCAGCTAATAAAGGATGCTACAACAGGAACACATTATGAGGCGGAGGTAAAGCCTTTCAATTACGGAAATGATTTTTACATCATTGTTAAAGAAGTGTTTAAAGATGTAAGATTGGTTGGAACTCCCCCTAATTCCATCGGTAAATTTGGCGGTGATACTGATAACTGGGTTTGGCCAAGACACACAGGAGATTTTTCTGTGTTTAGAATTTATGCCGGACCAGATAATAAACCGGCTGCATATTCGGATAAAAATATACCCTACACGCCAATTCATTTTTTACCGATATCATTTCAAAACCGTAAAATAGGTGATTTCACAATGGTGTATGGCTTTCCAGGTGAAACAGAACAGCACGTGGCTTCAGGCTATTTGAAATTTATTGTTGAGAAAGAACGACCAGCACGAATTAAAATGCGCGAAAAATCTTTGAGCGTTATTGATGCTGCTATGCGGTCATCGGATGAGATAAGGATTAAATATGCTGCGAAACAGGCGAGTATAGCTAATTCATATAAGAAATGGATTGGTCAAGTAGATGGTTTAAAAAGATTAGATGCGGTTGCAATTAAATTAGGGAGAGAAGAAGAATATCAAAAAATGGCTGTGTCAAAAGATGCGTGGAATAAAACGTATGGCAGTGTCATCGATCAAATGAACAAGCATGTTGAACAAGGCAGTAAATGGGAGTTTTTATATGCCATGAATATTGAATATTTATTTGTAGGCCCTGAACTTTATAAGCTGGCAAGGGCATTGGATGATCTAGAAAAGAACTACAAGAATTTGGAGGAAAAAGGGGAGTTGCGTGCGACAATCGAAAAGATGATTAAAAATGCTGATGGTTTTTTTAAGAATTATGATTCTAAAGTAGATCAAAAAATATTTGAACTGTTGACAGATGAGTATCTGAAACAAACAGCAAACAATAATGGCGTATTGGCGAATGAAAAAATTGATTTAAGTGTTTTGAGTAAACTGATCTATTCTAAATCTATATTGACAAATAAGGATAGATATGTGGCGTTTTTAGAAAAATTCAAAGGTTCTTCTTTGAAGAAATTGAAAAGCGATCCAGGATATAAATTTTTTGCAGAAAAGTTCTCTTATTTCAAAAGTCAGGTGGTGCCAAATTATTCTTCTTTTGACGATGAATTGACAGCAATGCTTAAAGTTTATGTCGCAGGGAAATATGAGATGTTTCCAAATCAGAAGCACTGGGCAGATGCAAATAGCACTTTGCGCATAACCTACGGGAAATTGGAAGGTTCAGCACCAACTGATGGCATGATGTATACGGAGCACACGACATTGGATGGTATTATTGCGAAATACAATACCGGAAATCCTGACTTTGAATTGTTACCTAGGATGTTAGAGAT
This sequence comes from Flavobacteriia bacterium, assembly GCA_046345095.1. GTDB lineage: Bacteria > Bacteroidota > Bacteroidia > Flavobacteriales_D > Crocinitomicaceae > M0103. The sequence continues at coordinate 9,761 of JBKDKG010000106.1, read as the reverse complement.
GCACAAGAACAAAGATTATGGTGACTATGCTCAAAATGATGAGCTATGGGTTTGTTTTACCGGGTCTAACCACACGACTGGTGGGAATTCGGGTTCACCTGTGCTTGACGCAAATGGATATCTTATGGGATTGAATTTTGATCGTACATGGGAAAGTACAATGTCAGATTATATGTTTGATCCTAATCGTTGTCGAAATGTCGTTGTTGATATTCGCTATGTACTTTGGGTCATGGATAAATATTCTGGTGCCAAACATCTCGTAGATGAAATGGTATTGATGAAGCAATAAAAAAAATGCGCCAATAGGCGCATTTTTTTTGTAATCAATTTATATTCTAGTAATTAAACATGCAAGGCTCTAGATTCAGTTGCATCAAGCGCGGCTTCTTTCATACCTTCTGAATATGTTGGGTGTGGATGACAAATTCGTGCAATGTCTTCTGCAGACGCTCTATATTCCATAGCAACCACTGCTTCCATAATTAAATCTGCCGCTCTGGGAGCAATCATGTGAACCCCGAGTACTTCATCTGTGGTCTTATCTGCTAATACCTTGATAAGTCCTGCAGTATCCATACTAGCACGTGCTCTTCCCAATGCCTTGATTGGGAATGACCCCACTTTATATTCAACCCCAGCAGCTTTTAATTCTTCTTCAGTCTTTCCAACTGCTGCTACTTCAGGCCACGTATAAACAACACCAGGAATTAAGTTGTAATTGATATGTGGTTTCTGACCAGCAATAATTTCAGCTACATAAACTCCTTCTTCTTCAGCCTTGTGTGCCAACATTGCACCTCTTACAACGTCACCAATTGCGTATATGTTCGGAGAAGAAGTCTGCAAATGATCATTTACTTCTATTTGACCTCGTGTATTGGCTGAAAGACCGGCTGCTTCGATATTTAAACCTTCAGTAAATGCCTTTCTTCCAACGGCAACTAAGCAATAATCTGCTTCGAAAGTTACCTCTTCACCTTTTTTATTCAAAGCGGTAAGTACAACTGATTTCCCTTTATTTTCTACTTTTTGAACTCTATGCTCAAGATTGAATTTGAAACCTTCTTTCTTAAGAACACGCGTTAATTCTTTACCAAGTGAACCATCCATTGTTGGTATAATCGTATTAGCGAATTCTACAACTTCGATTTCGGTACCCAAACGCCCATAAACTGACCCAAGTTCTAGCCCGATAACACCGCCTCCAATTACTAGCATTTTCTTCGGAATTTCAGTCAAATTCAAAGCCTCTGTTGAGGTAATGATTCTTTTTTTGTCAGGCTCCATTCCTGGAAAGAAATTTGGTTTCGATCCTGTAGCGATAATGATATTCTTTGATGTCAAAGAAGTCTCAGTCCCATCTTTGCGTGCAACTTTTACGGTGTTTTTATCTATGAAAGATCCTAATCCATTGTATACGTCTACTTTGTTTTTATCCATTAGGAATTTAACACCTGCGCATGTTTGTGAAACAACATCATTTTTACGTTTAATCATTTGCGCGATGTTCGCTTTCACGCTTTTAGTTTCAATACCATGCTCTTCAAAGTTGTGAACTGCATTGTGGTAATGTTCTGAAGAATCAAGTAAAGCCTTTGATGGAATACACCCTACATTTAAGCAGGTTCCTCCTAAAGTATCATATTTTTCAATAATTGCCGTCTTTAAACCAAGTTGTGCGCAGCGAATCGCTGCAACATATCCACCAGGACCTGAACCAATGATTGTAACGTCGTATGAACTCATTTTTTATAAATTTTTGAGATGCAAATGTAGGATTTCTTAGAGAATTATTCCTTAATAATGGTAATTAAAAAGGGGTGCCGTATGACACCCCTTTTTAATATTCTTGTTACTCCAATTAAAGTTTGATAAACTTCACTGTATCATTTTGTTTACCAGCGATGAACTTCACAATGTACGTTCCCCTCTGAAGGTCAGAACCATCTATTGTTAACGTTTGCGCACCCGCAGAAACATTTTTCTGATTAATAGTTTTAACAAGCGAACCTGTAATTGAATAAACATAAACATTGACATTTGATGTTTCAGATAAATTGAAAGTCAACGTTGTATTATCATTTGTTGGATTTGGATATGTTTTGAGTTTAGTTTTAAACTCAGTTTTTCCGTTTCCGTCAGCGTCACCTATTCCTAGGTAAGCAGCTGTGCTCCAAATTCCACGACCAAACGTACCGATATAAATTTCACCTGGACGACGGTTACCTTCTTCCCATGTTCTCCAAGATTGACGAACTTCGTATACTGGTGTTCCTTCAAATCCTGCAGAAGCATTTTCCCATGTACCTCCTGCATTTTCAGTAACGTAAACACCTTCAGATGTTCCAACTACAATAATGTCTGCATCATCACGGTCAATAATTCCATCATAAGATGCTACACCAGATGGAAGAGCAGGAAGCGAAGTAAATGTAGGTGTTGCAGCCGCAGCATTTGCAGAACGTTTGTTTGTTCCACTGAATCCAGCGAAAATTACAACATCGTTTGCATTATTCGGGTTAACAGCGATACCTTCATAGCTTCCATTGTCAATTTTGGTTTTCGTAGTAGCTGTAGGTAAATTAACTAATCCTGTGCCAGAAAAACCTGCTTTGGTCTTGAAATCAGGATCAGACGTATAGATATCACCTAACCCATCCACGCGATAAATTCCATTTCCACAACTTATATAACAACGATTCAAATCTTTCGAAAATTCTACGTCAACACTACCGAATAAGCTACCGCCAATTCCACGTGCTACACAAACCCAGTCAACATTTGATGCAGAAAGTCTCAAAGCATTTCTCGTACCCCAAAGTTCACCGCCATTTGCATTAACATACACAAGGAACCAAGATTGATAAGGGTCTTGAACAATTAATGTATCCCATGCTACATTGTATGCTATAGTGTCGTTCCCCATACTGTATAATTCACCAGTAACAGCATTTTCTCCGTAATAATGAGGGTAAGTTCCTAAACTATCTACAACCACTGTATCTGCTCCAGTTGGGAAATTAACTAAAAGCGAATCTCCAATAGTTGGAGGTGTTGTACCAGAAGCTGAACTGAAAGGAGTCCATGTGTAGTTGCCTAGATAAATCGTTTGGCCATTAATAGCATTTATAACTAAGACATCATTTACTGTAAGACTTGGGTTGTAATTCAACGTATCATCAAAAGTCAATGCAACTGGAGTAGTATATGTCATACTGTCTCCACTTGAAAGGCTTGGTATTTTTATTGTTGATCCAGCAGCATAATTTTTTGTCGGAATAAAAGTCACAGAATCTTCTGAATTAAAATCATAATATTCAGCTAGAAATAATTCAGTATGAAAAGGGTGATAATTACTTCCATCTGTTCCTGCTGGGTCGTAAGTTCCTGGAAGAGTAGGAACAAAGGATGTCCAAACTGCACCACCGTCACCTGTTCTCGAAATAGTATTGTAATATACAGAAGAGATCATTACTTTAGGATTAAAGAATGAAATTTCGCATTCAAAACCATCTCCACCATTTACTTCACGGAATTCTTTAAATGTCGAAAGTGTATGGTCGTTGTAAAGCGTACCATTATCTTGTGTACCACCCATTACAGCCCCGTCTTTGTCAAATGCAATTCCATAAAATTGAGTTACGTTATATCCTCTGTTTGCAGGGAACCAATTTGCGCCATAATCATCTGTAACACCAATTCCACCATCGTTACCTACGTATAGTCGATTTAATGCATCCCATTTGAATTCATGTTGATCCGCATGGGCATATTTAGAAGAATAAGGTGGTAAAAACCATTGAGTCAGAACTTCAAATCCTCCTGAAGGTGGGTTATTCACAGTTTGCTTCCATTGCCAAATATCAATACCACCCACAAGTATTTTTTCGTTATTCGTTGGTATAACTGTTACATTGGAGTTGTAAGTTCCTTGGTCTCTAAAAATGTCCAAGTTACTTGGTGTTCCAGAGGCGCCTACAAACTGATACCAAGTTATACCATTGTCATGTGAAACGTTCATACCAACTAAGTTGCTGTTTGTTCTAACAGCATACAAAGAGTATTTCCCGTTTTGTTTAGTTGCTGATATAGCATATTCAATTCTCGAAGCACCCTGAGGAACCAATCCATTACCAGTTCCAGACTTATCCATCCAAGATGAACCTCCGTCATTTGAAACGAATGTTTTGTTTGCTCCAAAACCTGCTACAACTACTTGTCCATCTTTTGAAATTTTCAACGCTGTACATGATCCGCTACCTGCAGTGATAGAAGTAAGCGAAGCGTCACCCAACTTCCATTTTCTTAATCCAGAATTCGTAGCCAACCAAACATAATTGTCTGCATCAGATGAGACAATTTCTGTACAATTTGTTGTACTTGGGATCTTTTCCCAAGATGTTCCATTGTCTTGAGTGTACCAAACGCCGTTTCCGTTCCATATTCCACTTTCATTGTTAGATCCGGTTGCAACATACAGAACCCCATCTATGGTTTGTGTCATACTTGAGATGAAAGGCGAGGCTCCTACATTGATATATTCGTCAACTCTCGTCCAAACATTTCCTCGGTTAGTAGAAACGAATAGTCCACCTGAAACTCCTCCGGCCCAAAGACGGTTGTTATTGGAACGGTCAACTTGAACTGCTCTTGTTCGCCCACCAATGTTGTCTGGACCTTGTTCTTCAAAAGTAATGTTCTTGCTTTTAGCACTTAATCGAAATTGCTTTCTTACAAGCTCTAATTTTTCAGGTGTAATTGGTTCTCCAGTGGCTTGATCGATGTATCTTGCCTCCAACCATTTACGAGCATCATCCGCAGCATGAGATTCAAGAGAATGAATGTCTTTCTTTTGATAAGATCCCTTCTTTGAACTCATTTGCCATGGCATTACTGCAATAACAGCTGCTACTGCTACTAAGCTAACTGAACCGATGATAAGTTTATTACGTTTCATATGTTATGTAGTTGTTTCTTAAATTCTTGCATTATAGCGACCGCCAAGATAATAAATATTATTAAAAACAATATGAATTCTTGTCGGCTAACTTTAGTTTTACAAATTTAACTCAATGTTCTTTTTAAAGCAATTTTATAAGCGTCAATTTCTGCTAAAATTATACACGTCTAAAAAAGATGTTTTTCAGCATGGTAAGAACTTCTAACCAAAGGACCACTTTCAACATATCTGAAGCCCATTTTCATTCCTAATTCTTTGTATTCTTGAAATTTCTCAGGTGTAATGAATTCTGCAACGGGCAAATGTTTTGGTGTTGGTTGAAGGTACTGACCTAGTGTCAAAATATCAACTTGTACACTGCGTAAATCTTGCATTGTTTCAATAATCTCTTCTTCACTTTCACCTAATCCAAGCATTACTCCTGATTTAGTTCTCATACCACCTTTTTTTAAGCGAAAAAGTACCTCTAAACTTCGATCATATTTGGCCTGAATTCGAACCTGTTTGGTTAATCTTCGCACCGTTTCTAAATTGTGAGATACTATTTCGGGTGCAACTTCAATGATTCGCTGCAAATTTTCCCAGTTTCCTGCAAAGTCGGGTATCAATGTTTCCATTGTTGTCTCTGGTGATTGTTGTCTTACAGCATTCACAGTTTGCACCCAAATTTCCGAGCCTCCATCTTTCAAATCGTCTCTGTCAACAGAGGTGATAACAGCATGTTTTATGCCCATAGTTTTGACGCTGTGAGCAACTTTTCCCGGTTCAAAAATATCAACAACTTCTGGTCGCCCGGTTTTTACTGCGCAAAAACCACAAGAGCGGGTACAGATATTACCCAAGATCATGAATGTAGCAGTACCTTCACCCCAGCATTCTCCCATATTAGGACAGCTACCACTTTCACAAATAGTGTGCAATTTATGCTGATCAACGAGTGAGCGTACCTTTTTGTAATTTTCACCTGTTGGCAACTTGACGCGAAGCCACTTCGGTTTTTTAATTCTAATGTTTGAATCTAAATTTTCAGAAAGTTCACTCATTGCTTTTAATTGTTCGCCGATGATTTGCACAAAATTAATAACAATTCAACTCCTTTAAAAGTTCATTTGTCCTTGTGCTTAAATTAATTCTACTTTTACGAATTATTTCTACTCCATCAAATTTTTGAGTTGTATGATTACTGCTGAAATTAAATACTTGGGAAATCTAAGAACCCAATGTCACCATTTGGCGTCTGGCACTATCATTGAAACAGATGCTCCCGTAGATAACAAAGGGAAAGGTGAACGATTTTCTCCTACTGATCTTGTTGCAACAGCATATGCCTCTTGCATGATGACGATTATGGGGATTTATTGCAATGAACATGGTATTGAGATGAATACAGGGATTGCTCGTGTGCAGAAGATTATGGAGGCTAACCCTAGAAGGATTGGCAAATTAATCATTGAGATGGATTTTTCAGGTAATAATTGGTCGGAATTGGAAGCTGAAAAGGTGCTACGAGCCGGTAAAGCTTGTCCTGTTGCAAAAACTTTAGGAGATAATGTCGAGGTTGAATTTCTAATTACGGTTTAAAATGAACAGAGAAAAAGGTGGGTTTCAGCGCAAAAAACCTCAAGAAGATATTATTTATGGTGTACGAGCTGTTATTGAAGCCATCAAAGCGGAGCGTGAAATAAATAAGATCATGATCCTGAAAGGGATGAATAAAGATCTTTTCATGGAATTGAAACAAGCTTTGAATGGCAAGAATTTTCAATTGCAATTTGTTCCTGTTCAAAAATTAGATTCTTTAACGGATGGTAATCACCAAGGAGTTGTTGCATTTGTTTCACCTGTAGAATATAAGTCGATAGAACCATTCGTCGATGATTTAATTGGAAAAGGAGAAAAGCCATTTATTTTGGTTTTAGATCGAATTACAGATGTTAGAAATTTTGGAGCAATTGCCCGAACAGCTGAATGTCAAGGGGTGGATGCTATTTTAATTCCTGCTAAAGGTTCAGCACTCGTTACAGCGGATGCGGTAAAAACATCTGCGGGGGCATTGAATCGAATAACGGTTTGTAAAACGGACAATCTTAAAGACTCTTTGTTTTACCTTCAGCAATCTGGGTTGCGTATTGTTTCATGTACTGAAAAAACAAAAATTCCGCTTTATGAAGTGAATCTCAGGGGTGCTGTAGCAGTAATTCTCGGATCGGAAGAAGATGGTATTACATCTGATCTCTTGAATATGTCAGATATCAAGGCTAAAATACCTATGCGCGGTGAAATTTCTTCTTTAAATGTTGGTGTTGCTGCCGGGATGGTTTTATATGAAAAAACGCGCCAAGAGTTATACGGATAATCAAATTACATTTTTAAAAATCCAAGGCAATTTTGATGGTATCTCATTGAGGTGCTTAATTCGACCTTCGTCTTCTAAATGTTTTTTTTCATCGTAAGGATCAAATAGAATTGCGTGCATACCAAAATTTCTTGCACCTGCTACGTCAACTTCGTAATCGTCACCAATCATAACTGAATCAATTGCTTTCGCATTGGCTGTATCTAAAGAATGTTTAAAGATGGCTGGTGAAGGTTTATTTTGACCAACATCTTCGGAACAGACAATAACATCAAAATAGCGATCTAATCCAGATTTGTTCAATTTGATATACTGTACTTCTTTGAATCCATTGGTAATGATGTGCATGTTGTAACCTTCTTTTTGAAGATAATCTAATGTTTCATGTGTTTTTGGAAAAAGTGCAGTTTGCTGAGGTGATAATTCGACGTAGCCATCACTAATTTTATTTACCAAGTCGGGATCCTTGACGTCAAACTGTTCCAATGTAATCCTGAATCGGTCATTGCGTAAATTTCCTTTAGAAAGTCGTCCTGCGCCATATTCCTTCCACAAATAAGCATTGTTTACCTTGTAGTTGGTATGGAAATTCTCGAAACTGTCAATTGCTTCATTCAAACCAAGTTCGTGGAATAATTTGAACAATGCAATCTCTGAATTCTTTTCAAAATCCCACAATGTGCGGTCTAGATCAAAAAATAAATGCTTATTTGTCATTAGAAAAAGTCAGCAATGATAAATGCAGCGCCTGTTGTGATAATTCCGTTAATTCCTATTCCCAAAATAATTAATGGAAAAGTACGTTTCTCTTTGCCGTAAAACTTGGCTGTAATTATCGTTCCGATTGGAATACTTAAAAATAAGGGTGCATAAAATGCAACTCCAATAATTCCGAGTTTGTGCTTTATTCGAACAATTAACTTATTGGTTTTGGTAAACTTTTTTTTCTGTTTAAGTAGAATGCCTGTTTCAATGGATTTACGACTTAATTCATTTCTCTTGTTACGCGCTCTTTTGAGAAAGAACTCGCTAGAAAAGTAGAAAATAGAGGCGCTTAATAAAGCACCAGCAACACAAACGACATATGTTTCAATAAATGACAATCCTGCTTTTGGTCCACCAAATGGCGTGAACAAAAATTTGATCATTGAAAAACCAAAAAAACCGATGTACTTTCCCCAGAGCATTTATCCGAATATTAACATTTTACTCCATAAGCTAAATCTCCTGCGTCTCCCAGTCCAGGCACGATATAGCTTTGTGCAGTTAATTCTGTGTCGATTGCACCCACCCAAATTTCTGTATTCTCTGGAAAATGATTTTTCACTAATTCCAAAGCATCGGGTGTTGCGATAGCTGAAGCAATAATAATTTTAGCGGGTTTACCTTGTCGCAATAGGGCTTTGTGCACCATCACCATAGAATTTCCAGTTGCCAACATTGGATCACTAATTATAACTGTTTTTTTATCAAGTGAAGGGGATGCAAGGTATTCTACTTCAATGTCGAAATCTTCGGCGTTCTTATGTTTTCGATAGGCAGAAACAAATGCGCTTTCCGCCTTGTCGAAATAATTTAAAAATCCTTGATGCATCGAAAGACCTGCCCTTAAAATTGTAGCTAAAACGGGCTGATTAGTGAGAACGGGTGTTTTCGCTGTTCCAAGTGGGGTTATAACATCCTTGTTTTCAAATGGCAGTGTTTTGGAAATTTCATAAGCCATAATTTCTGAAATTCGCTCCATGTTTCTTCTAAAACGCATGGAATCTTTTTGAATTTCAACATCCCGAATCTCGGCGAGAAATGTGCTGAAAATAGAATGTGCGTTGGAAAGATTGTGTACCATATCAAGAGTGTTTATATAAAAGTAATGGAATTTGGAAAAACAATACTGCTTTCTGATTGTAAATAATGTGAAAAGTAGAAATGTTGAGGTGGCCGCCCTTGAAATTTCGGTAAATTTGCCACGTGTCTGAAAAAGCAAGCATAAATATTTCGATTTTTAAAAGGCTGATAGGTTATGTAAAATCCTACAAGACTCTTTTTGTTTTGGCTGTATTTTGCACGCTCTCATTGGCTGTGCTGGGACCATTGCGACCAATGTTAATTGGTAAGATGGTGAATAAGTATATCGTTCAGGATCAAGATGCTCAACAGTTGTTATTCTGGTCTGGAATTATTGCGGCGATGCTACTAGGAGAGGCTGTTTTGCAATTTGCCAATTCATATTTCTCTAATTTACTCGCTCAATCCGTAATCAATGAGATTAGACAAAAGCTGTTTGGACACATGCTTAGTTTTCGGATGCGTTATTTCGATAAAACGCCGATTGGTTCTCTTGTGACAAGAGTAGTCTCGGATTTGGAAGCAATTACTGAGGTTTTTTCTGCTGGCTTAATGGAGATTGCGGGAGATTTGCTCTCCTTAATAGCTGTTATATCT
>JBKDKG010000105.1:0-4138 GCA_046345095.1 Flavobacteriia bacterium | reverse complement strand
ATGATCTCAAATGAGTATTTGCAGAACTATCTGAATGAATTTTGCTATAGATTAAATCGAAGATACTTCGGTGATAACCTGTTTAACCGCATGGTTGTTGCTGTTGTTGCAAATTAGTGGTATGTTTGAGACTAGTCAATTTATTTTTTATTGGATTTGGACAAACTCAGAAAGTCGAAATCTTTTTTGATATAAACGTATCAACATTAACGAGTTCATCAATTCAAAAACTTGAATCGGTTGTCGAAAATGGCACTAAAATTGAGATACAGTCTGTTACAGCCTACACTGATTACACAGGCAATGACTCCATCAACAAGGCGCTTGCCAAAAGTCGTATGGAAGTTGTTTCAGATTACTTAATTGAACGTGGATTTCCGATTTCAGAGATGAATTTTCCAGGAGAAACATACCCAAAAAATGCAAAGAGGACTAAAGATTTAGCACACTGGAGAAGGGTTGATATTGAATACGCCATCATTAAATCTGAAGAAATACTGTTCAATGGAATAGCAATCAACAACTCAACCCAAGGTACATTGGAACCAATCCCACTGCACATCGAATTTTACAATAATTCTGGCACACCGAAAGAATATTCGATTCCCGAAATGGAGAAACTTTACGATTTTTTGAATTCAAATAAGCAAGTTAAAATCTTTATACGTGGACATGTTTGCTGCATGGATGACTACAACATTTCTTTTTTGAGAGCAAAAACGGTAAATGATTACCTCATCAAACGTGGGATAGATCCTGCTAGGTTGAAATTTGAAGGATTTAGTAACAGTCAACCCTTAGTCAATCCAGAAGTCACGCCTGAAGACCAACAGCGCAACCGAAGAGTAGATGTTATTTTCACACTAAGATAAACTGTCAACGCAGGCTTAGGGTAAAATAGAAAGGCGAGCCCTAGGCTCGCCTTTCCCAAGAATTATTCAACTACAACTATTTTAGAAGTTTAAATATTTCAACATTTCCCGCTTCATTTACACGGATAAAATAAGTTCCATTCTTAAACTCAGAAGTATTGTACACAAAGGAATCAGAATTGCATTCTGTCTCGAGAATGAGTGAACCAAGAAGATCAAAAATTTGGATTTTTCTATTTTCTGCTGAACTAAACTCAAGCTTAATTTCCTTATCAAAAGGGTTGATAAATTTTGTATCATCTTTCAATTGCTCAACAATTCCCATCGCAGCACTATTCAAATAAATTTGATCCGAAATGCTAATAAATTGACTGTTAGGAGACTTCATCATACAATAGATAATAAGATTCGTTGTTACAACGCCAGATGAAGTTCCACCGGTAGAATAACCAGTAGTATAGGTTGCAATTGAATTGCCAGTCGAGTCAAGCAAAACCCATGTCACGTAAACACTGTCAATACTTCCATATGTATAACCTGAAATATAAGCCGAATCAACAATTGACATCTCCAAGATACAATCTGAAACCCACTGTGTGCCCAAGGTATCAACAATCAAGGAGTCTCCATAACTTCCATTATCAATTACAATTACTGAATCGGAAGGACTTGGGTTCCAATTTGATATATAAACGTATCCAGAAGCTGTATAAACACAACCATTTATGGTGTCACTTACTACACTAAAATAAGTGCCCTGACATAAATTTGAAATTGTATTAGTTCCTGAAACCCCATTTGACCAAGAAAAATTATGTGCTGTTCCTCCCGTAACATATACAGTAGCATATCCATCACAAGATAGACTATCATAAGACGGGTATGTACTTATGTAAGCATAAAATCCCGCACATGGATCTTGGGTCGTATCCGCTGAACCACTCGCTGCATATACGCATCCATTTGCATCTGTAACAGTGCACATATACGTCCCGTCGCAAACATACGACAGTGTGTAAGTTGAATCTGTATATGAAGGATTATTCCAATTAAAGGCATAGGGAGCAGTTCCTCCAAAGACACTTAAAGTCGCAGCCTCATTACAAGTCAGACTGTCTGACGCTGCTGTAACGTTCATTGTTGTGTAAAATCCACTGCAAGGATTCCCTGAGTTTCCAATTGAATCAGTGACATTACCTTGTGAAGTGTAGACACAACCATTTGCATCTGTCACAACACATGTGTATACCCCACTGCACAACGTTGAATCATTGCTCCCTACAATGCCTGGAGAATTCCAAGAATATGTGAATGGAGATGTACCACCAAATATTGAAATCGATACACTACCATTGCAGTTCGTAGAATCTGTTGACGGCAATGTAGACATACTTGCAGAAAAACCAGCACAAGGATCTGACGACCCGGATCCTATGTTGAAAGTGTAGGTTTGATTTGAAGCAGAGGAATCTGAATAAGTCACAGTATAAACGCCCGGACACAAACCAAAGAGATAGTATCCACCTTGTTGTATTACGTTTGATGAGTCACTCCAAAAAATGGAAGTCGAAACTACACTTGAACTATCAACAAATTGCACTGATCCGTCACAACTTGAAGGGGAAGACGTATTAGAGGTAATTACAGGTTGAGCAAAAACAAGTGCAGAGCTTAATAAAAATAGTAGGAGGCTCGCAATTTTTAACATTGGGGTTTTCATAATAGTTTTTTTTTAAAAAGACGCAAATATTGAGTAGTAGGTTGCATGGGTAAGTTTAAGGAATTATCCTTTTCAACCCCACTCTTTTTCGAGAAATATCCACTTCCATAACTTGTACCTTAACATGTTCATGTAGCGAAATAAATTTTGAAGGATCATCGACATAGGTTTCCGCCAAATTTGATTTATGAATCAAGCCATTTTCTTTTATTCCAATGTTCACGAAAGCTCCAAAAGCGGTAACATTCGTAACGATTCCTGACAAAACCATGCCAATTCTCAGGTCTTCAATCCTTCGAATCGAAGCATCAAATTCGAGTACTTTTGCTTTTTTTCTTGGATCTAGACCCGGTTTCTTTAATTCCTTCAACAAATCTTCGAAAGTAAAATTATCTATGTCAGGGAAATCTGCTTTTCCTAGAGTTTTGATTAACATATCATTCCCGATCAAATCTTTGACATCGACTTTCAACTTTTTAGCAAATGCCTGAATATGCTTATAACTTTCTGGGTGAACGGCGGAGTTATCCAGTGGATTATTCCCATTTTTCACTCTTAAAAACCCTGCTGCCTGCTCATAGGCTTTATCTCCCAATCTTTTCACTTTTTTAAGCTCATCACGCGAATTAAACCCACCATTTTCTTTTCGAAACTCAACAATGTTTTCTGCAAGAGATGGTCCAAGACCTGATACATAGCTTAATAAATAAGAAGATGCTGTGTTTAAATCAACTCCTACTGCGTTAACAGAAGAAATCACTACATCATCTAAGGCATCCTTTAAATGTGTTTGGTTTACCTCATGTTGGTATTGGCCAACACCAACCGACTTCGGATCAATTTTCACAAGTTCAGCAAGTGGATCCATAAGTCGCCTTCCAATGGATACTGAACCTCTTACTGTTACATCGTAATCAGGAAATTCTTTTCTTGCAATTGGACTGGCAGAATAGATGGATGCTCCATCTTCACGAACTACGAACACCTCCACATCCCTATCAAAACGAATGCGCTTTATGAGACTTTCTGTTTCCCTGCCTGCAGTTCCGTCTCCAATTGCGATGGCTTCTATCTTGTAAGATTGAACTAATTGGGCGATTTTCGCTTGTGCTTGACTCCCTTCATTTTGAGGAGGATGAGGATAAATAGTTACATTATTTAATAGGTTCCCAGATTCATCCAAACACACCACCTTACAACCTGTTCGGAATCCCGGATCTATGGCCAAGATGCGTTTTGATCCAAGTGGTGGTGCCAAAAGTAGCTGCCTCAAATTTGTTGAAAACACATTTATTGCTTCTTTGTCAGCTTTCTCTTTTGCTTCATTTAGTATTTCATTTTCAAGCGATGGACCCATCAAACGTTTATAAGAATCTTTGCATGATTCTGCTACTATTGCTGCGCAAGCATCATTTCCTTTGACAAAAAATCGCTCAAGTTGTTCAATGGCTTCTTCCTGCTCAGGTTGGGCCTTCAAATTAACAATGCCTTCCTTTTCTGCCCGGTGTAAAGCCAAAAAACGATGAGAAGCACACCGATTTAGGGG
>JBKDKG010000104.1:0-5769 GCA_046345095.1 Flavobacteriia bacterium | reverse complement strand
TTGTAGAACCGTGTGAACATTTCACATCATCAGCATAGATTTCTAATTCAGGTTTTGAATTTACAGTGGATAAATCTGAAAGTAAAACATTGGCGTTGGATTGGAATGCATTGATTTTTTGAGCATCTTTTCGAACAAATACCTTCCCATTGAATACGGCAGTTGCTTTGTCATCAATTACACCTTTGTATAATTCATTTGAATTACAATGTGGTGCTTTGTGATCTACACAAGTATGATTATCGACATGTTGCTGTCTGTTTAAAATATAAGCGCCATTTAGATTTGTCGTAGCGTTTATACCATTTACAGAAATGTTTAAATTATTTCTAACCAAAGTCCCGTCTAGGGTCATTGTATTGATTGTAAATGTAGAATCTTTTGATTGATCAACTTGCTCAGTTGAAATGTGAAAATTACCTTCATCTTCACATTGCATTTTGTTGATTGTCAAATGTGAATTTTCAGAAACATTGATTTCTGTAATGCTATTGGCAAAAGAATTCTCTGCGTCTAGCGCAAAAAATGATTGCATAATCTCTGCTTTTGCAAACTTTCCAATTCGAATGAAATTGCGAAGATTAGCAACTGTATTTTTTCCTGTCAAAAGATGAATCAATTGAATTGGTTCATCGATTACAGTGTTATCTTCAACTACTATGGACATTCCATCTATGGCATAAACTGTATTCATGGAATTGAACAATTCATTTTCTAATTCAATGGATTGTCCAATAGTTGCTAATTCATCCTTTGTGCACCCTGTCAGTGGTTTTATTGTTGCTCCTTTAGGGAATTCTCCTGAGGATAGATCACTTCTAAAAATACCATTCTCAAAAACGAATGTCAAGCCAGTGCTGCTGATTTGATAGTTAGCGTTAATGAATTCTCTGCTTAAATTTTTACCAACTCGCGCAACATGCTCATTAAATGAAATTGAAGTGATTCGTCCAAGACGTGTGTACTTCCATGCTTCAGTTCGAGTTGTCGGGAAATCGATCGATTTCAATACCTTAGAAGCTTTTACAAGTAATTCATTGTTGAAAGGAAGTTTTGTTTTAGGCAGGAATTCAACAAATGAAGTGACTTTTGAGTCTTGAATTAGTTCGTTCATTCTAGTGAAAATTAGTGAGCGTCAACTTCTGCTTTGATCCAATCGTAACCTTTTTCCTCAAGTTCCAGTGCAAGTTCTTTTGTCCCTGACTTCACAATGCGGCCGTTGTATAGTACGTGTACATAATCTGGTACGATGTAATCTAAAAGTCGCTGATAGTGTGTAATGACAATAGTTGCATTGTCTTTTGATTTAAGCGTATTTACACCATTTGCAACGATGCGAAGTGCATCAATGTCCAATCCTGAATCTGTTTCATCTAGAATGGCAAGCTTTGGCTCAAGCATCGCCATTTGGAAAATTTCATTTCGTTTTTTCTCACCACCAGAGAATCCTTCGTTTACCGATCGTGATGCCAACTTGGCGTCAAGTTCAACGATAGCTGATTTTTCACGAACCATTGCCATGAAGTCTTTTGCGGAAATAGATTCTTGGCCTTTATACTCTCGAATTTCGTTCAATGCTGTACGCAGAAAATTCACGTTGGAAACTCCTGGGATCTCAACAGGATATTGAAAAGCAAGGAACAGGCCTTCACGCGCGCGGTCTTCTGTTTCGAGCTCCAATAAATCTTTTCCATCAAAATCAATAGAACCTTCTGTTACTTCGTATTCTTCTCGTCCAGCAAGAACAGAAGCCAAGGTGCTTTTACCTGCTCCGTTAGGGCCCATTATTGCGTGAACTTCACCTGCTTTAACTTCGAGGTTCAATCCTTTTAGTATCTCTTTTCCGTCAATGGATGCGTGTAAATTATTAATTGTGATCATAGTTTTTTTATCTTTTCATTTCTAATTGCAGATTGCCTATTGCCTATTGCAGATTGAATTTTTTATTTTTTCTCGTAAGATTTTAAATTTTTGCTGAAACCGGACAGTTGCTTGCTTGTTTCAATGCATTTTTGTTTTAAATAATCAAATTTCTTTTTGTCAAGATATTCAAGGTTAGCTGCGATTGATAATTGAGTTCTTAATTCACCACATGACCCCTTTGAAATAGCTAAAAAATAAAGAAATTGATTTTTACTGTCTCTCTCAAATCCTTCTGAAATGTTTGAAGGTATTGAAATTGCAGATCTACGAATTTGATCCTTTAATCCAAAATCTTTTGAAAACATTTTTGTATTCGTAAGTTCATAAATTTCTGTGCAAAGTTCCATACTCAATTTCCAAACTTCTAAATCTTCAAATCCTTTAATTTTGGTCATTTTGTCAATCTGTAATCTACAATCTGAAATTAAATAATTATCCTACCGACCCTTCGAGTGAAATTGCCAGGAGTTTCTGGGCTTCAACAGCAAATTCCATTGGTAATTGATTCAAAACTTCTTTACAGTAGCCATTGACAATTAAACTAATTGCTTTTTCCTCACTAATTCCTCTTTGCAAACAGTAGAAAATTTGGTCCTCTCCAATTTTAGAAGTTGTGGCTTCATGTTCAATTTTAGCTGTGCTATTCTTGCACTCGATGTACGGAAAAGTATGTGCGCCGCATTCGTCTGTCATCAATAATGAGTCACATTGCGAGAAGTTTCGCGCATGCTCAGCATTTTTATGTATTTGTACCAATCCTCTGTATGAGTTCTGCGATTTTCCTGCGGAAATACCCTTTGAAATGATGGTGCTCTTGGTATGTTTTCCAAGGTGAATCATTTTTGTTCCTGTATCCGCTTGCTGAAAGTTGTTCGTTACGGCAACTGAGTAAAATTCACCAATCGAATGATCACCTTTTAAGATGCATGACGGGTATTTCCATGTCACAGCGGATCCGGTTTCAACTTGTGTCCACGAAATTTTTGCATTTTTTTCACAAATTCCCCGCTTCGTAACAAAATTGAAAACACCACCTTTTCCTTCTTTGTCCCCAGGATACCAGTTTTGTACAGTTGAATATTTTATCTCAGCATTATCTAACGCAATAAGTTCTACCACAGCAGCGTGCAACTGGTTTTCATCTCTTTGAGGCGCAGTACAACCTTCTAAGTAAGAAACATAAGACCCTTCGTCTGCGACAACGAGTGTGCGCTCAAATTGTCCGGTACCGCCTTCATTGATGCGGAAATAGGTGGAAAGTTCCATTGGGCACCTTACGCCTTTTGGAATATAGCAAAATGATCCATCAGTAAATACTGCAGAATTCAATGCAGCATAAAAATTATCAGTTACAGGTACCACGGTACCCATGTGTTTTTTTACTAAATCGGGATATTCTTGAACTGCTTCAGAGAACGAACAGAAAATGATTCCGAGTTCTTTTAACTTCGATTTAAATGAGGTTGCAACATATACCGAATCCATCACAAAATCCACGGCAACACCTGTTAATCGCTGCTGTTCCTCCATTGAAATGCCCAATTTAGCCATTGTTTCTTTCAATTCTGGATCTACATCATCCCAAGATTCATACTTTTTGGTTTGCTTCGGCGCAGAATAATAAGTGATATCTTGAAAATCTGGTTTTTCATAATGAACGTGTGCCCATTCTGGTTCCGTCATTTCTTTCCAAATAGAAAAAGCCTTAAGTCGGTGCTGTAATAACCACTCAGGTTCATTTTTTTTCGATGAAATGAAACGAATAATATCTTCGTTCAATCCTTTTGGCGCTTTATCAGAAGCGATATTTGTAACAAAGCCAAATTTGTATTCTTGATTTTCAAGATCCTTGGCAAGTTCATTTTCGGTATATCCCATTTTTTAATGAATAGGTTTAAAGCGAAAAAGATTCGCCACATCCACAAGTTCTGCCTGCATTCGGGTTGTTAAACACAAAGCCTTTTCCGTTCAGTCCACCGGAAAAATCAAGCGTAGTTCCGATCAAGTATAAATAACTTTTCTTATCAACGACTACTTTGATACCATTGTCTTCAAAAACTTTATCGCCTTCTTTTTCTGTGTTATCGAATGTCAGCTGATACATCAAGCCGGAACATCCACCGCCGTCTACACCTACGCGAATAAAAAATCCTGCCTTACCTTCATCTTCCATAAGGCGAACAGCTTGTTTTTTAGCTGATTCCGTAACTGTCACCATAAACCTTTATTTAGATTAATTATAAATAGTTGTTTATTTCTTTGCAAAAATACCGATTTATTAAACGTTCTGCAAGAAAAAATAGATCAATAGTCGGAATAGCCAATTTCAACATCGTGCTTGGAGGAATTGTTGGTGTAACGCAAGATGGATTTCATTAAATTTGTGATCAATAGATAATAGTTTTGAAGATTTATAATGATTTCGAGGCGATAGGTAGTATCAAAAATCCAGTACTGACAATTGGAACTTTTGACGGTGTTCATTTAGGGCATCAAAAAATTATCGACCAATTGAATCGAGAAGCAGAAAAAATTGGAGGTGAATCAGTCTTATTTACATTTTATCCTCATCCAAGAATGGTTATTTATCCTGATTCACACGGACTGAAATTACTTCAAACACAGGAGGAAAAACTCAATAAATTGGAGCGAATGGGATTAAAAAATGTCATTCTATTTCCTTTTACTTTTGAATTTTCACGTTTGACTGCCCTTGAGTTTGTACGAGATTACCTTGTGAATAAATTGCATGTGCGGAAAATGGTAATAGGTTATGATCATCAATTCGGTAAGAATAGAGAGGGTTCATTGAGATTTCTTCAGGAGATTTGTGAAATATATGATTTCGAAGTGATTGAAATTCCTGCCCATGACATTGATGATGTGAATATTAGTTCTACCAAAATAAGAGAATCCATTTTGGTAGGAAATGTTGAACGTGCAGCTGAATTTTTAGGGGAGCCCTTTTCTTTGAATGGAGAAGTGGTGCGGGGGGAATCACTGGGTAGAACAATCGGATTTCCGACTGCAAATATCAAAGTGAAAAACACCGAAAAATTAGTGCCTTCAAATGGTGTTTATGCTGTAACAGTTTCTTTTGACAATAGGAGTTATCTGGGTATGATGAACGTGGGTGTTCGTCCAACCGTTAGTGGTGAAAACGATTTGAGCCTTGAGGTGAATATTTTAGACTTCGATGAAGATTTATACAATAAAACTTTATATGTTAATTTTCATGCTCGATTGAGGGATGAGCAGAGGTTTGATGGCGTTGAGGAATTGGTTGAGCAATTAAAAAAAGATGAGAAGACTGTACGTGCTTTTTTTGCTACTTGCGTTCTCTAGATCATTTTTTGGTCAATCGGATGTGAAGGTGTATTCATGGGAAATAGCTAAATTAGCTTCTCCTGACACCATATTTGGTATAACATTTTCAAAGTCAAAATTGAAGGTTTTACCAGAAGAATTGAAAGCATTCAATCAATTAAAACAACTTGATCTCAGTAAAAACGATTTAACTGATTTGCCGGCATACATTGGTGATTTCGATAGCCTAATTTATCTTGATATTTCGAAGAATGAATTCAGTATTTTTCCGATTGAAATTTGTCGTCTGTCGAATTTGAGCACATTTGTAGCGAATCGAAATAGTTTCTCTGAGCTGCCTGAATGTTTAGGATATTGCAAAAATTTGAATATAATCGATTTATGGTCAACTCCCGTTACATCCTTTCCAAAATCATTTTCAGAATTAAAAAATTTAAAAATGCTTGATTTGCAAGGAAACAGGTATTCTCCAACTTTTCACAGGAAACTAATTGAAACGCTTCCTTGGGTGGAAATTAA
>JBKDKG010000103.1:0-6087 GCA_046345095.1 Flavobacteriia bacterium | reverse complement strand
CGTATTGAACATCGTATTGATGCCGCATTTAGAATGATCGCCCATGCAAACACCCATGAATTGAACATTTGTTTTCACCTGTCCATTCGTTTCATAGGAATACGTATCTACCATTCCATAATTGTTCTTCAGATTTGATGTATTGGTATCTGCACCAAGGTTGCACCATTCACCAATTAGTGCGTTTCCTAAAAATCCATCGTGCCCTTTGTTAGAATAGGCTTGAAAAACAACATTATTGACTTCTCCTCCCACTTTGCAATGCGGACCCAATGTCGTTGCACCATAGATTTTAGCACCCATTTTCAACGCACTTTCCTCGCACATCGCCAATGGTCCTCTAACGAGTGAACCTTCCATGATTTCTGCGTTTTTACCAACATAAATTGGTCCACAAGATGTATTTAAAATGGCCGCTTCAACTTTTGCACCTTCTTCGATAAAAAGCATCTCTTTCGGCCCAATCAGTGTATTTGTCACACTTAATTTCTGACTCTTTCTGCCAGCAGTTAACAAATCGAAATCTTGTTTTAAAACCAAATGATTCAGTGCATATATATCCCATCGATTCTTGAGAATAACAGGCGTTTCGCCCAAAAACTGAATTTTTTCTGTAGCGGTTGTTTGCCCTGCAAGAAAGACATCGTTTAAAAACAGGGCAGTATTTGGTTCAAGGTGCATGACAGCTGCCACAACGTCCTCGTTTGGAACGACTGCAGCATTTACTGTGACTCCTCCCTCCACTTTTGGAAAGCGCTCACTCAAGTAATCTTCTGTGATAAATCCTATTTCTGCTTCCGGTAGAAACTGCTTCCAGCGTTCATCATTGGTGAAAATTCCCATACGAAGATTGCCCACAGGTCTCGTAAGACTGAGGGGTGCGAAACGCAAATGGAGGCCGTTGTCACTGATATTGATCTTCATGCACTAATCCTGTTTGTTTTTTACTAAAAAGATGAAGCATTGTAAATGTCAAGGCTCCATTGATGACAAGAATTTCATTTCCAAACTTGTATCCTCCAAAAATGACTTCAGAATTTTTATCCAAGATATAGCAGATCAGAGGCGAAAGGATGCAAACAATTGGCACCATTTTATCCAAAATTTTGCGTTTTGTGAGTATTCCAAATGCAAATAATCCAAGCAATGGTCCATAAGTATAGCCTGCTATCACAAAAATAAGGTCTATAATACTCTTGTCATTTTTCCATTTAAAGTAGAAGACCAACAATGTAAAAATGAGTGCAAACGTTAAATGTACCATTTGTCGCAAGCGAACTTGCTGCTTTTCGGTTAGGTCTTCTCGTCGCTGAAAACCAAGAATATCAATGCAAAAAGAAGAGGTTAAGGCCGTAATTGCTCCATCCACAGAAGGGAACAAAGCTGAAATCAAACCAATGATGAAAATGATAAAAATCCCTTGTGGCAAGTGATCTCGAACAATCGATGGAAACACATCATCCGGAGCATACTCCCACCCATTCTGCTGCGCAAAGAGATACAAAACTCCTCCAAGGAAGAGAAACAATCCATTGACAAGCAACAAGACAAAACTGAATGAAACGATGTTTTTTTGTGCATCTTTCAAGGTCTTCACACTGATATTTTTTTGCATCATTTCCTGATCAAGTCCAGTCATGGTGATTGTAATGAAAGCGCCCCCAATGATGTGTTTCAAGAAAAAATCTTTGCGATGAGGATCCAAACTCCACATTTTTGTCATGTCCTTTGTTTCTAACTGAGACCATATTTGTGACCAATCCCAACCCAGTGATTCTTGAATGGAGAAAATACAGACAACCAATGCCAACAGCATAAACACAGTTTGCAAGGTATCTGTCCAAACAATTGTTTTCACACCACCTTTCAAGGTATATATAACAATCATTGTCATGATGAGCACGGTTGTAAACCAAAAAGGAATATGCAACTCATCAAACACAAACAATTGCAACACATTGATCACCAGATACAAACGAACCGTAGCCCCGAGAGTTCGTGATAAAATGAAGTATCCAGCTCCCCATTTATAGGCTTTGAAGCCAAGTCGAAATTCCAGATAACGGTAAATGGAAGTTAGATTATGTTTGTAATACAGCGGGAGAAGTAAATAAGCCACCACAAAATAGCCAATAAAAAATCCCAGCACCAATTGGTAGTAGAACCAACCATCATCACCAACTGTTCCAGGAACAGAAATAAAGGTTACACCTGAGAGAGAAGTACCAATCATTCCAAAGGCCACCAAGTACCACGGACTTTGTTTATTTCCTGCATAAAACGATTCAGAATCAGCGTTTCTTGAGGTCAGCCAGGCAATCAGAATCAGCACTCCGAAATAAGCAATTAATACAGAAAGTATCAAAATTGGATTCATACGAATGATTTGAGGATGAAATTAACAATTTCTAACGGCATCGTCTTTTAAGTCTAGCAGTAGTTGTTACTTTTTTATCAAAGGTAATTTTATCTTTGTCTAAAATTAGAAAACCATGGATATCGTTCTTCAACTCGCGCTCATTATTTTCCCTGCCGGAGCAGTATTATTGACAACTATCTTTTTCTTGCGAAAAGAAGCCGCAAAAGATGTTCAAGACATGCGTGCAGAATTGAAAAAACAGCGTCAAGAGTATTTCTTACCCTCACGTGTTGAAGCTTACCAACGAGCAATCTTGCTGATGGAGCGGATTCACCCAAACAGTTTGGTGATGCGTTTACACAATCCTGGTTTACCAGCAAAAGCATTACAGGCGGACTTTTTAAAGGCTATTCGTGAAGAATACGATCACAATGTGGCCCAACAATTATTCATCTCACTACAAGGATGGCAAATGGTGAAAAATTCAAAAGAAGAAACCATTAAAATCATCAACATCGCAGGAAATCAAATGCTAGCATCGTCAACAGGAATGGATCTTTCTGCTAAAATATTTGAGATTGTTGCAGAGGTAGGACAATTGCCTACAGAAATTACAGTTGAATACTTGAAAAAAGAATTGCAGGAGCTTTTTTGAGTGTATTAGGCAGTAGTAATCAGGAATTGGGCACCAGTGATTAGTCATTAGCCAGAATGTATTTGAAAATCTTATGAAAGCGTAATCTTGATTCCTTCTAATTCAATTACATCACCCGGAATAAGTTTCGCGCGCTTGCGCAATTCCACTTCACCATTTCGCAGCACTTCTCCATCCTCAACGATCATTTTTGCATGACCGCCGGTTTCAGCGATACCCAATGCCTTCAAAAGTTGAATTAGTTCAATGTAATCTCCGTTTATTTTAAAATCTTGCTCCATTTGTTTTATTTTTTTGAACGATAGAGTTCATAGATCAGCTCTGCAGCTTGAAAAGAAGACATTTCACCTGAAACAACCTTTTCTTCGAGCAAACTCAATTTATCATTTACCTGCTCATCTTCGAAGAAATCACGTAAAATCATTTCACGCAATGTTTCGTGCAACCAATATTTATCCTGAATTTTTCGATGTTGCGAAAACCAACCATTGATTGTCGTTTGATTCTGGTACGATTCAATCACCCTCCACACCTCATCGATATTGCGTTCTTCATACGAACTAACTGTCAATGCTGTTGGCGTCCATTCACTTGCTTTCGGCGGGAATAAATGCATGGCATTTGCGTATTCCCGGCGCGCCATATCAGCTTTCTTTTCGTTTCCACCATCGGCTTTCGTAATTACCAATGCATCTGCCATTTCCATGATTCCTCGTTTGATTCCCTGCAATTCGTCTCCTGCACCGGCCAACATCAATAAAAGAAAGAAATCCACCATCGAATGCACCATCGTTTCAGATTGTCCGACACCCACGGTCTCAATTAAAATGACATCATAACCAGCGGTTTCGCACAGAAAAATACTTTCCCGCGTTTTTCTTGCTACTCCTCCCAAGGTTGTGCCTGCTGCCGAAGGACGAATAAACACTTCTTTCATCACCGATAACTCTTGCATTCTGGTTTTATCACCCAAAATGCTGCCGCCACTTGAAGAACTTGAAGGATCAATGGCAAGGATGGCTACTTTTTTTCCCAATTTGACAAGTTGTTTACCAAACGACTCAATGAAGGTGCTTTTTCCAACACCTGGAACACCGGTAATACCAACGCGCATTGACTTTCCCGTAAAAGGTAAACATTTTTGAATCAGATCGCTTGCAAACTGATGATCTTGCTGTAATGTACTTTCCAACAAGGTAATGGAAGAACTTAGTGCTTCACGATCACCGCTTTTCAGACGTTCAAACATGAGATCAACCGAACGATTTTCTTTTCGCTCGCGCCTCTTTTGAAACCAATGATCTAAATGCTGCTGATCCATTGAAACAAATGTAGGGAATATTGTGAATTTGGGATTTGAACTTATGAATGTTTAAGAAGAAAGACTTTTAGGCGAAAGAGAATTGACTGACTTCTTTTAAACCTTTTGAGGGATTGAACCTTTGAACTTCTTTCCACCACAAAGTAACTATTTTACTGATAATACATTCCCTTTTATACGTCACAAAGAGATCTTTTTACTTTACAAAAATCTTCTTCTTTGCACTTAAAAGCCATCGGCTTTTTCTCAATTTGTGCCTTAAAACACCCGAAAAACCGACCTTCCACCTGCGCCCTTGTGGTAAAATTTATGATTTCATCTAATGAACTTCTTTCCACCACAAAGTGACTATTTTACTGATAATGCACTCCCTTTTATAAGTCACAAAAAGATCTTTTTTCTTTACAAAATTCTTCTTCTTTGCACTTAAAAGACATCGGCTTTTTCTCAATTTGTGCCTTAAAACACCCAAAGAACCGACCTTCCTCTTGCGCCCTTGTGGTAAAATTTATGATTTCATCTATTGAACTTCTTTCCACCACAAAGTCACTATTTTAATGATAATGCATTCCCTTTTATAAGTCACAAAGAGATCTTTTTACTTTACAAAAATCTTCTTCTATGCACTTAAAAGCCATGGGCTTTTTCTCCATTTGTACCTGAATACACCCTAAGAACCGACCATACCTTTGCGCCCTTGTGGTAAAATTTATGATTTTATCTATTGACCCCATTGAACATCTTTAAGGCATTGAGCCTTCATGCTTATTCATCTTTTCTTGTAAAGATTTAAAAATTTCGTTCGATTCTTTGTATATTAATTATATATTTAATTTTAAAACATTATACGCTATAAAACTTCCGAAAGCAAACCAAATATGGTTGTATAAGCGCAAGTTTATAGCGGGTATAAACTAGTTAGCAGTAATGCATAAAGACAAAACACAGTATGACAATAAAGAAACAAACTTGGTTTCATGTAATAATTTATTTCATCATAGCTACGACATTATCAGGAGTATTTAGACTTGGACTATTTGATTGGTACAATAAAATGACTTTGCCATATGGGTTGACAATCGTAATGAAATCCATACTCGAGGGAATTGGGCCAATTGCCGCTGCGACAATTGTTTTGATAAGCATAAAGAAAAAAAGTGACATTACTTTTTTAGGTTCAAAGAAAACTAAAAGCTTCATAATGGTAATTATCCCAATATTGTTGTTTACAATTTTTGGCGGAAATAATGACCAAAATTTAAATAGACATTACTATGGTTTTATAGTTGGGACTTCTTTAACATTATATGCAGTATTTGAAGAATGTGGCTGGCGCGGTTTTTTACAAAATGAATTTGCGAATCTTAAACCGTTTTTGAGGGCTATATTAATTGGTTCATTTTGGTATTTATGGCACTTAAGTTTTATATCAAACGACACAACAGTATTAGACGAATTAAAATTTTTCGGAATACTTGTTTTTGCTAGCTGGGGAATTGGTGCTATTACTGACAAAACAAAATCAATATTTGCATCTGCATGCTTTCATTTAATAGGTAGCATTTTGACTTTTTCTCCATTAATATCAAACTCGCTTGACAATCAAACTCGTTATATAATTTTCGGAATATGTTTATTCTCTTGGATTATAATTGTTAATACTTGGGAGAAGTCAATAATAACGCAGAAATAATGCACAACTGCTAATCGAGTAGACGGTCCTGACGAGTAGCCGTCAGGATGCGCCTCTCA
>JBKDKG010000102.1:0-1848 GCA_046345095.1 Flavobacteriia bacterium | reverse complement strand
GCATACATGTATGAATAGTAATGGTTTTTGAAGGAAGTTAAACGGGATATACGTTGCCCGCTTGTGTCCGCTCCGCTAAAATCCAACAGATGTTCATATTTCTCGCCAAGGTAATACTTACTGGATTTGTCCTTCAGATTGCGCTCGATGTCCTTTGCTGTTTGTTCTTTTATTCCTGTCACACCAAACGAGAACTGTGACTCTACAGAAAGTATTTTAAGAGGTCCAATCCATTTTTTATAGGCTTCGCGACCTGAGTTGAACAAGCGAATTTGCTCCCCAACCAAACACGCTACAATTAATCGTGCTTCAACTCCTGTCTGATTTGCAACGGAGTCAATAAGTTTTTTATCCTTTGCAACAGCAATTTTAAATGTCTGCCATTCTGCAATGTTCATCCATTCAAATACGCTCTCATGCCTTATTCGACTGGTATTGATTTTACTTTGCGTCAATGCTTTCAAGTCTTTTTGGTAGTTTAAGTCTTCTTTCAATTCAATATCAGCGGCATCAAGCATTCTCAGCACCTCTGTCTGGTTGTGGTTTTTTTGATAGGCGTGCAATATGTGTTGGGCATTTTTAGGATAATGCTTGTTGAGAAGAAGTATCCTCTGCAATGCTTCATAATCATCAAAAACAACTTTGGTCGTATCCTTTTTAAATGATTGGTCATATTTATCCTTAATTGCGTCAAAATAACGATTGTTCTGATCAACGATACCACTGTCATTAGTCAGTTTAAATTTGATCGCGACATAGGAAGCAGTAAGAAAAAAACCGATGAGGGAAAAAATCGTCAGGAGCGAAAAAAACGGAATCCTGAACCACTTGCTAGATAAAATACGTTTCACGTTGGATTTAATTGTTGCACAAAATTAGGCAAACGTTTTATTTACGGGAAAGTTACGCACGTTGATTTCTTGAATTCATCTTTTTTCAGTGTATACTTTATTGTTTTATCTTTGTCTCAAAGAATTTTGAAAATGGCGAATAATTTATTGAAAGGAAAAAAAGGGATCATCTTCGGAGCCCTGAATAGTCAGTCGATTGCATGGCACGTAGCAGAGAAAGCACATGAGCAAGGTGCAGAGTTCGTTTTGACAAATGCTCCAATTGCAATGCGCATGGGCGAAATCAACGAATTGGCTGAGAAAACAGGATCTAAAATCATTCCTGCAGATGCTACGAGCGTTGAAGATCTTGAAAAATTGATTGCAGATTCAATGGAGATTTTGGGTGGTAAACTTGATTTTATCCTTCATTCCATTGGTATGTCTGTGAATGTTCGCAAAGGAAACCATTACACAAATGAAAACTACGATTACACCATGAAAGGATTGGATGTATCGGCGTTATCTTTTCATAAAGTGATGCAAACAGCTATGAAATTGGATGCAATGAATGATTGGGGTTCAATAGTAGCATTGACATACATCGCGGCACAACGTGTCTTTCCTGATTACAATGATATGGCAGACAACAAAGCGTATCTTGAATCAATTGCAAGAAGTTTTGGTTACCATTATGGTGTGGCGAAAAAAGTACGCGTAAATACAATTTCTCAGTCACCAACAATGACAACTGCTGGAAGTGGCGTGAAAGGATTCTCTGAATTTATTTCATTCTCTGATAAAATGTCACCACTAGGAAATGCAGATGCGAATGCATGTGCGGACTATTGTATTTCATTGTTCTCAGATTTGACGAGATATGTTACAATGCAAAATCTTTTCCATGACGGTGGTTTCTCAAATACAGGAGTGACGACACAAGTAATAGAACAATTCGGAAAATAATTTTCGCATATATATAGTATAAACCACGGTTCGCCGTGGTTTTTTTATTCAT
>JBKDKG010000101.1:0-15718 GCA_046345095.1 Flavobacteriia bacterium | reverse complement strand
GGTGGTGCGATGCGTGCAGTGTTAGAAAGTGTTGGTGTACACAATGTATTGGCGAAATCTCAAGGATCTTCTAACCCACATAACGTAGTTAAGGCAACGATTGATGCACTTTCTAACATGAGAGATGCAGTTGCAGTAGCTAAACAACGTGGTATTACTTTGGATAAAGTGTTTAACGGTTAATAGTAAATCAGATGGCTACAATAAAAATACAGCAAGTAAGAAGCGCTATTAAACGTCCAGCGGTTCAAAAAGCTACGATAAAAGCGTTGGGTTTTAAAAAGTTGAATCAAGTTATTGAACATGAGGCAACTCCACAGATCCTTGGAATGGTTAAAAAAGTTCAACACCTTATCAAAGTTGTTGAGTAAACTTATAAAATCGAATTAAAATGAATTTACATAATTTAACTCCTGCATCAGGGTCAGTTAACAGAGAAAAAAGAATCGCTCGCGGACAAGGTTCCGGACATGGTGGTACTTCAACTCGTGGACATAAAGGAGCGAAATCAAGGTCTGGTTACAGCAAGAAAATTGGATTTGAAGGAGGTCAAATGCCACTTCAAAGACGTGTACCTAAATTTGGCTTCAAAAATATCAACCGAGTAGAATACAAAGCGATTAACTTGGATATTATTCAATCACTTATTGACCGTAAAAATGTTTCTGAGATCACTCCTGACATACTTCGTGAGAATGGTCTTGTTTCAAGAAATGAACTTGTAAAAGTGCTAGGTCGTGGTGAATTGAAGGCAAAGATCAATGTAACAGCTCACAAGTTTTCAGGATCTGCTAAGTCAGCAATTGAAGGACAAGGTGGGAATTGTTCAGAAATCTAATTAACTTTGCCAACATTTTTTTGAAATGAATCGTTTTATACAGAACATTAAGAATATCTGGAAGGTAGAAGAGCTGAGGAAAAGGATTATCCTTACCCTCACGCTAATTCTTGTATACCGGGTTGGTTCTTTCGTGATTCTTCCAGGTGTAAATTACACTGCCTTGATGAATGCACAAGCAAATGGTGGTCAAAACACATTGGAAACTTTGTTATCATTGTTTTCAGGTGGTGGATTTACGAATGCTTCAGTTATGGCATTAGGTATTATGCCATATATTAGTGCTTCTATCATTATGCAATTATTAGGCATGGCTGTTCCAGCCGTTCAGAAAATGCAAAATGAAGGTGAATCGGGAAGGAAACGAATCAACAATTACACGCGAATTCTAACGGTAATTATTTGTGCGTTACAGGCTCCGAGTTATCTAACCCTTTACGTTCAGTCAAAAGGTGCAATGCCTGCTGATGCTTCAACTTTCTGGTGGGTGCAAACAATCCTGGTGCTTATATCGGGCTCAATGTTTGCTGTATGGTTAGGTGAGAGAATTACTGACAAGGGAATTGGAAACGGAATCTCGTTGTTAATTACTGTCGGTATCCTTGCACGTCTTCCGGAGGCTTTCTTAGCGGAATTTGGTTTCGCAGTTGGAGCTGGTAATTTAATTAAAATTGTTTTAGAATTAATTGTTTTCATGCTTGTCGTGATGGGTACTATACTTATCGTGCAGGGAGTGAGAAGGATTCCCTTGAACACAGCTAAACGTGTTGTTGGAGCTCGCGCAGTGGATGAGCAAGGAGCACGCAGCTATTTACCAATTAAGGTGAATGCGAGTGGGGTAATGCCTATTATTTTTGCTCAGGCAATCGTAACAATTCCTGTAATGATTTTTTCAGGTGCAGACGCTCAAGGAGGATCATTTATTCAACGAACGCTTGGAGACGTTTATGGCGTAACCTATAATGTTTTATTAGCAGTTCTAATTATTGTGTTTACTTATTTCTACACAGCGATTATGATTAATCCTGGGAAAATAGCGGATGATTTAAAGAGAAGCGGTGGATTTATTCCTGGTGTTAAGCCGGGAGAAGAAACAGCTGAGTACATTGATTCCCTGGTTTCAAGAATAACATTCCCTGGCTCATTGTTTTTAGCAGCAATTGCAATATTGCCTTCAATGGCAAAATTGGCTGGTGTGAATGATGCATTTGCAATGTTCTTCGGAGGTACATCCTTACTTATCATGGTTGGGGTAGTTTTGGATACATTGCAGCAAATAGAATCTTACTTGTTAAATCGTCACATGGATGGTTTGATGGAAGGCTCAAGAGTAAAGGGTAGAAGATCTAATGAATTGTCAGGATTTTAATTATGGCTAAGCAATCTTCTATAGAACAAGATGGTGTAATCATCGAAGCACTTTCAAACGCAATGTTTAGAGTTGAGTTAGAGAATGGTCACGTCATCACTGCACATATTTCAGGAAAAATGAGAATGTTTTACATTAAAATTCTTCCAGGAGATAAAGTTAAGGTGGAGATGTCTCCTTATGATCTGACAAAAGGGAGAATATCTTTCAGATACAAATAGAAAAAAATAAAAAGATGAAAGTTAGAGCATCAGTAAAAAAACGAACTGCAGATTGTAAGATCGTTAAGAGAAAAGGTAGGGTTTATGTTATTAACAAGAAAAACCCAAAACTTAAACAAAGACAAGGGTAATAATTTAGAGTATGGCACGTATTGCAGGTATAGATTTACCAAAGAACAAACGAGGAGTAATCGGTTTGACTTACATCTTCGGAATTGGTAAAAGTACTTCAAAGAAAATTTTGAAGGACAACGGAATAGATGAGAATATCAAAGTTCAGGATTGGAACGATGATCAGTTAGGAGCAATCCGTAACTCGATTAACGAAATCAAAACTGAAGGTCAGTTGCGTTCAGAGATTCAATTGAATATTAAACGTTTGATGGATATCGGATGTACTCGTGGAATTCGTCATCGTGCTGGTCTCCCATTGAGAGGACAGCGTACGAAGAACAACTCCCGTACAAGAAAAGGAAGAAGAAAAACAGTTGCTAACAAGAAGAAGGCAACTAAATAAGAGAACGCTAAGCGTTTGATTAAAATCAAGCGTTAGAGCAGCTACTAATAATTAATAATTGATAATGGCAAAGTCTAATCAAAAAAAGAAGAAGAACGTCAAAGTAGATGCAGCAGGTGAAGCGCATATTCAAGCTACCTTCAACAATGTTATTATTTCTTTGACAAACAATGCTGGTCAGGTTATTTCCTGGTCATCAGCGGGAAAAATGGGCTTCAAAGGTTCTAAAAAGAACACTCCTTATGCTGCACAAGTTTCAGCAGAGGATGCAGCGAAGGAAGCGCATGACTTCGGATTACGTAGAGTGAAAGTATATGTTAAAGGACCAGGTGCAGGTAGAGAGTCTGCGATTCGTTCTTTACACAATGCAGGAATTGAAGTAACTGAAATCATTGATGTTACTCCATTACCGCACAATGGTTGTCGTCCACCAAAAAGACGTCGAGTTTAATAGTAATTAATCTAAAGAGCAATGAAGTCATCGAAGGAAAGCCTTAATTCATGACTGTTCTTTTAAACAAATAAAAATGGCAAGATATACAGGTCCAAAAACAAAAATTGCGCGCCGATTTAGAGATCCGATTTTCGGACCGGACAAGGCGTTAGACAGAAGAAGCTACGGTCCAGGTCAGCATGGTCCGTCAAAAAGACGAGGTGGAAAGCAATCAGAATATGCAATCCAGCTTGGTGAAAAACAAAAAGCAAAATATACCTATGGTATTCTTGAAAAACAATTCTCGAATTTATTTGAGAAAGCTTCGAGAATGAAAGGAATCACAGGTGAAAATTTACTTCAGCTTTGTGAAGCTAGATTGGATAATACAGTTTACCGCTTAGGTGTTGCACCAAGCCGACGTGCTGCTCGTCAGTTAGTTTCTCACAAACACATTACCGTGAATGGGGAGGTTGTAAATATTCCTTCTTATACTTTGAAAATTGGAGATGTTGTGGGTGTGCGCGAAAAGTCTAAGTCTTTAGAAGCTATCTCGTCTTCATTGTCTTCAAGTAATAAAAAATACGACTGGTTAGATTGGAACAACTCTGATATGTCAGGAAAAATCTTGAGCGTACCTTCAAGAGAAATGATCCCTGAAAATATCAAAGAACAGTTAATCGTCGAATTGTATTCTAAATAAAATATAAAGCACTAATATGGCTATTCTAGACTTCCAAAAGCCTGATAAGGTAATCATGATCCAGTCCGATGAGCATCATGGACAATTCGAATTCCGTCCATTGGAACCAGGATATGGTATCACTGTAGGTAATTCACTACGTCGTATTTTGCTTTCCTCTTTAGAGGGATATGCAATTTCGTCTGTTCGTATTGAAGGAGCTGATCATGAATTTACTACTATCAAAGGTGTAGTAGAGGATGTAACAGAGATTATTTTGAATTTGAAACAGGTACGTTTCAAACAACAAATCGAAGGTACAGATAACGAAACCGTAATTATTTCTGTTACAGGTCAAGATAAACTAACAGCTGGAGACTTGGGTAAATTTACTTCCGCTTTCCAAGTGTTAAACTCTGACCTTGTAATCTGTAATATGGAACCGAGCGTTAAATTGGAGATTGAATTGACAATCATCAAAGGTCGCGGTTATGTGGCTGCAGAAGAAAATAAGCAATCTGCTGCCCCATTTGGTACTATTTTCATCGACTCAATTTTTACACCAATTAAAAATGTAAAATATGCGATTGAGAATTATCGTGTAGAGCAGAAAACGGACTATGAAAAATTAGTTCTTGATATTACAACTGACGGTTCAGTTCATCCAAAAGATGCATTGAAAGAAGCTGCAAAAATATTGATTCATCATTTCATGTTATTCTCGGATGAGCGTATCACACTTGATAGTGAAGTAAAAGCAGAAACTGAAGAGTTTGATGAAACGTCATTGCATATGCGTCAGCTTTTGAAAACAAAGCTTGTTGATATGGATCTTTCAGTAAGAGCTTTGAATTGCTTGAAAGCAGCAGATGTTGAAACACTTGGAGACCTTGTTTCATACAATAAAAATGACCTTTTGAAATTCCGTAACTTCGGTAAGAAGTCACTAACGGAATTGGAAGATCTTGTTGATAACAAGGGACTTTCATTTGGAATGAATGTATCCAAGTATAAATTGGACAAAGATTAATCTCGAATAACTTATTTGAAATGAGACACGGAAATAAAGTAAATAACCTTGGTAGAAAGTCGGCTCACAGAAAGGCTATGCTATCAAATATGGCTTGTTCTCTAATCCAACATAAACGTATTAACACGACAGTAGCGAAAGCGAAAGCGTTGAGAGGATATGTGGAGCCATTATTGACGAAGTCTAAAACAGATTCTACTCACTCGAGAAGAACTGTATTCAGCTACTTGCAGAATAAAGACATCGTAACAGAATTGTTTAGAGAAGTTGCGCCTAAAATTGCAAACAGAGAAGGTGGTTATACACGCATCATTCGCACTGGTTACCGTTTAGGAGATAACGCCGAAATGTGCTTAATCGAACTTGTTGATTTCAATGAAATCTACACAAACGAAAAAGCGAAGAAAACGACTCGT
Source organism: Flavobacteriia bacterium (assembly GCA_046345095.1). Taxonomy (GTDB): domain Bacteria; phylum Bacteroidota; class Bacteroidia; order Flavobacteriales_D; family Crocinitomicaceae; genus M0103. Next base: position 10,212 of record JBKDKG010000101.1, on the reverse strand, counting down.
CGATCAAGAAGAGGTGGAGCTAAACAAAATGAATCTGAAGCGGCAGTTGCAGAAGCAGAATTAGTAACTGAAGAGGTTGCAACTGAAGAAGCAGACGAAACGCCAGTAGCAGAAGCGACAGAATCAGATGTAAATTCAGAAGAAACTTCTTCGGAAGAAGGATCTGAAGAGTCTACAGAAGAGAAATAATTTCAATTCTAATGAAATGATGAAGGGTAATGGAAACATTACCCTTTTTTATTAACACAATGTAAAGTTTTAAGGATGAAATCCTAACTTTGCGCAAATTTTCAAAGAATGGAAACACGTAAAAAAGCTTTATTGGTTCTTGCTGATGGAACTGTTTTTGAAGGTGCAGCAATTGGTAAAATTGGTACAACAACAGGAGAAATTGCCTTCAATACAGGTATGACGGGATATCAAGAAGTATTTACTGATCCTTCTTATTTTGGACAGATATTAATTATGACAACTGCACACATCGGAAATTATGGTGTTCATGCAGATGAAATCGAGTCTGATTCTATGAAGATTGCTGGATTGGTTACAAAGAAATTTTCAGAAATTTACTCTCGTTCATCTGCCAAAAGATCACTTGAAGATTTAATGAATGAAAGTGCGACAGTTGGTATTGCAGATATAGACACGAGAGCCCTTGTTCGTCACATTCGAAGCAAAGGCGCAATGAATGCTGTGATTTCTTCAGAAATTTCAGACATCAATGAATTAAAATCAATTTTGAATCGAACTCCATCAATGGATGGTTTGGAATTGTCATCCAAGGTTTCAACGAAAGATGCCTTTGAAGTCAAACCAGAGAACCCAAAATACAAAGTTTCTTTAATTGATTTTGGTGTTAAAAAGAATATTGTTAGATGTTTAGTTGAAAGAGGATGTCACGTTAAAGTGTTTCCATTGAATTCGAATAAAGCTGAAATGGATGCGTTTGAGCCAGATGGCTACATGCTTTCAAATGGTCCAGGTGACCCTTCAGCAATGCCGTCTTCAATCCAATTGGTAAGTGAATTGGTAGAATCGGGTAGGCCAATTTTTGGTATTTGTCTCGGTCACCAAATTTTAGGTTTGAGCCAAGGGTTGAAAACTGAAAAAATGTTTAATGGTCACAGAGGAATCAATCATCCAATAAAAAACTTAAAAACTGGAAAGGGAGAAATTACCTCACAGAATCATGGTTTTGTGATATCAAAAAAGAGCGTAGAAAATAATTCAAATGTAGAAGTAACACACAAACATTTGAATGATGATACCATCGCGGGAATTGAACTGATTGGAAAACCAGTGTTTTCAGTTCAATACCACCCGGAGGCCTCTGCGGGTCCGCATGATTCGAGGTATTTATTCGATAAGTTTATTGATAATATGAAACAATACAAGAAATGAGTTATATAACAAAAGTAGTAGGAAGACAAATTTTGGATTCCAGAGGAAATCCGACAGTTGAAGTAGATGTGATAACAGCGAATGGTGTTGTTGGTCGTGCTGCTGTTCCATCAGGAGCATCTACAGGAATTCATGAGGCTGTTGAATTGCGTGATGGTGACAAGACTAAATATTTAGGCAAGGGTGTTCTGCATGCTGTTTCTAATGTAAATTCATTGATCAATGATGCTTTACAGGGCATGGATGTTTTTGATCAAAAAGCAATTGACACATTAATGTTGCGTCTTGATGGCACGGATAATAAATCTAAATTAGGTGCAAATGCAATTCTTGGGACTTCCTTGGCTGTTGCAAGAGCTGCTGCTCAAGAATCTGGCCTGAGTTTATATCGATACATAGGTGGAGTTGGCGCAGTGACAATGCCAGTTCCAATGATGAATATTTTGAATGGCGGTTCACATGCCGACAACTTAATTGATATTCAAGAATTTATGGTCATGCCGTTTGGTGCGTCTTCATTCTCTGAAGGATTGAGATGGGGAACAGAGGTATTTCATCATTTAAAAAGTGTTTTGAAATCAAAGGGAATGTCAACTAATGTTGGCGATGAAGGTGGATTTGCACCGAATTTAGGCTCAAATGAAGAGGCAATCCAAGTGGTAATGGAAGCGATTGAAAAAGCTGGGTTTATTCCAGGTGAAGACATTTATATTGCTTTAGATGCTGCTTCTTCAGAATTTTACAATGGTGAAAAAGACAAATATGTTTTCCATTCGACAGGTGATGAAATGACATCTTCTGAAATGGTTGGGTTCTGGAAAGATTGGTCAAAAAAGTATCCAATTGTTTCAATTGAAGATGGTTTGGCCGAAGATGATTGGAATGGCTGGAAGTTGGCGACAGAGGAAATAGGTGATAAGGTTCAATTAGTTGGGGATGACTTATTCGTTACCAATACAAAGCGCCTTCAGAGAGGGATTGAAGAAGGGATAGCCAATTCAATTCTAGTAAAAGTAAATCAAATTGGTTCACTTACAGAGACGATTGAAGCTGTTCAGCTCGCTACAAGAAATAGTTACTCTTCAGTAATGAGTCACCGAAGTGGAGAAACGGAAGATAGTACAATTGCAGATCTTGCTGTTGCACTTAATACTGGTCAGATAAAAACGGGTTCTGCTTCTCGAAGCGACAGAATGGCGAAGTACAATCAACTTTTGAGAATTGAAGAAGAGCTGGGAGATGCTGCTGTATACCCAGGAAAAAAATTCAGATTTATTTAAAAAAAGTGATGTTATTTTAAAAAGGGGAGTCTTTGCTCCTCTTTTTTGTTTTGCAATTAGCAACCATTTAAATGACATTTACGTCTAACGTTCAAGCGAATAGTATGAAGAATATAGTTTTAATAGGTTTGTTTTTTATAGGATTAAGAGTTTCAGCTCAAACAAATGAAAATCAAGTAAGCCTTTTTGGTCAGTGCATGATAGAGGTTGCAACAGCAGAGGAAATGAAAACTTTGGAAACGGAGATGAGATCGAACCCGTACATTAAGGTTGTTCGACTTGATTATAATACGCAACGAGCATTCATTTTAACCAAAGGAATTGATCAATTAACCGAAGATCAATTTACTTCTTGGTTTTCCAATTACGCGAATAAGGTAAGATGTATTCAGATTGGCCGTCATGGAATAGATCTAGTTAAACCTTATCCTTTCGACGGATGTGGCAAAGAATAAATGAAGTCATTTTTTTTCTGTTACTTTTTATTTGCGCAAGGGCAATTGCTCAACCAAATGATTGTGCAGATGCTGTTCCCGGCTGCACTACTCCGGATTTTCTAATATCACCAAATAATCCTTCAACTAATATTGTTGATTTTTCTTCAGGAAGTATTTCGAATCCATCAATAAATCCAAATCCGGTGCCTGGTAATTCAGGATGCTTATTGAGTGGTGAAACAAGTTCAACTTTTATATCCATTTCAGTTGTTTCTGATGGAACGTTGGAATGGTCCATAATCGGACCAAATGGAGGGTGTTTTGATTGGATTATGTGGCCTTATGTAAATTCAACGGTCACTTGTAATGGTATTCTAGGAAATTCGCTTGCTCCAATTGCTTGTAATTGGAATGGATTGTGTAATGGGAATACGGGAATGGCACCTTTGGGTCAACTTCCTCTTGGTGGAGATCAAACAAGCTATGAAATTCCATTGAATGTTACAGCCGGCCAACAATATCTGCTCTGCTTGTCAAACTACAGCGGTACAAGTCAGAATGTAAATTTGAATTTTTTTGGATCAGCTAGTGTCGCATGTGGAGTTTCAGCGCCAGATCAAACTATATGTTTAGGCACGTCAGCAAATGTCACAATTGCTTCACCTGGAGTAACTAGCCCTCAATTTAATTGGTTAGTAACAACAGGTGTTTCAAATACAGCGGGAGGAACTAATGTTCTAGTAACCCCAACAATGACAACTACTTATTCAGTTGAAGTTTATCAGCCCGCTTCAGCCACTTCATCTGTTTTTCAAGATACAGCAATTTTTACAATTAATGTTGAATCACCGCCAGTACCTAATGCCGGTATAGACGATACGGTATGTCTTGGATCCGCTATCTATTTGCAAGGAAATATTAGTTCTACTTCAAATTCATATGGATGGCAATGTCTTGCTGCAGGGATTACACCATCTCCAACAGTAAATTTTAATCCACCAACAAGCTCTTTGAATCCTACTGTAACAGTCAATCAACCAGGTTTATATAGTTTTATTCTTACTGAAAACAATTCGGTTTGCGGCTCAGTCAAGGATACCGTAAGAGTTTTAGTAATTTCCATTAATCAAGTCTTGACAGCAGTTTCTCCTTCTTGCTTTGGTTATGCTGATGGTTCGATTTCCGTAACAAGTCAATCTGCAGTTGAATATAGTTTTGATAATGGTATAACATGGCAAACAAGCTCAACTCAAAATGGTTTAATTGCTGGAACTTATACAGTTTGTTCACGAAGCGCCCAAGGATGCCAAACATGTTCGTCTACTGTAGTGAACGATCCACCACAGGTAACTATTACAACTTCAAATGACACAACAATTTGTCAAAATGGCACAGCTTTGTTAGAGGTCAGTGCTACTGGTGGAAATATTTTTGAGTTTAACTGGGATTTCACAACAGATGTAAGTAGCACACAACTTGTTAATCCGACCTCAACGAGCACTTATTCCGTTTTTGCTGAGAATCAAAATGGTTGTATGTCAGCTACTCAAAGTATCGTCGTAACTCTTTATGATCCAATTAGTGGAATACTTACTCCTCCAAGTTCAATCTGTCCAGGTTATCCAGTTGACCTAATTGCTGGTGCTTCTGGTGGTTCAGGTGGACCCTATTCATTTTCTTGGAATACAGGAGAATTAGCAATTGGGTTGTCTGATACTATAATTGTTAATCCTCCTCAAACATCAAATTATACAGTATCTATTGAGGATGGATGCGAATCCACTCCGATTTTACACACAACATCTGTGACACTGTTACCCTTGCCCATTCCGCTTATAGCAATTGATTTTAGTAACCGCTGTGAACCTGCAGTATTTTCTCTTTCGAATCAAACAGATGCCACAATGGTTGAGCAGCTTGAGTGGAATATTTCGAATGGGGATACCTTTTATGATATGGAATCGGTTCAGACTTCAGAAATGAATGCCGGCACATATGATGTTCAACTAATTGTAACTTCCCCTCAAGGTTGTACCGATTCAACTACTTTTTCTCAATATATAACTGTTCACCCAAAACCTGTTGCAGATTTTGTTCATTCTCCTAATCCAGCGTATCTGTACGAGCCGAAAATTCATTTTTATGATAATTCGATAAATGGATCTTCTTATCAATGGTTTTTTGAAGCTGGTCAACCTGAAAATTCTTTGGCAATAAATCCTGTGAGTACTTTTCCTGAGGGACAAGTGGGTGAATACGACGTGATGCTCATTGCTTCTTCTGAATTTGGTTGTTTGGACACGACCATTGAATCGGTAATTGTTATTCAGGATGTAGTCCTTTTTGTTCCGAACACATTTACACCCGATGCCAATGAATTTAATCAGTCTTGGCAGATTACAATTGACGGGATTGATCGATTTAGTTTTCAGGTTTATGTATTCAATCGTTGGGGAGAAATCATCTGGGAATCAAGAAATCCAGACATTGCTTGGGATGGAACTTATGATGGCAAACTTGTCCATTCGGGAACATACACCTGGTTAATAAAAGCAAAAGATAAGGTCAACGATAATCAATATACATGGAATGGTTTCGTGAATGTAATCCACTAGAAATTGTTTCTTAGGAATCAACATCTTTGTATTAATTTTGCATAAAAATTTTCTCATGACTATCGAGGCTTTTCAACAGGATATTCTTCAAGGCATTCCATCTCAAATTCCACCAAAAAAGGAGTATGATAAAACGATTAATCATGCACCAAAAAGGAAAGAAATACTTTCAAAGGAGGAACAAAAACTTGCTTTAAGAAACGCATTACGCTACTTCCCGAAAGATCAGCACAATGAACTGATTAGTGATTTTTTGTTTGAATTAGAGACGTATGGCCGGATTTATATGTTCAGGTATCGTCCTGATTATTCCATGTATGCTCGATCAATTGACGAATATCCTGGGAATTCAATGCAGGCTAAGGCCATCATGTTGATGATTCAAAATAACCTTGATTATGCTGTTGCTCAGCATCCTCATGAATTAATAACGTATGGCGGAAATGGAGCGGTTTTTCAGAATTGGATTCAATACCGTTTGACCATGAAATATTTGGCTGAAATGACTGATGAGCAAACATTAGTTATGTATTCTGGTCACCCAATGGGATTGTTTCCTTCGCATAAGGATGCCCCTCGGGTTGTTGTAACGAATGGTATGATGATTCCTAACTATTCAAAACCTGATGATTGGGAAAAATACAATGCTCTTGGTGTTACACAGTATGGTCAAATGACAGCAGGGTCATACATGTATATTGGACCTCAGGGAATTGTGCACGGCACGACAATCACCGTTTTAAATGCAGCAAGAAAAATCACTGGACAAAAAGATGCAATAAGTGGGAAGTTATTTGTGACAGCTGGCCTAGGAGGGATGTCTGGAGCTCAGCCCAAAGCAGGAAACATTGCTGGATGTATTTCTGTTACAGCTGAAGTGAATGCCAAAGTTGTTCATACCCGTCATTCTCAAGGTTGGGTGGACGAAGTCATTTCCGATTTGGATGAGCTTTGTGCACGTGTTATGGTTGCGAAAGAAAAAAAGGAAGTTGTTTCAATTGCTTATTTGGGAAATATCGTAGATGTTTGGGAAAAGTTTGATCAAGAAAATATTTTCGTAGACCTCGGTTCAGACCAGACTTCTTTGCACAATCCTTGGGCAGGAGGTTATTACCCGGTTGGAATTAGTTTTGAGGAATCGAATCGTTTAATGGCTGAAGAACCGGGGAAATTCAAAGAGGAAATTCAGAATACGCTGCGCCGGCATGCTGGAGCTGTGAATAAACATACAGCAAAGGGCACCTATTTCTTTGACTATGGCAACGCATTTTTGTTGGAGGCATCTCGCGCGGGAGCCGAAGTAATGGCTGAGAATGGAATCGATTTTAGGTATCCGTCTTATGTGCAGGATATTTTAGGTCCCATGTGTTTTGATTTCGGCTTTGGTCCTTTTAGATGGGTTTGTGCTTCAGTAAAAGCAGAAGATTTGAATCGAACGGATGAAATCGCTTGTGAGGTTCTAGAGGAAATGATGAAAAATAGTCCTGTAGAAATTCAACAGCAAATGGCAGACAATATCCAGTGGATTAAAGGTGCACAGCAGAATAAATTGGTTGTCGGTTCTCAGGCGAGAATTTTGTATGCTGATGCTGAAGGCAGAATGCGCATCGCTGAAGCATTTAATAATGCAATTAAAAATGGAGAAATTGGTCCTGTCATATTAGGAAGAGATCATCATGATGTTTCGGGAACAGATTCCCCGTACCGAGAAACTTCAAATATCTATGACGGGTCGAGGTTTACGGCTGACATGGCCATACAGAATGTTATTGGGGATAGTTTTCGAGGTGCAACTTGGGTTTCTATTCACAACGGTGGAGGAGTAGGATGGGGTGAAGTTATCAATGGTGGATTTGGGATGCTTTTGGATGGAACAGCAGAGGCTGATCGCAGGTTAAAAATGATGCTACATTGGGATGTGAACAATGGTATTGCAAGAAGAAGTTGGGCGAGAAATGAAGGTGCTGTTTTTGCGATCAAAAGGGCAATGGAAGTTGAACCCCGCTTAAAAGTAACAATACCAGAGTTGGTGGATGATGAAATTGTAGAAGGTGCCTTTTTGAAAATCAACTGTTAATTAAGACCTACCATTTCGTTCGATTGTGTGTAATATAGAAAGCCTTTAACAGAGGGTAACTGCATCTCTTGCATTGTTAGAACATATTCTTGTAATTGCGCAAAGTCATTCTCTTTTTTATTGCCAGTTTTGAAATCTATAACAAAGGTTTCGCTATCCTTAAGAATAATTTTATCAGGACGCTTCAACGAGTCACGACCAAGAATAATCGATTGTTCGGAAAGGATTTCTTTCGCACCATTCAACATTCCAGTGTATAATTCAGAAGAAAAAAGTTGCTCAATGTCAAGTTGCAATTGATTTTGCAAATCAGCTTCAATTAGACCTTCGGCACATAGTGCATTTAAGACAGACTCAATTTCATTTATGTTATTGATTTTTGAAATAGCAAGGTGAAACTGATTCCCTAGACGTTGCTCCTTTGAAAGTTTATCACCTTCGTCCGGTAAACCTTTGTCCATAATCGAAATGTCAGGAAACCAAAGATGATCCGTTTGAGTTGTTGGATTGAAGAAGTTTGAACCAGTAGATTTTCCTTTAACGGCAACTGCATTTTGATCTCCAGATTCGAAAACAATTTTCCCGTTTTTATCTTCATTACCATCAAACATTTTCTTGAAAATTTCATGGGCTAAGCGACCAAATTTTTTCCCTTGAAAATAATTCAAAACATAAAGTCGTTGTTCAGGCCTTGTAAAACCAACATAGCATTGATTGACTTTATCTGTTAGTATCTGACCAAGTTCAAACTGATTCATAGTTCTAATCCCCTCCATGCTACTTGATCCTGATAAAGTTGAGTACAGAATGTAATCATCAATTTCAACTAAAAAACGAGTGCCAGGTCGAATGCCAGTATCGAAATTCAAGAATGGTAGAACGACCACTGGAAACTCTAATCCTTTCGATTTATGAATAGTCATGATTTTTACAGCATCATCACTTTCCGGCAATTGAATGGCTAATCTGTGTTTCTGTGCATTGTAATGGTCCAAGAAATTTTTGAGATCGGGACCTTTGGATTGCTCAAATTCATGTGCAAAGTCTGCAAAGTGATGGAGGTATGGGTTTTTCAATTCGTCCCAATTCATGATTTGATAGAATGATTGTATCAGATCATAAAGCGTTTCATACTTGTAGAAGAAAGATGCGTTATCACCAAAAAAATCTTTGATGAATCGTTCATCATCAAAGAAGGCCCTATCTCTGCCGCTTGCATCTTTAAAGGTTGACATGTAGCTGCGGTAAGTATCAAAAGTGCCGAGATTGTTCAAGCGAAAATAGAGTTCTGCAAATTTCTTTTTTTCACTTTGAACAGATGGATTCAAACGGCGTTTAAGATAAGAGAGAATCAATTTAACTTTCACTTCATTTTGCAACAAAAGAGATTCTGCGGAGACGACTTTGTACTTTTCATTTGTAAGCCCCATGGCCCATTTATTTGCTCTAAAATTTGTGTCACTCAGTATGCAGATGTCACCATAGTTGAAGCCCTTCGCTTTGCACTCTTCAATTTTTTCAATAATTAAAGGTACAATTTCGTCATCTCCCATTGCCGCTTCTTGTGATGTAATCTGAACGTATCCGGCTTTAGTTGACATCGGATTTTGTCGAATGGAGGCATAAAATTCCTGAGTTGTTGGCGCAAGTGTTGTTTTTAATAGTTCAAAAAAGGTGTTATTGAAATTAACAATGACTTCAGAAGAACGGTAATTTTCCAACAGCGGTGATACTATTCCCATTTGATTGAAAAAGGCTGAATTGCTCGCGGTAGTTGGATCTTTTTCAGGATTGTAAATAGCGGGTAAAGCCACAAACTGTTCTGCAACTCCATTTTTAAAACGATAGATGGATTGTTTTGGGTCGCCAACGATGAGGTTCTTTTGACTATTTGAAAGTGATTCGTGAACAAGTGGAACCATGTTTAACCATTGCAGTCTAGATGTGTCTTGAAATTCATCCAAAAGAAAATTCTTGAATCGATTTCCCAATCGTTCATAAATGAATGGCGCTTTTTCATCCCTTACTAAAGAAGAAATAAGTTTATTAAATTCAGATATCCGAATGAGTTGTTCATCTTTTTTTACTGTGTCCAGCGAACGTGCCATGTATTGCAACAAGGCCATATTGTAAAAATTCTTTAGGAATGCTTTTCCAACTGTAATACTTGGTAAAAGTGTTTCAAATGAATGTTGCAAGGAAAGTATGGCCTTCTTTAATTCGTCCGGAAATTCCCGGCCAGCTGGGGTTGCGTTTGTAGCATAGTCGATAATAGTTGGTGTAAACAATTTAGTTGGAAAGGAATCAACCTCAGCAAGTTTCTCAATGGGTTTAGTGGTTTTTGACATTCCAGGAAAATTCTTTTCTGGAATAGCGAGTCGAACGTATATATCATGCACCTC
>JBKDKG010000100.1:0-3802 GCA_046345095.1 Flavobacteriia bacterium | reverse complement strand
ACATAGAATTTGGGAATAGTTTATTATAAAAAGTAAGTCAGGACGGTTTGATTTTCAGCACCGATATAGATTAGAAAATCGTTTTATTGAAAATTGGGCGAAAGGTTCAGATGGCGTCTATGCGATGGATGGCTTTGTATTTAGACAGCGAGCACGTTATCGTTTTTTGGTGACTGTTCCATTAAATAGAAAGGAAATGGTAAATAATACGCTGTTCTTTTCAACATACGACGAGCCATTTTTAGGCTTTGGTAAAGGAATAGGTAAAAATATATTGGATCAAAACCGATTGTATTTCGCTTTGGGTTGGAGGTTCAATTCGAATTGCAACTTTCAGTTGGGATACATGAATCAATATGTAGTGAAGAAAGATGGGATTCAGGTTGAACGGAATCATACACTTCAGATTGGGTTCACTTACAATCTTGATCTTAGAAAGAAAGATTAATTCGATTTGATCATGAATAAATGAAAAGAGCCGGTATTCCGGCTCTTTTGCTGTTCAATTCTTTTACGGATCAATTGATCACATAGGTGTTTCCATTGATCGTGATCGTGAAGGTAGCATCGCATGTTCCATCACCATAATCTATCACCCTCTCAGGCTTTCCGCTGGGTGTAATTGAAAGTACTCCGCTTTTAATATAACCACAGCCAACTTTTACTTTAAGTGCTTCGGTTGTGTGGGCCTCATAACTGTCCCCATTTGAAACTGTTGCATTAGACGTTAAAGTGATTGCATATTCGTCATCTAAGAATATATTTGGTGTAGTGTGTCCATTCGTAAACGTTCGAACGCGAGATGATGTATAATTAATTACTTCTCCTGTAGACATGGTTACAATTCCATCCACCTCAACATTATAGTAGATTTGCCCACTTGAATTCAGGCCCATATTGGTTACAGTTTTAGTTCCCTCAACTTTGTTGTCATTTACATAGTAATCAACAGGAGTATGGGTTATAACAGTTCCTTGTGCAAAGTAAGAACCTGTGAAAGTGGAAACTAATTTACCTCTACGGCTTTTACCATCATTGCAAGTACAATTAGATGTACCCCAATCAATTGTAATGGTTTTATTCGTTCCTGCAGTATCAATAGTGATAAGAACATTGCAATCTGTTTTTATGAACTCTATTGGCTTCCCATCTGCAATATTGGTTGAAATGACTTCTCCCACCTTATAAAAAACCATATTCCCTGTAATGGCTTGGTCTGTCATATTAGAGAATTCAGAAAAATAATTCTCGACCATTGCATTTAATTTTGGCGCCGAACTATTGTCATATTTATTTTTTCCACAGGCTATAATCAATAGAATAAGTGCCGAAGACAGAGTGAAAAGATATTTCATTTTACAAAACGTTTGTGTAACGAATTTAGTGAAATCAATGTAATTATCGAAAATATTTCTTGTTTAAACGAGAATGGATTATTGAGCCTTCAATCGTGCCGTTTTTAGATAGTTTCCTACAAAGGATTTTCCGGTTAAGCCAAAATCTGCAACCGCAAGGAAAACAAGATCTTCCGTTCCTGTATTAATTGATTGATGATCACACCAACGGGGGATAAATGCAAAATCACCGGCATAGACCTCATTTTCAAAATTGTCAACCAAAACTTTTCCTTTGCCTTTCAAGAAAATGAACACTGTTTCATGCGCATGCTTATGCATTTCGTTGGCTTTGCCTGGTTTAACTGTTACAATTCTAGGATCGAGCACTTCCAAATTAAAAGGTAGAATTGAGACTGTAAAATCAATTCCTAATTCATCTACTTTGTTTTCATACAGACCAGTCAGTTTTTTGTCGTGAAGAGAGGAAATTAATTCTGAAGCATTTTCTGCTGAGGTCAAACTTTTTTGCAAGCTTATTTTTTCAATCAGTTTACCAATTCGAAGTGTTTGCAATTCATTAAAATACCGACTTATGATCGCATTCAACTTCTCAGACCAAGTTTCTTCATTTGTAGGTTGATCTATCCAATGAATAAAGTTCAATAATTCATCTTGTTGGTTTTCATCCTGTTTTCCATAAAGTAGCAAGGCAGATGCAGTTGAACTGTAAAGAGCTACTTCAAAAAATGTATTATTCAACAAGGCTGACTTCACAGCACTCAATTCGTTTTTCAAAAAGTCAATTTCACCCTCAGAAAGTCGTTTGCCTTTGATCGTTTTTTTGAAAATTTCACTCATGAATGTAACAGTGATGATTGTTTATCTATAATTTTTGCTCTTTCGTGCATGTCATCCCAAAAGGATGCTCGTAAATTCAGTGCCTTGAGCATTCCTTTTCTTAATTCCGACTCTGCTTTAATGCTTTCAGATGCCATTTGCTCTGCGATATTTAAAAGTATAAGACCATGTTCATCATCTACTTCTGTATGCAGTGGAAAGAAAACATACTCCTCTAATGTTAAATCTGTATGTTTCTCGATGGCTTGAATGAGATCTTTGTATATGAACTTTACGATGGATTCGGTACCGAGTCCAATTGCACCAACAGCATTAATTGCTGTGCCACTTTGAATCAAAGAAAGGAAAGACTCTCTCCAGATTTCTACTTGTATTTCAGGTTCGTTGTTGGATGGGATACCCAGTGCATTTTGAAACCGTTTAAAAAGTTGTGGATGAGGTATTCCCTGCACCCATTCATCTTTTATGCCTAATTCTCTGATAGCAACCATTTCGTCTTCATGCAAATGTCCACTTTCTTCTGAAAGATTTTCCAAAAGATGTTCTCTGAATTCAGGGTTTTCGATTTTAGAAATTACGCACGTCAAGTAACGGGGGAACCAATCACTATAATGCCCGTATTGGGTGGCGAAATCTTTTATCACGGCCTCCATGTTTTCAAAATTACCATTTACAAGTGCTTTGATATATGGGTGATTAACAGCGCGGTGAGTCATCGCCTCATTCAAAAGAGTCTGCATTGCCAAAGTTTATGTGTTAACAAAAATCGCTTTTAAAATTACATGAAAAGCTAAAATTCTCAAACAATTTATAGATTGATATTGTTTTAATTTCCTGCCAGTTCATTGTTTTTTATCTGAAACCACTCAGTTCGGAGAATACTTAATACAGTACTATCACGACGAGTACCATCCGGTTTTACACCATTACTTCTAAGCTTTCCTTCTTCTTTTGCTCCAATTGATTTTAAAGCGGCAATACTTTTTTTGTTTTCGGCATCCGTTCGAAATTCAATGCGTTCGTATTCTAAAGTTTCAAAAGTGAACTCTAAAAGCAAATATTTCACTGCCTTATTAAGTCCAGTTCCTTGAAATGCTTTTCCATACCAGGTATACCCTATTGATAAACATTTATCTTTCTCTTGAATACCATAGAATCTCGTTGTACCAGCAAATGACTCATTAGTTTTATCGTAAACAATAAATGGGTATTCTAAGGCTGATTGACGGTTTTGAAGAGCGGAATTAACATAGTTTTTCAGCTCGTTTGCATTAGTTGCTTGCATCAATGAATAGGTCCATAGCTCAGGTTCATTGATAGAAAAGTTCAGTAAGTTTTGAAAATCAGACGCTTCGAGTGGACGTAACAAAACACGATCATTTTCTAAAACAATATTTTCTTTAAAATTCAGCATGAACAGACATTTTGTAGTGTGAATTTATAAAAAACATGTTTACTCCAAGACTGTCTTACGAACATGTGAATAATTCTAGCAAAACTCAATCACACAAAATCATTACTTTCGCACAAAAAAAATCAATGACAGAAGAAATAAAAGCAGTAAGTTACTGTGTAGGAATGAGTGTTGCAGGTAGCTTAATGCAACA
>JBKDKG010000099.1:0-4216 GCA_046345095.1 Flavobacteriia bacterium | reverse complement strand
GAATAAACTTATTACCAGTGTGCACAGCAAATGTTAACCCCACGAAATCTGGAGTTATGGTAGATGCACGTGACCATGTTTTAATCACTGATTTGCTACCAGATGCCTGCGCATCATCCACTCGTTTCATCAACTTATAGTGTACAAAAGGTGGTTTTTTCAACGAACGACTCATATCCTACTTATTTTTTTCTTCTTTCGATGATAAACTTATCTGAATACTTTTTCTTATCACGTGTCTTGTAACCTTTAGCTGGCATACCATTACGTGAACGTGGGTGACCACCGGCATTACGTCCTTCACCACCACCCATTGGGTGATCAACAGGGTTCATAACCACACCACGCACGCGTGGACGGCGACCTAACCAACGAGAGCGTCCAGCTTTACCAGAAACCACCAAGTTGTGTTCAGCATTCGAAACAGATCCAATAGTAGCCAAGCAAGTTGTTAAGATCATTCTAGTTTCACCAGAAGGCATCTTAACGATAGCATAACGACCATCACGAGCATTCAATTGAGCGTAAGTACCAGCTCCACGAGCAATAGCACCACCTTTACCAGGTTTTAATTCAATGTTATGAATTACAGTACCAAGTGGAACATCACTTAAGAAAAGTGCGTTTCCTACATTGGGCGCAGCAGTTTTTCCAGCAACAACAGTATCTCCAACTTTTAATCCATTTGGAGCAATGATGTAACGTTTTTCACCATCTACATAATACAACAATGCAATATGAGCTGTACGGTTTGGATCATATTCGATCGATTTTACCGTTGCAGGCACATCATGCTTGTCTCTTTTAAAATCAACAACACGGTATTTTTGTTTATGACCACCACCCATGTAACGCATGGTCATTCTACCGTCTTTGTTTCGACCACCTGATTTTTTCATTGGCGCAACTAAGCTCTTTTCAGGAACATTAGTTGTGATCTCTGAATAATCACTGTTGATCTTGTGTCTTTGCCCTGGAGTGATAGGCTTGAATTTTTTAAGACCCATTTGTCAATGCTTAAAAATTATTAAATAAATCAATCGTTTCTCCAACTGCAACTGTTACAACAGCTTTTTTCCACTGTTTGCTCGGTTGCTCAACGATACCTTTGTTAGTATATTTAACAGAGGATTTTCCACCGCCATAATTCAATGTACGAACGTCAATAATATTTACGCCATACATTTTCTCGACAGCCTTCTTAATTTCAATCTTATTCGCTGATCTGTCAACTGCGAAGGTAAAACGATTAAATGTATCGCTTGCTCCTGTTGCTTTTTCAGTGATGATTGGCTTTTTGATAATTGTCTTCATCATCAATTAGTTTAGAATCTTTTCGATTACTTCAATTGAACTTTCAGCCAAAACAACTTTTTTCGCGTTCAATACATCAAATGTATTAACTGAATCAGCCGTTACGACTTTTACTCTACCAAGGTTACGGGATGACAAATAAACGTTGTCATTTTTGTCTCCTACAATCAAAAGAACTTTTTCGTTCTCCAACTTCAAAGCACCCAATAACGCCACGAATTCTTTCGTTTTTGCAGCATCGAACTTCAAATCCTCCAAAACAAGGATTGCTTCGTTTTGTGCTTTATAGGAGAATGCTGATTTTCTTGCAAGTCTTTTCAACTTCACATTCAACTTGAAATGGTAGTTACGTGGTCTTGGTCCGAAAATACGACCCCCACCAACACGAGTACCAGACTTAATATTCCCGGCACGTGCTCCACCTGTTCCTTTTTGTTTCTTGATCTTTTTAGTAGATCCAGCGATTTCAGCTCTTTCCTTCGCTTTGTGAGTACCCTGACGACGGTTCGCCAAGTGTTGTTTCACATCTAGGTAGATAGCATGGTCATTTGGCTCAATACCAAACACTGAATCTGAAAGCGTTACCTTTTTAGAAGTAGCTTTACCTTTTGCGTCAAATACTTTTACTTCCATTACTTCAAAATTGATACGGTTGCACCTTTAGATCCAGGAATTGATCCCTTCACTACTAACAAATTCTTATCAGTTAAAACCTTCAATACTTCAAGGTTTTCCATAACAACTCTCTTGTTACCCATCTGACCTGCCATGCGCATTCCTTTGAATACACGTGCAGGATATGAACAAGCACCAATCGAACCTGGAGCGCGAAGACGGTTATGCTGACCATGGGTTGCTTGACCAACTCCACCGAAACCATGACGTCTTACAACACCTTGGAAACCTTTTCCTTTCGAAGTTCCTACTACGCTAACGTATTCACCTTCCTCGAAGATGTTAACGTCAACGGTATCACCGAGATTGAGGTTTTCGAATCCTTTAAACTCCACCAACTTCGACTTCGGAGTGGTGTTGGCTTTCTTAAAGTGGCCTTTCAATGCGTTTGGAGTGTTTTTTTCCTTACGGTCTCCAAAACCCAATTGAGTAGCCTCGTAACCATCTCTGTCTTGTGTCTTGACCTGAGTCACAACACAAGGACCAGCTTCTATAACTGTGCATGGCATAGCCTTACCCTCGGCACTGTAGATGCTAGTCATTCCGACTTTTCTACCAATAATTCCTGGCATACTTAACTATTTAATTATTAAACTTTGATTTCTACGTCAACCCCACTAGGCAACTCTAAGCGCATGAGTGCATCAACAGTCTTTGAAGAAGAGCTGTAGATATCAAGCAGTCTTTTGTATGAACAAAGTTCGAACTGCTCACGTGCTTTTTTGTTAACGTGTGGAGATTTCAATACAGTATAGATTCTTTTGTGAGTAGGTAGAGGAATTGGTCCGCTTACTACTGCGCCTGTTGACTTTACTGTTTTAACGATCTTCTCAGCTGATTTATCAACCAGATTATGATCGTAAGACTTTAATTTTATTCTAATTTTCTGACTCATATCTGTATAATATTAGGCTGTTACTTTTCCGCTTGTCTTAGCTACCACATCATCAGCGATGTTTTTCGGTGCTTCTGAATAATGTGAGAATTCCATTGAAGAACTTGCACGACCAGAAGAGAGAGTGCGCAATTGAGTTACATATCCAAACATTTCTGAAAGTGGAACATCTGCCTTCACAACTTTCGATCCTGCTCTATCATCCATTCCTCTAATAACACCGCGACGACGATTTAAATCACCTACGATATCACCCATGTTTTCTTCAGGAGTAACAACTTCCATTTTCATGATTGGCTCTAGAAGCACAGGACGAGCATTTTTCAATGCAGCTCTATAGGCCATCTTCGCACACAATTCAAAGGATAAAGAATCTGAATCGACAGCGTGGAATGAACCATCTATCAACTCGACTTTCATAGCATCAACAGGGAAACCTGCCATAACACCATTTTTCATTGATTCTTTGAAACCTTTCTCTACTGAAGGAACAAATTCACGTGGAATGTTACCTCCTTTGATACTGTTAACGAACTCAAGTCCACTTTTTTCAACATTATCTTGAGGAGAAATTTTAACAACTATATCAGCAAATTTACCACGACCACCGGACTGCTTCTTGTAAACCTCTCTATGGTTAACCTCTGCAGTTATGTTTTCACGATAAGAAACTTGTGGAGCACCTTGATTCACTTCAACCTTGAATTCACGCTTCAAACGGTCTACAATAATTTCCAAGTGCAACTCACCCATTCCAGAGATAATAGTTTGACCAGTTTCCTCATCAGTATTCACTCGGAAAGTTGGATCTTCCTCAGCAAGTTTGTTCAAGCCGATTCCCAATTTATCTTGGTCTGCTTGAGTTTTAGGCTCAATTGCAATTCCGATAACCGGATCTGGGAAGTTCATAGACTCCAATATAATCGGTGCATTTTCAGCACACAATGTATCTCCAGTCTTAATATCTTTAAACCCAACCAATGCACCAATATCTCCTGCACCTAATTCATCAATTTGATTCTGCTTGTTAGCGTGCATTTGGAAAATACGAGAAATACGCTCCTTGTTGCCAGTTCGTGTATTCAAAACATAAGATCCTGCTGGTAATTTTCCAGAATAAGCGCGCGTAAAACACAAACGGCCAACAAATGGGTCAGTTGCGATTTTAAATGCTAAACCAGCAAACGGCTCATCGTAAGACGGCTTGCGTATGATTTCCTCATCTGTCTTAGGATTTGTTCCTGTGATTCCTTCGATATCTAGAGGGGAAGGAAGAATTTCCATTACCATGTCTAACATTGCCTGAACTCCTTTGTTCTTGAAAGAAGAACC
>JBKDKG010000098.1:0-2033 GCA_046345095.1 Flavobacteriia bacterium | reverse complement strand
GTAATGTACATACCCCTCGCGGAAGAGTTGGTAATTTTTATTGCAGCTTTTGTGGGAGCCTGTATCGGATTCATGTGGTACAATTCTTTTCCTGCACAAGTATTTATGGGCGATACGGGAAGTTTGGCCTTGGGTGGAATTATTGCCGTGTTTGCAATTTCCATTCGCAAGGAGTTATTAATTCCAGTGTTGTGCGGTGTTTTCTTAATTGAGAATCTTTCAGTCATCATGCAAGTAGGCTATTTTAAGTACACTAAAAAACGATTTGGTGAAGGGAAAAGAGTATTCCTTATGGCGCCTTTGCACCACCATTTTCAAAAGAAAGGACTGCACGAGGCTAAAATCGTTTCGCGCTTTTGGATTGTTGGGGTGCTCCTAGCTGTAATCACAATTGTTACGCTGAAATTAAGATAAATTGAAGTCCGAAGGAAAACATATCGTTATTCTGGGTGCCGGTGAAAGTGGTGTCGGTGCCGCTATACTTGCTCAAAAAATGGGCTGGGCGGTGTATGTTTCCGATTTTGGATTGATAAAAGAAAATTTTAAAAGCGAATTGAATGAGAATTCAATAAAATGGGAAGAAGGTGGCCATAATTTGGATCTGATTTTAAATGCAGATTTAGTTGTGAAATCACCGGGTATACCTGACAAAGCAGCTGCAATCGTTCAAATAAAAGAGAAGGGGATTCGAATTGTTTCGGAAATTGAATTTGCAGGGTTCTATAACAAAGCAAAAACGATTTGTATTACGGGAAGTAATGGTAAAACAACAACTACCATGCTCACATACCACATCCTCAAAAAAGCAGGCATTAAGGTTGGACTTGCTGGTAATGTTGGTTTTAGCTTCGCCAAGCAAGTAGCAGAAGATAACTATGATTGGTTTGTACTTGAATTAAGTTCATTCCAGCTTGATGACATGCAGGAGTTCAAAGCTGACATTGCAATTTTAACAAACATTACCCCAGATCATTTAGATCGCTACAATTACTTGATGCAGAACTATGTCGACTCAAAGTTTCGCATCCTACAAAATCAAACGCAAAATGATTGGTTCATCTACAATTATGACGATCCAATCATTCGAACAGAAGTCGAAAAAAGAAATATTACAGCTCAAATTGCCCCTTTTTCCTTGAAAGAAGAAATCAAAGTAGGCGGATTTGCAAACGAAAAACAACTAACAATAAACATAAAAGAACAATTCACTATGTCAATTCACGATTTAGCACTTAAAGGGAAACACAACACCCAAAACTCCTTGGCGTCAGGGATAGCGTCAAGAATTCTGGAAATCAGAAAAGAAGTTGTAAGAGAAAGTCTAGAGGACTTTGTAAATGTTGAACACCGCTTGGAATTTGTTGCCAAGGTGAATGGGATTGAGTTCATTAATGATTCAAAGGCGACAAATGTAAATTCAACTTGGTTTGCACTAGAAAGCATGGATAAGCCAACAGTTTGGATTGTCGGTGGTGTAGACAAAGGCAATGACTATGCTGAGTTGATGGATCTAGTTAGAGACAAAGTGAAAGCAATCATCTGTCTTGGTGTAGACAATAAAAAATTGATGGAAACTTTTTCTGGAGTCATTCCCACAATTGTTGAAGCGAGATCTGCAATGGAGGCTGTAGCATATGGATACCGTTTAGCGAAGAAAGATGAGTCAGTCTTACTTTCTCCTGCATGTGCAAGTTTCGATTTATTCGAGAATTACGAAGACAGAGGTAACCAGTTTAAAGATGCAGTAAGAGCATTGTAACAAATTCTTTACATCATGGCTAATAAACTACATACTACAACTGATGAAAGATTACTTCAGGCGCGTTCTGAGGGATTGAAAACTCAAGGTTCACCATTACGTCCGTTAGGAAAATTGTGGGGAATGGATGTGTTTGCTTGGCTGAATCCAACTCCCGGTGCTTTATTGAATACAATGCAGTCTTTTCCATTTAAAATTGTTTGGATGGCTGGAAGAGAGGAAGTGAAAGATGTGCTGAATGAAGATGTCAACTTGTTGAATAACATTGATTCTA
>JBKDKG010000097.1:0-5862 GCA_046345095.1 Flavobacteriia bacterium | reverse complement strand
GTTAAAGGCTTATTTGCCAAATCTGCGAGATCGTAACAAACTGAATGAAATTCAGGTACATATTTTTCAAGCATTGGAAAGCCATCTACAAGTGCAATGAAACTTTTTTGCAGAGGACGATTTTTTAACTCAAAGATTCGCTCGCAGGCGGCTTCGCTGGTGGCATCGCACCCCAACCCCCAAACAGTATCTGTTGGATAGAGGATTGTTCCGCCAGATTTTAGTGTTTCTATGGTTTGTTCAATTGTCATGACATGTTAAATTCAGTCTTCCAATAGATCTGGTCTGCGTTCTTGCGTGCGTTTCAATGCTTCTGATTCTCTCCATTCATCAACTTTTTTAGGGTCTCCAGAGAGCAGGACGTCAGGAACTCGCCACCCACGAAATTCTTCGGGACGGGTATAAACAGGTGGGGAAAGCAATCCATCCTGAAAACTATCTGTAAGGGCAGAGGTCTCATCGTTTAAAACACCGGGGATTAACCTTACAACCGCATCCACAACAACTGCTGCAGCAAGCTCTCCTCCCGACAACACATAGGATCCAATTGAAATTTCTTTGGTAATAAAATGTTGTCGAATCCGCTCATCCACACCTTTATAATGCCCGCAAAGAATAATGATGTTTTTACACAATGAAAGTTGGTTGCAGTCACTTTGTTCCAATACCTTCCCATCTGGTGTCATGTAGATTATTTCATCGTAATCATTCTCGCCTTGAAGTTTTTCAATACAAGCAGCAATGGGTTCAATTGACATTACCATACCGGCGCCGCCACCATATTGGTAATCGTCTACATTTTTATGCTTATTGGTCGAATAATCTCGGATATTGTGAATATATATTTCCACGTGGCCTTTGTCCTTGGCGCGTTGCATGATCGATGCGGCAAAAGGACTTTCCAATAAACTTGGTACAACTGTGAGTATATCTATACGCATGTGTCAAAGGTAGCCAAAATGAAGAAAATGGAAGATTGTTTTGTTTGTTGGGGATTTCCTATTTTCGTCAACATGATTCGAAGCTTACTTTTAATAACCTCTTTCGCGTGCTGTCAGTTAGTACATGCGCAATGGTCGCTTAATACAACACCAACTTATCCCGAATTAATTGAGTATTACCAAAAAATTGACCAGGAGCACAAAGAAATTGAACTTTATGCAATGGGTGAATCAGATTATGGTTTGCCAATCTATGTGTGTATTATAAATGGCGCTGAAGATTCGTTGAAAACCTTTCAAAAAGCACGGAGTGAAACCACGATTTTAATCAATAATGCCATCCATGCTGGTGAACCAGATGGAGTGAATGCATCGCTGATTTGGATAGATAATTGGATAAAAGAGGGGAAGAAAATGAATGGTCTTCCTGTGATTGCCATTATTCCAGCATACAATGTTGGTGGAATGATGAACCGTAATTCTTTTAGTAGAGCGAATCAAAATGGGCCAGAGGAATATGGCTTTAGAGGCAATAATCAAAACTTAGATTTGAACAGGGATTTTATAAAAATGGATTCAGAAAATGCCAAAACATTTGCAAAAATCTATCATTCATTGGATCCTGATGTTTTTGTAGATACACACGTCTCAAACGGAGCAGATTACCAATACACATTGACTTATATTTCTTCCACCAAAGAACGAATGGCACCTTCACTAATGAAATTGACCTATCAAGAATTATTGCCCGCATTGACTGTTCAGTTGAAAAAGAAAAAATGGGATTTGTTTCCGTATGTTGATCTTGTCAATGAAACACCCAAGGATGGTATACAAGCATTCAATGACTTGCCACGCTATGCAATGGGATATGCAGCGCTTTTTGATGCACTCTCCTTTACGGTTGAAACGCACATGCTGAAGCCTTTTCCGCAAAGAGTTGCAGCGACACATGATTTTTTAAGTGAACTTATACAATGGACAGTTTCCAATAAAAATGTCATTGAAAAAGCAAGAAATGAATCGCATGAATATTGGCAGCGACAAACTAAATATGCCTTTAATTATGAGATAACAGAGAAGAAAGATTCACTACTTTTTAAAGGTTACGAGGCAGAATTTCCGCAAAGTGAAGTTACAGGATTGCCAAGGTTGAAATACAATGTGAGTCGTCCTTATCAGCGATTTATTCCCTTCTTTTCTGAACATGAAGCAAAAGATTCTATCGACATTCCAAACTACTTTATTGTCGGTGGTCAATGTAAATCAATCATTGAAAGACTGAAGTTGAATAATATTCAGTTTACAGTTATTGCCAAGGACACTTTATTGAAAGTTGAAAACGATCAGGTTTCCTCTTTTGAAAGTTACAAGCAACCCTATGAAGGCCATTTTTACCACAATGAGTTAACTATTGGCAGCGCTGTTTCCGCAATAGATTTTAAGGCTGGTGATATCATTATTCCGGCCAATCAAAAAAACCAACGATTTATCCTTTCGACCTTGATTCCACAAGCTGAAGACAGCTATTTTCGGTGGAATTTTTTCGATTGCTATTTACAGCAGAAAGAGCATTTTTCATCATACGTTTTTGAAGAAAAGGCCGCAGAAATTTTGCGCAATGAACCAAAACTTAAGGAGAAGTTTGAAGCAATGAAAATTCAAAATCCAAACTTTAAATCATCTGCCCGTGAGCAGTTAGAGTTCATTTACAGAAACAGTGTCTATTTTGAAAAAAGCTATCATCAACTGCCAGTTTTTCGTTCCGTTGAATAATTTTAGCTTTTCAAGAAAGCTTTGATTTTGAGCATTGGAAGCTTCCGTTGTTTTTTGATAAAACGAAAGGGCTTATTCGACATTATTTAGCGAATTGGATGATAGTATTCATGATTCGATGTGATTCATTAATTTTGCAGCACATAAAATCTGAAGTGTATGACCTATGATGTGGCTATAATTGGAGGTGGGATTGTTGGAGCAGCAACTTTTTACAAGCTTCAAAAGAAAAATCCGAATCTCAAAATCGTTCTCATTGAGAAGATGAATCAGTTGGCGGATCACCAAACTGGGCATAATTCAGGAGTTATTCACTCGGGATTGTATTACAAACCTGGATCTCTGAAAGCACGAAATTGTATTCAAGGTCGACATGAACTAGTTGCCTTTGCTAAGGAATATGGCATCAAGCACGACATATGCGGAAAAGTAGTAGTTGCAACTGATCCAAGCGAATTGCCAAATATGGAAAAGGTATTCCAAACTGGTTTGGAGAATAAAATAGAAGGAATCGAAAAAATTACGGCTGATCAAGTCAAAGAATATGAACCATTTGTGGAAAGTATTGGAGGAATTTGGGTTCCAGTTACCGGAATCATAGACTTCAGAGGTGCTACTGAAAAAATGGCTGAACTTGCCCTAGCCATGAACAGTGAAAGTGCGATGCGTCTGGGAGAAGAAGTGATTGGAATTGAAAAAGGAGAGGAATCATCGACTGTTGTTACCAACAAGAATAAATACACTGCTAAATACCTTGTTTTTTGTGCAGGGTTGCAAGCAGATCGTTTGGCGAAAAAGGATGGTGTTGACTTAAAAGAGAAAGTTGTAGGATTTCGTGGTGATTATTATGAATTAACGGAAGAAGCTAAATACAAGGTTAAAAATTTGATTTATCCTATTCCAAATCCTGATTTTCCTTTCCTTGGTGTGCATTTTACCCGAATGACAGATGGTGAGATTGAATGTGGTCCAAATGCGGTATTTACTTTCAAACGTGAAGGTTATGGAAAAACAGATTTTTCCATGCGCGATACATGGGATGCCTTGACTTATGGCGGAACATGGAAATTGTTCTTTAATAACATGTCATTTGGAATCAATGAATACCGTCGTGCTTTCTCCAAAAAATTATTCTTGAAGACCTTGCAACGAATGGTTCCTTCCTTGACCATGGATGATATCAAACCGGGAAGAGCTGGCGTTCGGGCATTATTGCTAGCGCAAGATGGTGATACACGTGATGATTTCCGAATCGAGTATCATGGAAGATCTATTCATGTCTTAAATGCACCTTCTCCCGCAGCAACAGCCTCGTTGGCAATTGGTGGGTATATAGCGGAGGAAGCTGAAAAACATTTTGGACTGAAATAAGTTTGATTTACCTGAAACAAATCACTATTTCAAGAAGTTTACAAGTAAAGTTGATTAAATGCATCTTTCTCGTTTTTATACTTTCAATTATGGCAGTCTCTTTGTCTTGCGATCCCGAGAATAAATCGAGTGTTCAACTTTTGGAAAGGCATACTATTGATGAGGTTCCATCGGCTTCTGGAATTGAAAAGATTGGGAATGACTATTATTTGATTGGAGACAACTCACCTTGGCTCTTTCAAATGAGCAATTCTTCAACTGTTTTTGGAAAATACCTCTTAACTCAGCAGGACGAATTGGTAGATGGTGTTATTCCGAAATCCAAGAAACATGATTTTGAAGCAATGTGTTCGCTGAAGTGGAATGAAAAAACAGCTCTATTTCTATTTGGTTCTGGATCAAAATGGCCATCCAGAAATACAGGGATTTGTGTCTTTACGAATGAAAACAATCAAATTAAATCGTTTGACCTGACGGATTTTTATTCGTTATTAATGGATGAATCGAAAATTGATCAGGAAGAGCTCAATATTGAGGCAGCTGCCACTCTTAACGACAAAATTTATCTTTTTAATCGCGGTAAAAACAAGTTGGTGTCCTTTAAAATAGAAGACTTTATTGCTTTTTTAGAAAAGAAAAAAGAGAAATTGAAAATGAAGTGTGTTTCTGTTGATTTACCTGAAATTAATGGAATAAAAGCCGGTTTTTCAGGCGCTACAGCAGACGAAAATAATAAACGAATGATCTTCACTTGTTCTGTAGAAAACACGAGCGATTGGGTCAATGACGGGGAAGTATTGGGAAGTTTTATAGGGTACATTGATTTGGATGAAATACATCATCACATTCAGCCTGAAGCTATTTTGATTACCGACAAAAATGAACCGCTTTTAGCAAAAGTAGAATCTGTCGCAATAGATAGTCAGAATAATAAAGGCTACTTTCTTTCACTTGTTACAGATAGTGATGGAGGGATTTCTGAATGGTTAAAAGTGCGCTACCATTTAGTAAGATGATCCAAGGAATCTATAATTGATATCGAGATTTACTTTCGCGCCTGTTACAGAAGGGAAAAACAGATAGCACGAATCCGAATACCAGTCACGCATAAACTCAAAGTCAATAGTCCCTTTTTTAAGTAAAACTTGTTGCATCATACCATTCTTTTCTTGTCCGAACAAGACTTGTATAGTGCGATCAGTTGAGCCATTTATTTCTAGTTCAATGCCGTAGGTTTGCCCTGCCGCTTGATCTTTCCATTTGGATAGATTAAGCCATTTTGAATTTTCTAAAGAGGTGATTTGAATCGTTCTGAAAGTATGATTTAAATAGATTTCTTTCAACCCAAAATTCCATAATACCCATACGGACGCTATACTGAAAATGATAAAAATGATTGTTTTATATTTACGATAGATAGTCATTTAGGACATTTTAATTGAATTTTTCAAAAAAAATCTTGATTTGTTTTTGAAATGAGAACAAAATTAAGAAATTTGCATTGTCATTTTCACAATCGGTGGATCTAAGATTTATAAAGAAGAGGTGAGAGACAGGCTCTGCGATCCTCTGGCAACCAACTTTAAGTGCGCCTCTAGCGTATTGGAAAACCGGTGCCAATTCCTGATTTCGATAATGTTGTCGGAAGAATATAAATTAAATAAAATGAAAAAAAGTTATTTTTCGGTTAAGCCGCTCCTCCAATTCCCAAAACATTACTTCAATGTCAATTCTTTTTTGGCCTTTTTGTTTTGTTACATGTGCATTTCTTGGT
>JBKDKG010000096.1:0-6171 GCA_046345095.1 Flavobacteriia bacterium | reverse complement strand
CTTTGGTACTGGGCATATCGATATTCTGATTGGAACTCAAATGGTAAGTAAAGGACTCGATTTTGACAATGTAAGCCTTGTCGGAATACTTGATGCTGACATGCTATTAAATCGTCCTGATTTCAGGGCATTCGAACGCTCTTTTCAGTTGATGTCGCAAGTGGCAGGTCGATCAGGTAGAAAGAAAAAAAGAGGAAAGGTAATTATCCAAACAGGCGATCCAGATCATTGGGTCACAGGTAAGGTAATTGAACACGACTATATTGGATTTTATGAATCTGAAATTCACGAAAGAAAAAATTTCTTTTATCCACCATTTTACAAAATCATTGAGTTAACGCTCAAACATAAAGACGAACACCTAACGGACAAAGCGGCAAATGAATTAGCAGCTTCCTTGCGAGAAGTTTTCAAAGAAAGAGTAATAGGTCCAGAATTTCCGATTGTTAAGCGCATTCAGAATTTGTACTTAAAGTCGATAAAAATTAAGATTGAAAGAGATATATCCGATAAAAAAGTAAAGGAACGCCTTCAGCAACTTATAGATGCATTTTACAGCGTTCCTTTGCACAAGTCTATTCGACTGACTGTTGATATTGACCCCGCTTAACCTAGGTATGATTTTAGCATCCGGCTTCGGGAAGTATGTTTCAGCCTTCGAATGGCTTTTTCTTTTATTTGTCTAACTCTTTCGCGTGTGAGATCAAAACGCTCACCGATTTCTTCAAGTGTCATTGGGTGTTTTCCGTTCAATCCATAATACAATCGCACAACGTCACCTTCTCTGGCTGTTAATGTCGATAAAGATCTTTCTATGTCTTTCCTCAAGGATTCTGAAACCAACTCTTTTTCAGGACCAGGCAATGAATCATTCACTAATACGTCGTACATGCTTGAAGATGATTCATCGCCATCTACCAATGGTGCATCCATCGAAATATGACGTCCATTGTTTGCCATAGATTGCTTCACTTCTTCAGGAGTACATTCTAAAAATTCCGCGAGCTCGTCTGCTGAAGGTGGTCGTTCAAATCTTTGCTCCAACTCAGAAAATGCCTTATTGATTTTATTGATTGTTCCAATTTTGTTCAATGGCAAACGCACAATCCGAGCTTGTTCAGCCAAAGCCTGTAAAATTGATTGACGAATCCACCAAACTGCATATGAAATAAATTTAAATCCTCTAGTTTCGTCAAAGCGTTCCGCCGCTTTAATCAGACCCAGATTGCCTTCATTGATCAAATCAGGAAGCGATAATCCTTGATTTTGATACTGTTTAGAAACGGATACGACAAATCGCAAATTGGCTTTGGTCAATCGCTCAAGCGCTAATCTATCCCCCAAACGAATCTTTCTTGCGAGTTCCACCTCTTCTTCAGCTGAGATCAATTCAACGCGGCCAATCTCCTGCAGGTATTTGTCCAATGAAGCCGTTTCTCTATTTGTAACTTGCTTCGTAATTTTTAATTGTCTCATGTCTGGCTGATTTTAGGTTAGCACTTTACTTATTAACGTTTAATTTAATCATTAGTTGGCTCTATAACTGTTAAACAAATCAATAATTACGTCGAAATGAACAAAATGGCCTTATGAATGAGCAAAATGGTCTAGCGAATGAATAAGATGTGTCTTCGACTACTTTAATTAATTTTACGGCATGAAAATTCTCATGGTTTGTTTAGGAAATATATGTAGGTCACCTATGGCAGATGGTTTACTTCGTAAAAAAGTTGCGGCGCTTCAATTGGACGTATATGTTGATTCTGCAGGTACAGCAGCCTATCACATTGGCGAAAAACCAGATGCCAGAATGCGTAAAACCGCCAAATCATTTGGTGTCGATCTTGAAGTATTGAGAGCCAGAAAATTCACTGTAAATGACTTTGATGATTTCGACATCATTTATGCGATGGATAAAAGCAATCGGACAAATATATTAGCATTGGCTAGAAATGAATCAGATAAAAAAAAGGTGGAAATGATTCTAAATGAGCTAGCACCTGGACAAGATAACGATGTCCCTGATCCCTATTATGGAAGTGAAAAAGACTTTATTGAAGTCTATGAACTCATGGATGCTGCTACAGATAAGGTAATTGAACGTATCTTTGCACATGGAAAAAGGTAAACTCTATTTGGTCCCAAACACCCTAGGTGGTGAATCGGTTCGAGATATTCTCCCTTCAGAAGTAATTGATTTTGTGAAGGAATTACGTGTTTTTGCGGTTGAAGATTTGCGTTCAGCGAGAAGATTACTCAGAAAAATGGACAGAGAATTCCCTATCGATGAAACTCAATTTTATGAGCTCAACAAACGAACGGACATTGCTGAATTACAAAAAATTGTTCGTGATTTAAAAGCAGGTAAAAACGTTGGTGTCATTTCAGAAGCAGGTTGCCCAGGAATTGCCGATCCTGGAGCAGAACTTGTTTCACTTGCTCATAAAGAAGAATTAATTGTCATTCCTTTTGTCGGACCATCTTCGATTCTACTAGCGTTGATTTCTAGTGGGTTCAATGGTCAACATTTTAGTTTTCATGGTTACCTTCCGAGAGAAAGAAAAGACCGTATCCGTAAATTAAAAGATTTCGAAGGAGATAGTAGGAGAAATGGTTCAACACATATTTTCATGGATACTCCTTTCAGAAATATGAATGTTTTGGATGACCTACTCAATGAACTTACCGACAATACGATGATCTGTATTGCATCCAACCTCACTTTACCGGATGCATCCATTAAAACAATGTCTGTAAAATCCTGGCGAGAAAACGCCTATGATCTTTCGAAGATTCCAACCATGTTTTTGATTGGAACTGCTCAATAAACAATTATCTCTATTGTTTACTTAAACCCCCGATTCTTCTTGATTGCTTCATAAGCATCTTGAATTTTCTGGAATTTTTCTTTTGCTCCTTTTTGAAATTCCTCGCCCATTTGAGCAACTTTATCAGGGTGAAATTTAATTGCCATTTGTCGATAGGCTTTCTTCACCTCATCATCAGAAGCAGTAGGCTCAACACCTAGCACCTTGTAATCTGAATTAACATCTCGGTAGAACATGTTTTTCACGCTTTCAAATTCTACCTGAGGCACCCCCAACATATTCGAAATTTGCTGAATAATAGTTAATTCACTACCTGAAACATTTCCATCTGATTTTGCAATACCAAACAAATAATGCACGAGCTGAACACGAACTTCGGGCTGCATGCGTGTGCGTATATCACTGCAAATCTGTTGCAATGGAATCTGTCCTGAATCAATAAAATGTTTTAACGACTGTAAATGAGCTTTGTCAAAACGTGCCCCGAATTGCTGTTGAAAAAATGACTTCACAAAATCGAGTTCAGCTTTCAACACCTTGCCATCTGCAGTCATTACAGCAGCTGACAGTGCCATTAACATTGTCTGCACATCATTTGATGATGTTCTTTGCTGATAATATTGGAAAACATCCTCTTCGGAAAAACTTCTTCCTTCACGACGTGCTTTTTCTCTCAATTGAGACATCACTCGCTGGTTATTATCGATCATTGTACCGATAATAAACCCAATAATTGCTCCGAAAATACTGCGGCCGAAAAGGAAAAATCCACCGGCAGCTAAAATCCACTTGTACAAATTAAAAAATATAAACTGGGGACAACAAATCATCCCCAGTGATTTAAATTACTTATGCTAATTGTTCAATATTGCGCTCGATAAAAATATCCAATGCCTCACCTTTCAACATGCCTTGTGCCAATAAAGCCAGGTCAGTTAATTGTTTAACACTCGATTTTTGTCCATCCTCATCCTTTGAAAGTAATGAATTTACTTTTGGATGGTTTGCATTCACGACCATATTATACATTTCAGGAAACGCACCATAGAATCCGCCGCCGCCCATTTTCTGCTGTTCCATCATTCGACGAATGAATTCAGGTTGGGTAATTATTATTGGTGCATCATCTTCGCTCATGCTTTCAAACTGAATGGTAAATTTCTCTTTGTTCACGCTTGACTCAAAAACAGGCTTCAACTTTTCTTCCTCTTCTTTCGACAATTTAGAAGGAATCTCATCTGTCTTTTTAATGAGTTTATCAAGCGTATCTGCATCAACCCTTGCAAAAGTTACATTTTCAAATGTTTGCTCCATTTTTGCAATCCAATGCGGCGCAAGTGGACCATCCAGCTCTATTACATCGTAACCTCTTTCTTTCGCTTTCTTCACAAAAGAATATTGTTCTTCAGCATTGTTTGAATACAAGAAAACTACTTTATTGTCCTTATCTGTTTGCAAAGGAGCCACTTTTTCCTTGTACTCTTCTACTGTAAAGTATGACCCTTCTGTACTTTTCAGCAAAGAAAATGATTTCGATTTTTCAGCAAATTTTTCTTCAGACAGACTACCGTACTGAACAAATATTTGAAGATCATTCCATTTCTCTTCGAAATCCTGTCGGTCCTTTTTGAACATCTCAGCCAACTTATCAGCCACCTTTTTGGTAATGTGCGCAGAAATCTTCTTCACATTGCCATCACTTTGAAGGTATGAACGTGAAACATTTAAAGGAATATCCGGTGAATCAATTACACCATGTAAAAGCGTCAAAAACTCAGGTACAATCTCAGCAACACTATCAGTGATAAAAACCTGATTTGAATATAAATTGATTTTGTTTCGCTGAACTTCTACATTCTCTTTAATTTTTGGGAAGTAGAGAATTCCAGTCAAATTAAATGGATAATCTACATTTAAATGGATGTGAAACAATGGACTTTCGAACGTCATCGGATACAACTCACGGTAAAATGCATCGTAATCCTCTTGTTTTAAATCAACAGGTGCTTTTGTCCAAGCTGGTTGTGGGTTATTGATTTGATTTGGAACTTCAACAGCAACCCTTTTAACATTGCCATTCTCGTCTTTTTCGCCTTCCGGAGAATCGATGTATTCCGTTTTGTTTCCAAAAAAAACAGGAATTGGAAGAAACTTACAGTATTTCGTAAGAATGTCTGATATTTTTGATTTCTCTAAAAATTCTGCTGATTCTTCAGAAATGTACAATACGATATCCGTACCTCTGCCCTCTTTTTCTATATCCGTAATGGTATATTCCGGAGAGCCGTTACTTTCCCATTGCACTGCTTGCGATCCTTCATGTCTTGATAGCGTTCGGATTTGCACTCTTTCAGCTACCATGAAAGCAGAATAGAAACCAAGTCCAAAATGACCAATTATTTGCTCTGCACCTTCTTTACCTTTGTACTGTTGCACGAATTCCTCGGCACCAGAGAATGCAATCTGATTGATGTATTTATCAATCTCATCCGCCGTCATACCAATACCGCGATCACGAATAGTTAGTGTTTTTGCTTCTTTATCAAGGATTACATCCACCTTCAAATCTCCCAACTCACCTTTAAACTCACCATTCGTGGAAAGCACCTTTAACTTTTGTGATGCATCGACAGCATTCGATACAAGTTCTCTTAAAAATATCTCGTGATCCGAATAGAGGAATTTTTTAATGATCGGAAAGATGTTTTCCGTTTGAACATTGATCTGACCAGTTCTCATACTTCTTTTTTTTGATTCAGAAAATGACAATCATTATGCCATATGATTGAATTATGACATTCTGTCGCACTAAGATTCATTTTGACACATTTTACCGCTAATTATTCAAAATGATTACATTTGTTTTCAATGAAAATTTTCGAAATTGTACCCCCACTGCTCTTGTTCGCAGTCATTTTAATTGGGATTGGTAAGCTTCAATTTTTCAAACTTTCAGGGGTTAACACCCGATTTCTTCAAATTTCTTTCACCGTCAAAACTATAGCAGGCATTGGAATGTATTTCCTGTACACCTATTATTATCCTGTTAGAGCAGATGCTGATACGTTCAAATACTTCGACGACAGCCGAATTCTGTACGAAGCACTTTGGACAAAACCTGCTGATTTTTTTAAAATGCTATTTGGCATAGGTTGTGAAAACGATTACTTTTTTAAAACTTATTATGTCAAAATGTATAATTGGTACCTGGCCTATGACAATGGTTTGGTAAATGATAGTCGACTTATCATCCGACTGAATGCAGTTTTTAGAATCTTTTCATTTGGAAATTACCACATTCACAGCTTATTATTAAACTTTGTTTCATTTACTGGTCTATATG
>JBKDKG010000095.1:0-5306 GCA_046345095.1 Flavobacteriia bacterium | reverse complement strand
TCAGAATATCGTTTCTTCAGTTTGGACCATGGATTCTACAACCATTTCAAATGAGAATATTTCATATACGTACTATAGTGAAGGGACTTATGAAGTCTTGCTGGTTGTCACTGATGCAAATGGATGTATTGATTCGCTTTTGCAAATAATTACAATAACGGGTGACCTTGAGATTCCTAATGTCATTACAGATAATTCGGATGGTGTAAATGATATATTTGAAATAAAAGGTCTGAAGGCAAATACATCGTTAGTGATTTTAAATCGATGGGGACAAAAGGTTTTCGAGACTTCCAATTATGCAAATGACTGGAAAGGACTTGATCTTTCAGGAGAGAAATTGACAGATGGAGTTTATTCTTATTTGCTTCAAACACCTGAAGGTCAAAAAGAACATGGATTTGTTCATTTGATTCGATAGTATTATTTTTGAGGGAATGATTGAAACCCTGGACAGCAATATCGCAAGTACGATAAAGCGGAAGTACGATGAGATAACCGAGCATTTAAGGTCGGAGGAAAGGGTTGTGTCTTTAAGTCATATCGGTGTTTTTTCTCAGGATTTTATTAATAGTATTGCTGCGGCGGTTGAAGATTTAATGATTTCTGGTGGAGAAGTTAAAAAGACTGTAAAAAGAACGTTTTCAATTCTTGTTGAAGGACTTCAAAATATTCACAGGCACGGAAGTTTAGATGAGGAAGGCAGACAATTGGCATTTCTGATTTTAGCTAAAAACATCAAAACATACAAAATTGTATTAGGTAATATAATTGATGATGAAGATGCAGAACCGGTTAGTAACTATTTGACGCGCATCAACTCAATGAGTCACGACCAATTGAAATTAGTATACCTAGACGTTTTAAGCAGGGAACCACTTACTAAAAAAGGTGGCGCAGGACTGGGTTTTTTGACAATGAGTATAAAGTCTGAATCAGAGTTAAAATATAGTATTCAGACAATTGCGAATGGAAAATCAATTCTTTTTGTTGAAATACTTCTCAATCGTGGCTGATTGAAATCAAACAAAATTTTCTTCAAAACGTTTTAGGTTAGCATGAAAGTTGCCTTTAGAGAAGAATATGTGCAGTCTTTGCCTGAGGGGCATCGATTTCCCATGGAGAAATACGACCTACTTCCAAAACAATTGTTGCATGAGGGTACAATTAATATGTCAGATATTATTGGTCCAGAAGAAATTCAAAGTTCATTTATAGAAGCAGTGCATGATACAGAATATGTTGATAGATTGTTTCATTTGAAATTAACTGAACGTGAACAACGAGTTTCCGGATTTCCACACAATAAGGCATTGATAAAACGTGAAAGCATAATCATGGAGGGTACTCGGATTTGTGCTGAATATGCCTTAAAAGAAAAGGTTGCATTGAATATAGCAGGTGGAACTCATCATGCTTACACGGATAGGGGTGAAGGGTTTTGTCTTTTGAATGACCAAGCGATCGCAGCTAAGTGGCTTTTAGACCAGGAAATTGTGCAAAAAATCTTAATTGTTGATTTGGATGTGCATCAAGGAAATGGAACTGCGAGTATTTTCTCGAACAATTCTGAGGTGTTCACTTTTAGTATGCATGGAAAAAATAATTATCCTTTAAAAAAGGAATTGTCAGATTTAGATGTGGAACTCCAAGACGGTATTACAGACAATGAATATTTATTTCTTTTGGAAAAATCATTGGATAAGATTTGCAATGAATTTAATCCTGAGTTTGTTTTTTACCAGTCCGGTGTAGATGTTATTGAAACGGATAAGTTAGGGAGATTAGCACTTACCTTAAATGGATGCCGCAAGCGCGACAGGATGGTCTTTGAAACGGTTCGTCAGTTAAATGTACCGATGGTGTGCAGTATGGGTGGCGGATACAGTCCCCAAATAAAGCATATTGTTGAGGCCCATGCAAATACATTCAGGGAAGCACAATTTATTTTGTTGTAAATCGAAAAATCGTTTCTGTTTTTTTAAAATCTTCCTACCTTTGTTTGGAATAATTCTAAATAGTGGTCAAGCAAGAAGAAAAATTTGGTTTGCAATCCGGCTCATTTCAATTTGAGTGCGCAGGCTGTTCTTGTTTGAAAAAGAAAAATTGTTGTAAAAAGTACAAGAAAAAAGGCATCCATTGTAAAAAATGTCCGAAGCTTTAGGTTGTCACATTTTTTATACTTTGATAAATGAGAATATTATTGTTTTTTTCTTTCTTGTTTTTTTTTAGTCAAACTACTTTCTCTCAAAAAAAAACTGACACATTTCTTACCTGTCGTTTATCAGTAGGTAAAAAGGATTTTTTCACGGGATTAGCTTTAGGTTGCAAAACTGAAACAACAGTTGAAAGTCTTACATTCGAAACAGGGGTCATACGTTCATTCTTTCAATACAGGTTTTTTCCGAGGATAGGTGTTAGTTCGATGTGGATTGTTTCAAAAAATCAACGATTTATTTCAGGACCTCTTTTTCAATATCATTTTTCGACAGTTCAGATAAATAAATTTGCTGGTAAAAATGGCCGAGTGAACTGCAATGAATTATTGGTAGGATGGAGCACCAAAACAAATGGTAAAATTTATTTTTCTACAGATATTTTAGCAGGGTATCAAATGGAAAATTGTTTTAATGTTTTGGAATTAAAAAGAAAGACGATAGGTGCATTGGGTTATTCATTTGTTTGTGGTGTGGGTTATGAGTTTTAAACGGATAGTCATATGGCTTGCTCTGTTCATTCTGACTGCTTGTCAACGTGACAAACCATTCGGTCAAATTAAAATTTTTGGTCATGCAGCAACTGGATTGGAAAATCCTTCATCTGTTTATCATGATAATTCCCTTGAAGCCATTAAACTAGCGCTGTCACTGGAAGGTTGTGATGGCGTTGAGTTAGATGTACAAATGGCAACGGATGGTTCCGTTTGGTTGTATCATGATACTGAATTATATACACAAACAAATGCATCTGGATGTATTTCAACGCTCGATTCGATTCAATTGAGTCAGGTAAGGTACTCCACTTTCCATAAAGAGAAATTAACTCCTTTGGCTCAACTTGACACCGTTTATTTAAAAAACAAATCCATTTTTTTAGATATAAGACATGCGAGTACATGTGGTAATTCAATTTTAAATGTGCATCAATTTATCGAGGAATTATCGTGCTTAGGTTATAATAATTCCAGTTCATTTGAAACCTATGTGCTAACTTCTTTTGATCAATGGATTGAACCTTTTTCGAATGCAGGATTTACTTGTTTTTTTTCAGCCGTAGATGCAGTTGAGGCAAATCAAAAAATAAAAGATTTTGAAATGTTGGATGGTGTTGTGGTTCGCAATTCGGATGTTCAAAGTACCAATGTAGCTGAATGGATTAAAAAAGGTAAAAAAGTATATATTTACGAAGTAAGGTCGCCCAAAGGAATTAGACGAGCATTCAATAAATTTCCAAGTGGGATTCTTACTGACGATTTAGGAAATGCATTAATTGAAAAATACTGATGGCAAAGAAAAAAGAGCGTTTAAATGTTGTTTATTCTACCAATCCTGATTTCCAGTATCAGTTTGACGAAGAAGAGAATACAGAAACATTACCAATTGGGCAACAAAAATTGTATATCTCAATCGACAAAAAACAAAGGGCAGGTAAGGAAGTGACACTTGTTGAAGGTTTTGTAGGTAATGAAGACGATCTCAAAGAACTTGGTAAAATGCTCAAAAATAAATGCGGTGTTGGTGGTACTGTAAAAGATAACGAAATATTGATTCAAGGAAATTTCCGAGATAAGATTTTTGATTTGTTGATAAAAGAAGGATACCAAGTAAAGAAAAAAGGTGGATAAAAAAACCGGTTGAAATTTCATTCTCAACCGGCCGATCTAAACCAAAAACAAACGAAAATATTCGAGAGAATTGAATTTTCGTTACTACTACATCATAAAGTTATTTCAATTTCAAATGAAATCTTTACAAAATACTTGAATGGTTATATTGCTTGATTAGTGTGTTCAATTCAAGCATTATTCTGTAGTAAAATGTTAAAAAGTGTGGGAAAAATATTTGCTGCATCCAACAAAAATGAGTGGTAAAGCGATTATATTTGCATCAATGGAAAAGCAAGTCATTCTGAATAATAGGCATTTCGAACTGACCCTGAACCGACTTTGCTACCAGTTGATAGAAACTCACCACGATTTTGCGAATACAGTTTTAATAGGTTTGCAACCGAGAGGTGTGAACGTTGTTTCTCGATTAAAGTCTCAATTAGAAGCAATTCTCGGTCACTCAGTTACTTGTGGAAATCTTGATATTACATTTTATCGTGATGATTTTAGAAGAAGAGAACGACCAATTATTCCAAGTGTCACAAATATTGATTTCGTAATTGAAGGAAAAAATGTTGTCTTGGTGGATGATGTGCTATTTACAGGTAGAACAATACGTTCTGGTTTGGATGCACTACTCGCTTTTGGCCGACCAAAAAAAGTTGAGCTTCTTGCCTTGATCGACCGCCGTTTTAACCGTGATTTACCAATTCAAGCGGATTATGTTGGAAAAACGGTGGATACGCTTTCTTCAGAAAGAGTTTCTGTTGAATGGAAAGAAATAGAAGGAGAAGATAAAGTCGTTTTGTTTACACCTGATGCAAATGAATAATTTAAGTGTTGATCACCTTACGGGAATAAAAGACCTGACCAGAGAAGATATTGAATTGATCTTCAAGACAGCTGATAGTTTCAAGGAGGTAATCAATCGTCCAATTAAAAAAGTTCCTTCTCTTAGAGATATTACAATAGCCAATCTGTTTTTTGAAAATTCTACGCGAACACGTCTGTCTTTTGAACTGGCAGAAAAGCGTTTGTCAGCTGATGTGGTTAATTTTTCTGCTTCAAGTAGTTCAGTTAAAAAAGGCGAGACGCTAATTGATACAGTAAACAATATTCTGTCGATGAAAGTGGACATGGTTGTGATGCGCCATCCGAACCCAGGTGCTGCAAAATTTTTGTCTGAACGAATCACTGCAAAAGTTGTCAATGCGGGAGATGGTACCCATGAACATCCTACGCAAGCACTTTTGGACGCATTTTCAATAAGAGAGCGTCTTGGAAGTGTTGAGGGTAAAAAGGTTGTTATTGTTGGGGATATTCTTCACTCGCGTGTGGCACTTTCAAACATATATTGCCTTCAAAAATTGGGAGCAGAAGTAATGGTTTGTGGACCTACAACGCTTATTCCAAAATACATTCATGAATTAGGAGTGAAAGTTGAACATAATCTTCGTTCAGCATTGGAATGGTGTGATGT
>JBKDKG010000094.1:0-9910 GCA_046345095.1 Flavobacteriia bacterium | reverse complement strand
CTCACTGTCTTTCACGAATATTTACTTAATGTTTAACCTTAAATTTTATTATTTACCACTCTGTAATGGAAAAATCTTATCCAATTCATCAAATTAAAAAGCTACTTGTTGCCAACCGCGGAGAAATTGCCATCCGAATCTTTAGAGCGGCTTCCGAACTAAAAATATCAACTGTCGCTATTTATACCTACGAAGACCGGTATTCGCTTCATCGCTACAAAGCAGACCAGAGTTTTCAAATTGGCAATGAAGCCGAACCGCTTAAGCCTTATCTTGATATCGAAGAGATCATCGCCGTTGCCAAAGCAAATGATGTCGATGCAATTCATCCAGGCTATGGTTTTCTTTCTGAAAATGTAACATTTGTAACTCGTTGTCAAGAAGAAGGAATCATTTTTGTTGGACCTAGTCCTCAAGCTATGGACCAATTGGGTGATAAAGTTGCTGCAAAAATAGTCGCGAAAGCTGTCGATGTGCCTTTGATTCCAGATAGTCAAAAAGAACTTTTTTCAGCAGATGACGCTCTAAACGAAGCAAAACGTATTGGCTTTCCAGTCATGCTAAAAGCTGCAGCTGGTGGAGGTGGACGAGGCATGCGTGTGGTTAGAACGGAGATTGAGCTGCAAACTGCCTTCAATGACGCCAGAAATGAAGCATCAAAAGCCTTTGGGAATGCAACAATATTTATTGAAAAATTCATAGAAAATCCTAAGCATATAGAAGTTCAAATTTTAGGCGATAATCATGGGAACATCGTGCATCTCTATGAACGTGACTGCTCTGTTCAACGCAGGTTTCAGAAAGTTGTGGAAATTGCACCCTCAATTTTAAAAGAAACAACCAAAGAAAAACTTTATCAATATGCGCTTCGCATTGCAAAGCAAGTAAATTACAACAATGCCGGTACCGTAGAGTTTTTGGTCGATTCTGAGGAAAACATCTATTTCATAGAGGTCAACCCAAGAATTCAAGTAGAACATACGATTACAGAAGAGATTACAGGAATCGATATTGTGCGCTCACAAATTATCATCGCAGCTGGACACCCGTTGTCGCATAGTCAGATATTCATTCAATCGCAGGAAGACGTAAAAGCAAATGGTTGGGCAATTCAATGTCGCATCACAACCGAAGATCCTGAAAATGATTTCAAACCTGACTATGGAACAATCGTTGCCTATAGAAATGCCGGTGGTTATGGAATACGACTCGATGAAGGCAGCAGTTATTCTGGAGTAAAAGTTTCTCCTTTCTTCGATTCGATGCTGGTAAAAGTTTCGGCAAGCGGGAGGACATTAAAAGGTGCGTCAAACCGATTAAAACGAACTCTGGAAGAATTCAGAATTAGAGGGGTAAAAACAAATATTCCTTTCTTGATCAATGTAATGGCTAACGAAACTTTTCAGACAGGAAAAGCGACAGTTGGATTTATACAAGAAAACCCTGCGCTTCTCGCTCCACAATATGGATTTGACAAAGACAGAGGCACAAAATTACTTCGCTACCTTGCTGAATTAAAGGTGAATGGTCACCCTGATGTTAAAAAAGTTGATGAGGACAAGACGTTTAGAAAGCCATTAATACCATTTACTGACAAAACTATTCAATATCCCAAAGGAAGCAGAGATTTACTTTTAGAACTAGGTCGTGACGCGTTTATTCAAAAAATAAAAGCTGACAAAAAAATTCACTACACAGACACAACACTTCGCGATGCCCATCAGTCGCTTTTTGCTACACGTTTGAGAAATGATGACATGTTCAAAATAATTGAGGGTTATGCTAAACAAGTTCCGGAATTATTTTCTCTTGAAGTATGGGGCGGTGCCACATTTGATGTCACAATGCGATTTTTGCATGAAGACCCTTGGGAAAGATTGCGAACAATACGTTCTCTTGCGCCAAACATTCTGCTTCAAATGCTTTTTAGAGGAACCAATGCAGTAGGTTATGCCGCATATCCAGATAATATCATTGAGAAATTTATTGAAAAAAGTGCAGAGAATGGTATAGACGTGTTCCGCATTTTTGATTCTCTGAATTGGTTTGAAGGAATGGAACACAGTATTAAAACTGTTCGAAACAACACCAACTCATTGGCGGAAGCATGCGTATGTTACACCGGTGATATCTTAAATCCCAATAGACAAAAATTCAATTTAAACTATTACATCGATCTAGCAAAAAGACTAGAAGATGCGGGCGCGCACATTCTTGCAATAAAAGATATGGCAGGTCTTCTAAAGCCTTATGCTGCAGAGCTATTGATTTCAGAATTGAAAAAATCAATTTCTATTCCTATTCATTTGCATACACACGATACCTCATCCATTCAATCGGCGACCTATATAAAATCGATTGAGGCTGGAATCGACATTTTGGATGTTGCATTGTCTTCAATGAGTGGCTTAACATCACAGCCAAACTTTAATTCCTTGGTTGCTGCGCTGCAAGGTCATGAAAGGGAAAATCCAATCAATCTAAAAACACTCAATGAGTATTCAAATTATTTTGAAGTAGTTCGCGAATATTATTATCCATTCGAGAGTGAATTAAGGGCCGGAACAGCAGAAGTTTATGAGCATGAAATACCTGGTGGACAGTATTCAAATCTTCTGCCTCAGGCAAGAGGATTAGGTTTAGAAGATAAATTCGAGACAATCAAAGAAAACTATGTAGTTGTCAACGAATTATTTGGTGATATCGTAAAAGTAACTCCATCCTCAAAAGTTGTTGGCGACATGGCTCTTTTCATGACTTCCAATAACCTTTCAGCCACGGACATTCTTGATAAAGGAGACACGCTCTCTTTTCCTGATTCTGTAAAGCAACTTTTCAAAGGTGATCTTGGACAACCATTTGGAGGATTTCCAAAAGACATTCAAAAGATAATTTTGAAAGATGTTGAACCATATACAGAGAAACCCAATGCTCATATCGAACCCATTGATTTAGACGCTGAATTCAAACTTTTCAAGGAAAAATTTGATGAAAGTTTAAGCTTTGAAGATTACCTTTCATACGTGATGTATCCTAAAGTATTTCAAGAATTCTATCAATTCAAAAAACACTTCGGACCAGTTGAGAAGCTACCAACTCCAAGTTTTTACTTTTCAATGAAGCCCAATGAAGAAATACTTGTCAATTTGGAATCAGGTAAAAACTTGTTGATTCGTTTTCGTTATATGGGAGAACCCAACCAAGATGGAATGCGTGAAGTATTCTTCCAAATAAACGGTCAAACAAGAAACATTTTGGTTAAAGACAATTCAATCAAAGTAATTAAAGCCGCCAATTCAAAAATTTCAGGACCAAATGACATTGGTGCTCCACTGCAAGGCAAACTTGTTCAAATCGTCTCTAAGGAAGGTGATTTAGTAAAAAAAGGGCAGCCTTTGTTTGTAATTGAAGCTATGAAAATGGAATCAACAATAAACTCCCCAATGGACGGGAAAATTTACAAAGTCTTACTCAAAGAAAACACAATGGTTGAGCAAGATGATTGCGTTGTAATTTTGGAAAACTAAAAATAAGCCGAAGATTTTCTTCGGCTTATTTTATATTATGCTGATCCCCTAAAAGATCTAGGACAGTTTTTACTGGGCTAAAAACGGAAGAAGGCAACTCAACAAAGATGGTGTTCCAATTTGCCATACTTCCATTCCAAAGTCCTGGCAATTCCATGTATTTAATTTTCTTGCCTTGCTGAGTTTTGTTGACAATAAAATATTTTGAAGGATCCTTGAAATCATTTAGGTCAAACTTTTCATCTTCCATTGAAATCGGGCAAAGAGCCATAATCACAGGGTTAAAGTGTGTGCTTTGAACCATCAAACGGAATTGCTCACCTGTTGATGAAATCTGTGCTTTCTCAACAATTTGTTTACTGATTCTTCCCTTATCCCTTACCCAAAAAGGTCCACCACCCGGCTGACCTTCGTTCTTCACCATTCCACAAACCCGAATAGGTCTATTGAGCATGTTTCGAATTTCATCGGAACTAAGTTGGTCAGTCAGGTCGAGATCAGAAAAAACTTGAAAGGTTTCATTCAACTCTTTCAATCTTGCTTCATCAGGCTCAGCATAAAGCTTTTTCGCCTGTTTACGAAACTCAAGTATTATTCCTCCCAGCATCTGCCAAGCTTCTACAGACATCGCACTTTTTGAGAAATGCTGAACATTGTCAATGTTCTTTACAAAAATCAATTCCTCGTTCAGCGCATTTAAATTCTCTAACAACGCGCCATGTCCAGCAGGTCTTGTGACAGCTTCGCCCTTGGAATCTAAGAGTATTGATTGATCTTCTAAAAAAGCATACGAATCCGTTTCCTTGTATTGTTCTGAAAAGGAAATATGAAAGTTTTGACCAAACATCCCTTCAGCAAACGATATACTTTTTTTAATTTGATCGTTGTAATTGCTCTGAATGGTAAAATGAAATTTTGTTTCTTCTACTTCAAGCTTCGCTCCTTGAAGTAAATGTTCTTGAAATGGATTCAAAACAAATGGATCCGCAATATGAAACGGAACCAAACCTTTCGGTAGAACACTGAAATTTAGTCCTTCTTTACTAAGCAAATAAGAAACCAATGCTTCAATCTCCACTTCATCTTTTATAATAGATTGACGCAACGTCAACGGCAAAGACTTGAAAAAGGCAAAATCTTCAATAGAATTAATGAATCGTTCGGCTTGTGCCCTATTTTCGTCGTTTGGTGCCTCTAGAAATTCATATAAAAACTGAAACATGCGCGAACCTGCACCTGAAGCTGGAATGAAAAATGTTAATTGCTTCGCTTCGGTTATAAATCGAACGACAAACTGTTCTTTTTGTTGAACCGAAGGTCTAAAGATTCCCTCTCCCACTTTACAAGGTGCAACAAGTTCTAAAGCAGGATTTTCTGCAAAAACTTTCTCTCTTTGAACAGCAATTTTGGATTCAGTGGTAAGTTCAGTCATGTTTGGTAAGAGATTCTTTACTTTTGTCAAGTGAAAATTATGCTCGAATATATAAAATATCGATGGAATGCCAAGGGAAGACACGGCACACATTCTCCTTTTGTCTATCGTTTGGTCGATGAATGTTTCCAAATAAAACCTATTGAAGCATTTGAGCAAATTCGTGAGAACCTTTTTCGCGAATTCCAGAAAAATGAAAAATTAATTGCAGTAACAGACCTAGGAGCAGGTTCGAAGAAGATGAGTTCACAACGAAAAGTTTCTTCCATCTTCAAAAACAGTTCTTCCAAAGGGAAGTATGCAGATCTACTTTATCAACTCTCGCATTTCACTTCGCCCAAACACATTTTGGAGATGGGAACCTCTCTTGGTGTTGGAACCATGCATTTGCATTACGGTTGTCCGCTTGCTGAAATTGATACAATAGAAGGATGTTCACAAACACTAGAAGTCGCAAAAGAAAATTTTGGCGGTGATACTGAAAAGGTGCATTTTATTCA
This sequence comes from Flavobacteriia bacterium, assembly GCA_046345095.1. Lineage (GTDB taxonomy): Bacteria > Bacteroidota > Bacteroidia > Flavobacteriales_D > Crocinitomicaceae > M0103. The sequence continues at coordinate 4,451 of JBKDKG010000094.1, read as the reverse complement.
AAGCGACTTTAACTCCTTTTTCAATGATTCCATTCCCAAGAAATATGATCTTGTTTTTGTCGATGGGCACCATGATGGCGCAGCGTTATTGAATTACCTGGAACGATTACAAGATAGAATTCACGCTGAAACACTTATTATTCTGGACGATATACGATGGAGCAATTCAATGTACGATGCATGGATTAAAATCATGAATGATCCCAAGTACCATTTAAGTATTGATCTTTTCAGAATGGGGATTATTTCTTTAAGACCGGGTCAAGAAAAAGAACACTTTACATTAAAACTCTAAAACGCAACTGTAATTAGATCCAACAATCCCGGCTTATCCTTGGCTGAAAGGGAATATTTTACTGGCACTCCACTGTAAATACCATCTGGGTGACTATAAGCCTCACTTTTAGTGGCTATGCGCATTGCAGGAGCTTCTTCCACCATCATTGCGGCAGCAACAGGTTCATCCATGACCTCCGAAAAACTCATTTCAGCTGAATTGCTGAAGGAAGCAGTTGATTCAATTTGTTCTGATGGAACATCCACACTTGCCTGCAAGATAGCAGCTTCTTCTTCCCTATCCAACTTTACTTCCTGCTCTTTCTTCGTTTCCTTGATTTTCTTTTGCATTGGCGCTCGTTCATTCTTAGCACTGATCGACCCTCCATTTTTTTGTTTTGGAGCTGAAATTCCATTGTCAAACAAAAATGGAAGAGCAATTAAAATCACACAAAGAATAGCTGCAACTTGCATCAATGGTCTGCGGTAAAAAACTTGCTCAGCAGGATTGATCACTGCCATCACCGCGCCATACCAATTAGAAGAAATTACTTTTGGATGGCGCTGCATAAAAAGCGCATCCAAGGAATCTTTAGTTGAAGCATTTGGTTCAAACTGATTCTCTTTCCGAACACCTTCAGCTAAATGAATTACCGAAGCCATCTGTTCAAAATCTTCTTCTGAAGTGCACCATTCAGCTATCGATTTCTTTTCATCGACTGTTAATTCCGAAAATGATTTCTTAAAAATATGTTCTGTAAAATCCTCCCTCATGACTATCTGTTTTCTATCGGATTAAATTCTTTCAAACCTTCAGCCAGGTATTTAATAGCGTAAAAAATGCGCGATTTTATTGTCCCCTCATTCGCACCTAATACATCAGCAATCTCTTTGATGGATAAACCATCTATATGTCTCAATGTAAATGCTTCCCTGTGTTTTTCGTCTAATTCTGCAAGTTTCTGTGAAAAAGCATCCTGAAAAAACTGATCTTGCACTTCATTCATCACATTGACTGAATGGTCGCTCAGCGAATAATGATTGTCCAAGCCATTCGACATTCCTTTTCTAACTTCTTGTTTTTTGTATTCATTCTTGCACATATTATTCGCCACTGAAAACACCCATGTTTTAAAAGAGCGAGATGGGTCAAAATAATCCGGTTTATGAACAATTTTAGCAAACAAATCATGCAAGAAATCTTCTGATTTCTCTTTATCCCGCCACAACATGCGCATGAAGTAACTTTTCAATGGCTTTGCATATCGATTGTACAATTCATCAAAAGCGCGCTTATCGCCCGATGCAATGGCTTGCATAAGCAATTCGTCAGACATGGTAGTATGTTGCGCTTTGAACAACCTCATCAATTGGCTCCCTTCAATTTTTGTACCTGTTCGTATTTGTTGCACTGCAAAGCAATGTTGTCAATCCATTTATCAATTTCAGAAAGTTGCCCCAACTGATTATTTGCAAGGTATACACCGCGCAATTGAAACAGCATTGGAAGGTAATTCGCATTCAATGCTTTCGTTTGTTGCAAAGCAGGTTGATTCAGTGACTTACGTTGAAGTTCCTTGTTCCACAATAACTCATTTCGGTAAAAATTTGAATACTCTTTCTCTAGGCTGTAGTCAAAAACAAGGCCAGAAGGGAAAAGACGCGCTTGGACATCCTTAACGTATTCCTTTGGAACCGTCATTGATACAGCGAGGTTCTTGCCGGCATTCAGTTCTAAAAAGTTTTGAAAATACTTGACATCAACGAATGTTTCGTTTGAAATTTTATACCCAGCAGCCATTAATCTGGAACGATAGGATTGACTTTGCAGTAAATCAAGAGAGATGATGGCAACATCCGCACGCACCCCTTTTTTCAATTGTAAATAAACCAACGGAAACGTATCATCGAAACCATGAGTAACCAATATGCCATCTGGTTTAACCGACAGCAACAGATCTTCCCCATAATTCAACAACTCATAGCTGAATCGATTTCTATCGATAAGTTTTTGGAGGTAGATTTCAGCATTTTTAGTGTCATCTTTTATAATGTAATAAGCAGCCATTTGCAGTTGAACATCCATATTAGAAGGATTCAACTTTTCAGCTGTTTTTAAATGTTCAATAAGCGATAAGTCATAGTTTCCAGAGATGTAGCTGTACAAATGATACTCAAAAGATGCTGGTGCACTTTTCGCTAATAATTGAACGTTTTCATCCATTAGTTGCTGTTGTGCCAACGATGGCGTTCGCTGAGTTCGCTGTGTATTTACCAGTTGGTAAGTTTGAGTAAAATTCATGCGCACTTCTTCCATTTGATCACTCGCTTCAACCTTTGAACTTTCTATCGATTTTGACATTGCAGTAGGCTGGGCAGCTCGTTGTCCTTCTGAATCTTTCAGAGAATTTTCTGTTTCCTGTCTGATTTGAATTTCCTGATAGGTATAGCTAGTTGTATCAGCTACAGCAGCATGCGTGGTTGACTCAGCAGAATTTCTATCTGCTTTTCCTATCCACCTGCAGCCAGCGGTAAACGAAAGTGTACTTAGTAATATGCAATAAACCTTCAACTTCATGAATTCAGCAATTTTTAAAACGGTACAACTGAACTTTTAATCGGTTCAATAAAAGTACGAATGATTCTTATTTCGATGGGTATGGTGTCAATTTATTGATGTTTTGAACTGTTCGAACTTTTGCTTATCTTCAAGTAAGTAAAACCTAACCAATGAAACAATTAACCGTGACTCGTTCCGAAGGAACGAATAAGCTTTTTGTGAAGCATGCTTTCGACCAGGAACTATTTAATAAACTTAGAATTCTGCCACACATTGAATGGAATAAGGAAAAGAAAATGTGGCAGCTACCTGATGAACCGAAAAGTCTTCATTTGCTTCTTTCAGAATTTCGCGGAATCGCTTGGGTAAATTTGGACTCAGTTAGCAACACAAAGAGCAGACAATCTAGCCAATCATACCAAAGCAAAGTGAATTCTGTTTCGAATACGAACCCATCCGAATTGAACGCTTTAACTGAAGCGCATTTGGAACAACTTCTTCATTTCGAAAACTACTTACGATCTAAAAGATACAGCCCGAATACGATCAAAACCTACAGTGATTCGTTGAGGACTTTTTTCAGGTTTTGTTCAGAAAAACCCATCGATGAATTGGATACTGACGATGTGATCCGATTCAACAATGACTATATTTTGAGAAAAGGATTGTCTGCTAGTTTTCAAAACCAGGTGATCAATGCCATTAAATTGTTTTACCGGAAACGTTTTAATAAGAACATGGATCTCGAAAATTTGCACCGGCCAAGGAGCGAAAAACGCTTGCCAAATGTACTCAGTAAAGAAGAGGTCAAAGCGATTCTTGAAGCACCTGTAAATTTAAAACACCGCGCGATGCTCAGCTTGATCTATGCATGCGGTTTGCGAAGAAGTGAATTATTGAATTTAACATTGAAAGATGTGCAATCAGACAGAAATTTACTTTTCATCAGGCAATCCAAAGGTAAAAAAGACCGTTTGGTTCCGTTGAGTATGAAATTGCTCGATTTATTGAGAACCTATTATAAGATCTTCAAACCAAAACAATGGTTGTTTGAAGGAGAACGCGAGGGGAACAAGTATTCAGAGAAAAGCCTGGAAAACGTCATGAAACAAAGCCTTCATAAAGCAGGAATTCAGAAAAAAGCAAGTTTGCACTGGTTACGTCACAGCTATGCCACTCATTTGCTCGAAAATGGCACCGACCTGCGATACATTCAGGAATTACTTGGTCATTCAAGTTCCAGAACAACAGAAATTTATACGCATGTGAGCACGAAAAATATTCAACAGATCCGCACACCATTTGATGATTTATGATACTTTTAGTGATACAAATATCTCCCACTCGAATAAGGCATATACAACATACACGTGTATGCTATGATATAAGTTGTGGGAGATATAAGTAAGTTAGTGGCAATGGTAGGACGACCCGAAACGAGCAAGAAATATCAAAGGAAAATGTAACGACAATAGTATTTTTACAGAATGAGAACAGACACCAAAAATTCATATCTTGAAAGTATAAATAAGGCAATTTCATTCATAGAAAGTAATTCGACAACTGACATTCAACTCAAAGACATTGCAACACAAGCAAATCTTTCCCAATACCA
>JBKDKG010000093.1:0-3010 GCA_046345095.1 Flavobacteriia bacterium | reverse complement strand
TTTAGAATGAATTTAAATTAAATATTCTTCTTTCAAATTTGTCATAAAAGTGTCACGAAATCTTTCGATTCTTATAATTTTGCTAGCGTCAAGAAGTGTTTTTTTGATAATAGACTTACAGTTTTTTACATGAAAATATCTAGTAGTCAGATGTTTAGAAACTTTAAAAATTGGTATTTCGGTGCGCTTGTACTCTTGTTCTCGGCCGGAATTTCCACCGCTCATGCTCAAGGTGAAGCGCTCTTCAAAGCGAAATGTGCTAGTTGTCACCAGCCACACAAAAATAGTACTGGACCTAAACTCTTCCAGGTTCGCCAGAAATGGTCAGATGGAGGTGCGAAAGAAGGTTCTATTTACCAATGGGTGAACAACTGGCAAAATGCAGTTGCTGCTGATCCATATGCCAAAACGGTATCGACGTGGTCGCCAACGGCAATGAGTCAATTTCCTGAATTGAAGAAGGAAGATATCGATGCTATTTTGGATTGGGTAGATGCTCAACCAGATCCTGCTGCTGGTGGTGGAGCGAATGGCGCTGCTGCTGATGGAACTGCTGTTGAAGATCCTATGGATGCATCCGAAGAAGAAGGTTCAGCTGGATGGATTTGGATAATTTTGGGTGTAATTTTCATCACCGTAATTCTTGCCGTAGGTGGAGTAAGAAGACAATTGAAATTAGCAGCTGCTGAAAAAGATGGCGAGGAAGTTAAACAAGGTTTGACATACGCTGAGGAATTTAAGTCATGGGCTTGGAAGTACAGACTTTATGTAGGACTTGTCTCTCTTGTGTTGGTTATTAGCACAATTGTTACTTTGTTCTTGAGCTTGTATAGTATTGGAATTGTTGAGGAATATCAACCTTCACAACCAATCGCATTCCCACACGCCATCCACACTGGAACTAATGGAATCGATTGTAAATATTGTCATAACTCAGTGACAAAATCAAAATCTGCTGGTCTACCAACAGTAAATGTGTGTATGAATTGTCACAAACAAGTTAATGGACGCACTCCAGCTCAGCAAGAACAAATTGCTAAGATCTACGAAGCTGCTGGTTGGGATCCATCTGGTTCAGGAAAATACACTGGAAACACGAAGCCAATTGTTTGGAATAAAGTGCATGTTCTTCCAGATCACGTTTATTTCAATCACTCCCAGCACGTTGTAGTTGGTCAGGTAGATTGTAAGCAATGTCATGGTGATATGACGAAACAAGTTGAAGCGGTTAAAGTACAACCTGTTTCAGAGTTGAATAAAATTGAAGGAAATATTCCATTGACCAAGGCTACACTTACTATGGGTTGGTGTATCGAATGTCACAAGGAGAAGGAAATTTCTACAGGATCAATCGATACTAAAAATGATGGTTACTACAATGAGATCCATCGAAGATTGATGAAAGACAAGAAGCTTTACGAGAAATACCTGGAAGATGGTAAAGTATCTGTGAGCGAACTTGGTGGTTGGGAATGTGCTAAGTGTCACTATTAATTAAGAACAGAATTAGTCCAAATAATCTATGGCGATGACAAGAAAATATTGGAAAGGTCTTGAAGAACTGAATGAGACTCCGGAATTCCTTAAATCGAAAGAGCAGGAGTTTCCATCTCAAATGTCAGTGGAAGAATTTCTTGGAGATGAAAATCTAAAAGAAACTTCAACAGCCCGTCGTGATTTCCTTAAGTTTTTAGGGTTCAGTGTTGCAGCGGCAACTGTTGCAGCATGTGAAGCACCTGTAACGAAGGCAATACCATATGTGAACAAACCAGAGAACGTAACTCCTGGTATGCCAACATGGTATGCGTCAACCTACTATGATGGTGTTTCTTATGCAAGTATCCTTGTGAAAACTCGTGAGGGTAGACCAATTTACATCAAAGGAAATAAAGAGTTTGGTATTACAGGTGGTGGATCAAATCCTCAAATTATTGCATCTGTTTTAGGTTTGTACGATTCTGCTCGTTTGCAAAATCCTGTTGCTAGTGGTGCTGATACTTCTTGGTCAAAATTGGATACTGCTGTAAAAGCTGGGTTGAAATCAGCTAAAAAAATTACGATAGTTTCAAATACTGTTATTAGTCCTTCTTTTAAGGCGGCGGTTAATGAATTGGCAACTTCAGTTGGAGCAACTCCTGAAAATGGCAAGTTGGAACACATTCAATACGATGCTGTTTCTTATGCTGCAATGCGTTTGGCGAACAAAGATAATTTTGGAGAAGAATTAATCCCTTCTTATGATTTTTCTAAGGCCAAAACAATTGTTAGTATTGGAGCTGATTTCTTGTCAACATGGTTGTTGCCAACCCAGTTTGCAACTCAATATGGTTCAAAAAGAAATCCTGATGCAGAATGGATGTCAAAACACTTCCAGTTTGAATCAATGATGTCTGTGACAGGTTCTAATGCAGATTACCGAGGTATGATTAAACCATCGGAACAAGCAAAAGTCCTTTCATACATTTTAAAAGCTTTTAACGTATCAACTGGAGTCCCTGCAGATTTATCAAAAGACGCTCAAAAAGTTGCTGATGAAGCGATAAAATCATTAAGATCATCTAAAGGTGAATCTTTAGTCGTAAGCGGATCGAACAACAAAACAGTTCAATTACTTACTAATAAATTGAATAATAAATTAGGGGCTTACGGTGTAACGATTGATTTAAACGAAAGAATTGAGCTTTTCAAATCGGAAGATGCGAAAATGAACAAATTTGTTTCTGATGTTATCGCTGGTAAAGGAGGAGATGTTGTTCTTTTCTACGGAGTGAATCCAGTTTACACGTTGCCGAATGGACAAGCATTTGGTAAAGCACTCAGTTCTTCTGTAAAATTATCTGTTTCTTTTAGCTCTCATGCTGATGAGACAGCTTCAAAATGTAAATATATTGCTCCTGATCACCACGCTTTGGAATCTTGGGCAGATTATAATCCTACTTCATCTCATTTTGCAGTAGCTCAACCTACGATAAGACCACTATTTAATACCGCTTCTGCATTGGAGTCGTTA
>JBKDKG010000092.1:0-4366 GCA_046345095.1 Flavobacteriia bacterium | reverse complement strand
GCATGCTGGGAAGTACGTGCTTAGCAATTGTAAAGGCAATTGCCGGAGTATTGGGTAATTCATACGCACTCATTGCCGATGCCATTGAGTCTACCGCGGATATTTTTGCTTCGATACTTGTGCTGTTTGGACTGAAATATGCCAATAAACCTGCAGATGATAATCATCCGTATGGTCACGGCAGGGCAGAGCCTTTGATTACATTTATTGTTGTTGGATTTTTGATTACTTCTGCAACAGTAATTGCTTATGAAAGTTTTCACAATATTGGTAGAAAGCATGATCTGCCGGCATCTTGGACGTTGATTGTTTTAGGAATAATCATAGTCTGGAAAGAAATTTCATTTCGATTGGTCTTTAAAAAAAGCAAAGAAACCAACAGTTCATCGTTGGAAGCAGATGCCTGGCACCATCGCAGCGATGCGGTAACTTCCATTGCTGCTTTTATTGGAATTTCCATAGCGGTTTATATGGGTGAAGGTTATGAATCGGCAGATGACTGGGCAGCTCTTTTTGCTTCAGGCTTCATCTTATTCAATTGTTACAAGATCTTTCGTCCAGCATTGGGTGAGATCATGGATGAGCACCGTTATGCGGATTTGGAGCTACGAATTCGTGAAATAGCTGCATCTGTTGAAGGGATTGTAACAACTGAAAAATGTTTCATTCGGAAGGCTGGGATGAAATACCACATCGACCTTCACGCGGTCGTAAATGGCGCTATTTCAGTAAAAGATGGGCATGATCTTGCACATAAATTAAAAGATACCCTTCGACAAGAAATTATCGAATTGGGTCATGTGCTCATCCATGTGGAACCGGATAATTGATTCTTTATTTCAATACAAATCCGTTCTCACAAAAAAAAATCTACTTTAAGAAGTAATTGTGGAGAAGATGGGATTCGAACCCACGACCTCTTGACTGCCAGTCAAGCGCTCTAGCCAACTGAGCTACATCCCCTTAAATTGCGTTTCAAAAGTAAACTTAAATTCGCAAGAATTTCTTTTTATTCAGTGCATTTTCTATTTTCAGCCTGTGCAAAGTGTGAAAGAGATTAAAAAGCTTGTTGAACAGGGAATACTTCCTTCTGATGAACAAATGGATGGGGTGCTTCCAGACAAATTTAAAAAACATGCAAACCAACATTTTTCAGGATGTTACATAATTAAACTTGCATCAGAATACCTTTGTGAAGCAATTAAACCGAACATTCTTGACATTGGATCTGGTTCAGGTAAATTCTGTCAATTAGCAGGCTTACTAAATCCAGAGGCACAATTTACAGGTGTAGAATACCGTCTTGAGTTGGTTGATATTGCTTTGGAATTGAAAGGAGAATTTCAATTAGACAACGTGAATTTTGTGCATGAAAATATTATAAATCATTCATTTCAACCCTACAATGGGTTTTTTATGTTCAATCCCTTTCTAGAGCATCGCAATGCCTTAACAAGAATGGATAATTTTCAAGATGCGCCTGAAAAAGAAATGGAGTATAGCTATTATGTTAAAGACCAATTATCTCAATGTCAGCCTGGTGCGCGACTAGCTACATTTTATGTGTTGAAAAATCAGATTCCATCAAATTTCAAAGTGGTAAAAGAATCAATGGGCGGCATGTTACTGTTTTGGGTTAGTGAATAGTGGTAAGCTCTAATAAAAAATCTCACGTGTTATTTTAAGCAATTGAATGCGTTCTATCGAAGAACCAATGCTTTAATACATGTTTAAATTGATTTTGTTTTCGGTTGTTCTTCTTGTTGGAATTGCTGCCGCCTTGCCGGTGAAGGAAAAACCGCTGACCAATTCACTTAAGCTCAAGTGGAAATCTGAAATTGGCCGAACTACCGACAGAACCCGTCCTGTTCTTTCTAATGGTGCCGTCTGGATCGGATCAAACGGCAGTCATTTAATGGATTATGCCATTGATTATGGTAATGGAATTTATCGCCTAAATGCTAGAACAGGGAAAGTTGAAAAACATTTCTTGAACGAGAAGATTGGCGATATGGATGTCAATGGCATTTTAATGGTAGATGATCGTTTTATCGCAGGAAGTGACAATGAAGAGTTAACCTGTTTTGATAAAAATGGGAAAGTAAGATGGAGAATTCCTACTGGTGGAGATGTTGAACATCGACCTGTCTTGGTGCGGTCAGGAGAAAGTAAAATGGTGATTTTTGCAACAGAAAATGGCCAGGTATCGGCTGTTCAACCTGAAGATGGAAAGCTAATTTGGAATTATTTTCACCCACAATATGCAGGCTGGAAACCAGGCGAAAACAGATTTGTTTTTAAAGTCAATAATCAGTTTTACGCGGGTAATTATTTCTTTACGGAGCCTACTGTCTCCGATATAAACAAGGATGGAACGGATGATCTGATTTACAATTCTAATTACAGTGACCTGATGGCCTTTGATGGCAGAACAGGAAAAGTGTTATGGAAGTTTTTATTGTATGAGAATGGAATTGGTAATTCTTTGCTCGGAAAAAACAGCCCAGCGATTTCAACAGTAAAAAACGAATCAATCTGTTGGGTGCCATTGCGAAAAGGAGACAATGCCTATATGCTGGTCGGATTGAATCACAAAGGAGAAGTTAAATTCAAAAAGCCACTGGGAAATGGACAATTGTACCTGTCTCAAAATTCTCCGAATGGACGAATAGAATTAGACAATGCGACGATTGATCTGAATGGTGATATGAAAATGGTCTTTTCAGATAAAAATGAGATGTTACCCTATTTTGGAACAACGTATTTGTCATACGCAAACGGACGCGTCGCCGATAATCAATTGAAAATGAATGGAGAAACGTGTTCTGTCATTTCTTTTGAATTTTATCAGTCTGGAACAGATCGAAAATCCTTAATTGTAATTCGTGGTCAAAAGACAGGCAAAGAATACGTGCACCAAATTCTACCAGCTATTTCTGAATTTATTCCCGTTGTTCAAGATGTCGATGCGGATGGAAAAATTGATGTGCTGACGGGATGTTTTGATGGATCACTTTATTGCTATTCTTTAGGAATAGATGTTAAATACCTTGTTAAACCTTAAAATTAAGAAGTATGAAAACGCTAAATAGAACTAAAATGCGCTGGGGTATAGTGGCATTCATATCGGTATCAGTACTAACTGGAGGAATCCTTTATTACAACTACCTAACTTCTTATGAAAAAGGGATCTTGCCACCATTGGGAAAGAAAATACCATTTGTTCGCAGATCATTTAATGCTGAGGATGGATTGACATTGCATATGCCGACTGGAACACATATCGTAATTCCAAAAAATGCATTAGTGGATGTAAATGGAAACACAGTGAAAGGAAAAGTTACAGCCCGATTTCGTGAATTTCATACAGCTGGAGAAATTCTACACAGCGGCATTCCAATGCAATTTGGCAAAGATCGGACGGACTATTTTTCATCGGGAGGGATGATGGAATTACGTGTCAGTCAAAATGGCAAAGAACTTAAAATAGCACCCAAGGAAAATGTCAACGTAGAATTGGCAGCTGCAATAATGCCGAATGCAGATTTTAAACTTTATTTTCTAACTGATGATATGAATTGGGACAATGGAAAACCGTTCGAAACCGTTCAAAATGTTCGTCGCGACAGTGCGTTGGCGCAACTTCCAACCTTGGAAATTAAACCTGTCGATCCGGTTCCAGGTGCTGAGGATATTGTTTTTGAAATTTCAGGTGGACTAAAATCAACACTTTCAAGAGCGTTTTTGGGTACAAAATGGAGATTGAAGGAATTACTGAATGGTGAAGATATTGAATTTGCTTTTAGTGTTAACTGGTCAAGTATTAAAATAGAAAAGCCAGAAGTAAGTGATGAGCCTTTTAAGTTGTATTTGACCTTTCAAGGAGTGGATTACAAAGGGAAAATTCTTAGCGAGAAATGCACGGCGCTTGCATTCCCTTTATTGACTGGAGATGCACTCACTGCGGCAATTGCCAGGTATGATAAAGATTACGCTGCCTATGAAAAGGAATTGGCTGATATGGAGAAGGAGAAAACGAGACTTTTGCAAGAGCAGGGATTGTTGAACCGATTTCAAATGGAAGAGTTCGGAATATGCAACATTGATAGGCTTATGAGCACGGGATTATTAACAACCCTGGATATTACCTTTGATTTTGAAGATGAGCTAGTCCCTGAAATACACCGAGTCATGTTGTATATGGTTTTGGAGGAACAAAATGGGGTGTTAAAATTCAATGCATTTGAATGGAACAAGTTGCCAGTCAGCAATACACAATTTTCGCTCGTTGCCGTTTTACCAAATGGAAAGGTTGCATATGTTCCATCTTCAAAGATTATTGAAAAACTGGGGCAAGGATCAAAAC
>JBKDKG010000091.1:0-30784 GCA_046345095.1 Flavobacteriia bacterium | reverse complement strand
GCTTTAACCAATAATGCGTCTGAATGTCCATGGTAACACCCTTCAAATTTGATAATCTTTGTTTTACCCGTATAACCACGAGCCAAACGCAATGCCGACATTACAGCTTCAGTTCCAGAACTTACAAATCGCAGTTTATCAATGTATGGATTTCTTGAAAGAATCAATTCTGCCAATTCATTTTCCAAGCGTGTTGGTGCACCGAAACTAGCACCATTTTGCATTGCAGCGATAACCTTTTGATAAATTGAAGGATGATTGTGACCCAAAATAAGTGGTCCCCAGCTGCAACAGAAATCGATAAATTCATTATCGTCCTCGTCCCAAATACGACAACCATCTCCTTTTTTAATAAAAAGTGGCGATCCCTCAACCGATTTAAATGCCCTTACCGGTGAATTTACTCCACCAGGAAAATAGGTTTTAGATTTATCGAAAAGTTCTTCTGACTTTTTTCTACTGATTGCTTTTTTCGTTTCCATGTAAATCATTGAATGCTGGAGTGCAAAATTAATTTTAAAATATTGGTGAAATTATCATTGTAACAACTTTAAAGTCGAAAGGTTGATTTCTTTGATTGTAGTTTTATAAAAATGAATAGATTTAGGGAGTGAATCATCAGACGATACATACCGAACTAGAAGAAGCATGGGGAAATCGCCGACAAGATTTACGTGGGTCTTTTCAACTTGCCAACGAGCAGTTACCGTTGTTAAAGAAAAAAAATGACGAGAAGGGAATGGCGGAATGCCACAAAATTCTAAGTTATTGCTATTGGCGTTTCTCTGACTATTCAATGGCTATGGATCACGCTTTGAGAGCGTTGCGTTTGTTTAAGATATTGAAAGATTTAAAAGGAGAAGCAGATTCATTAAACAATCTTGGTGCTGTATACATGTTTCAAAAAGACAATGAAAAGCGTCTTGATTGCAACATGAAATGTTTGGTGATTCGTCAAAAGCTAGGAGATGCCAGTGACATTTCAGGATCCATGAATAATATCGGAGAAACGTATTTGGATTTAAAAGATTACAGCTCGGCTAAAAAATGGTTTGTAGAATGTTTGGAGCTCGAAAACGCAGGAGAAGATTCTGTTGCTTGGGCCTTACACAACCTTGGTAAACTTTATCTCGTAGAAGAAAATCATTTAAAATCAGAAGAATCATTTCTTCAAAGTTTGGAAATTTCAGAGCGAAATTCCTACTTCGTACTAACTACTGAAACATTGCTCCAATTAGGAGGGGTATACAAGGAAAGAGGTGACAACCTAAAAGCTATACATTACGCGGGTAAAGCTGTTGAATTAGCAAAGAACACTGGTTCTCGTGAAGATGAAAATGCTGCACAGCTTCTAATCGCTCAAACGAAAGAACTTTTAGGTGATCATATTGGCGCTTTAGAGCATTACAAGGAATATCATCGTTTGTACATGGAAATACACAATCAAACGAATATTCAAGCGATCAAAGATTTACAGTTTCAGTATCAACTTGAAAAAATTAGGCAAAAAGCAGAGGAAGCAGAATTAGAAAAAATTCGTACAATTGAGCTTCAGAAGGCATATGATCAAATCCGCGACCAAAGCCGATTATTAGAAGAGCGCAACAATGAAATTCTGGAAAGCATCCGATATGCCCAACGCATTCAGGAGGCAGTATTGGTGGAGAAAAAGCATATTAGCAGCCACTTGCCAGAGCATTTCATCTATTTTCGACCGAAAGACATTGTTTCAGGTGATTTTTATTGGGCTCAGGAAAAAGAAGGGTTTTTGTATGTTGCAGCGGCAGACTGCACAGGACACGGTGTTCCAGGTGGTTTTTTGACGATGCTTGGAATAGCATTTTTAAATGAAATTCTTTCTCAAAAAAGCCTTCTTACCCCGGCTCAAATTTTAGGTGAGCTCCGTGATAAATTTATTAAAGAACTTCGTCTTCAGGACAGTTCAAACGACGGAATGGATATCTCCTTGGTGAGATTGGAGTATCATCAAGACAATGAAATCAATGAACTTTTGTGGGCAGGGGCCAACAATCCGCTTTGGGTTGTGAGCAATGAGGGCAAAAAGTTTACCGAATTAAAAGCGGATAAACAACCGATAGGAAAAAGCGATATTCAAAAACCATTTACAGATACATCCCTTCAATTAAAAAAAGGAGATTTGGTTTATCTTTTTTCCGATGGGTATCATGATCAATTTGGCGGCCAAAATGGTAAAAAATTAAAAAAATCTGGCTTTAAAGAATTGATATTATCCCTTTCCCAACTATCTATCAATGAACAAAATGTTGTTTTGGGACAGCATTATGAAAAATGGAAAGGAATCGCCGATCAAGTGGATGATGTTTGCGTAATGGGTTTGCGAATTTAACGCATCTCCAAAAAGACCTTCTTTAAAAGGCATCAGAATCCTTATCTTTGCTACTTGATTTTTGACAGTCTACACAAAATAAGGAGATAACATGCATCAATTTGAAAATAATATTGACTTTGCCCGCCAATTAGACGAGCAAGATCCACTGAAAAACTTTCGCGACAAGTTTTATTTTCCAACATTCCACGAAAAAACTGTTCGTTATTTCACAGGAAATTCTTTAGGACTTCAGCCAAAATCAGTTGCTTCATATATTCAACAAGAACTTGAAGACTGGCAAAAATTTGGAGTTGAAGGTCATTTTTTGGCAAAGCGACCTTGGTTTGCTTACCATGAAAATTTAACTGAAAAAGTTGCTAAAATAGTGGGCGCAAAACCCATAGAGGTTGTTGTTACGCATTCATTAACGACGAATTTGCATCTTTTAATGGTTTCTTTTTACAGACCTCAAGGAAAAAGAACGAAAATTTTGTGTGAAGCAAAGGCTTTTCCAAGTGATCAATATGCATTAGAATCGCAGGTGAAATTTCATGGATTGAATCTTGCTGACCATCTTGTTGAAGTGGGCCCAAGGGAAGGAGAGCAATTGATACGTGAAGAAGACATCCTTTCCAAAATAGAAGAAGTAGGAGAAGAATTGGCGCTTGTAATGATTGGAGGTGTGAATTACTATACTGGACAATTATTTGACATGGCAGCTATCACAAAAGCAGGTCATTCGGTTGGAGCTATTGTTGGTTTTGATCTAGCGCACGCCGCAGGAAATATCAATCTGCAATTACATGAGTGGGGATTAGACTTTGCAGCGTGGTGTAGTTATAAATACCTAAATTCTTCGCCGGGCGGGGTGAGTGGTATGTTTGTGCATGAAAGACATGCTAATAAGCCCGAATTGCCTCGTTTTGCTGGATGGTGGGGACATGATAAGTCGAGCCGATTTATGATGGAACCTGGATTTAAACCCATGCAGGGAGCTGAAGGATGGCAATTGAGTAATGCCCCCGTTTTGGGAATGGCAGCACACTTGGCTTCTGTTGAAATTTTTGAGGAGGCAGGTATGGATCGAATCGGAGAAAAGCGAGATTTAATCACGGCTTTTCTTGAATTTGTAATCGATGACATTTCTGAGCGAAACAAAGATCGCGTCTCTTTTGAATTAATTACACCCCGTGATAAAACAAAACGGGGAGCTCAATTGTCAATAATGGCAAAAGGGCAAGGTAAAGCATTGTTTGATGCGCTTTCTGCTGAAGGAGTAGTAGCAGATTGGCGCGAGCCAAATGTTATCAGAGTTGCGCCGGCGCCACTTTATAATTCTTTCGAGGATTGTTATTGGTTCGGGCAATTATTGGAAAAAGCAATACAATAATTTTGAGCCCCAGTTTTTAAAAATTTTGATAAAATGGAAGAAGGTAAAAATGTAATCATTGTTGGTGCTGGATTGGCAGGTTCTCTTTGGGCCGTTTACTTGTCAAAGGCTGGGTATAAAGTCACTATTTATGAGCGACGATCAGACATGCGATTGGTCAAATTATCTGCTGGAAGATCAATTAATCTTGCGCTATCAAACCGAGGGTGGAAAGCATTGGATGCAGTTGGGGTCGGAGATGAAATTAGAAAGATTGCTATTCCAATGTATGGTAGAATGATGCATGACACCAAGGGCAATTTAACATACCAAGCCTACGGAAAGGAAAATCAGGCAATTTATTCTGTTTCAAGAGGAGAAATTAACGCTAGAATGATGGATATTGCTGAAAATCATGGAAATGCAACCATTCATTTTAGCCATGATTGCAAGCGAGTAGATCTACAAAATGGAATCGTTTATTTGACAAATACCATAACTGGAGAGTCAATTGAGGCACATGCTGATTTGGTTTTCGCTGCGGACGGCGCTTTTTCTGCCGTGCGATATAATTCAATGCAAAAACTTGACAGATTTAATTTCAGTCAAAATTTTATTGCAGATGGGTACCGTGAAATTTTATTGCCAGCCAATGAAGATGGTTCCTATAAGTTAGAGAAAAATGCATTACATATATGGCCTAGAGGCCGTTTTATGATGATTGGACTTGCCAATGAAAACGGCTCATTCACTTGCACATTATTTATGCCGCACGAAGGAGATCGGAATGCATTCGATAAATTAACGTCTAAAGAAGCCGTTAATAAATTCTTTGAAGAAACCTTCCCAGATTTTTATGAAATGCTACCAAATATAGCAGATTCATGGTCAGATCACCCTTTGTCATCATTGTCAATTATAAGGTGCTTTCCATGGACAAGTGGTAAAGTTGCTTTGTTAGGTGATGCTGCTCATGCAACGGTGCCGTTCTTTGGTCAAGGAATGAATGCAAGTTTTGAAGACTGCACCGTATTGTCTGAATTGATGAAAAAACACAACGAAGATTGGGAAGCAATTTTTGCTGAATACAACATTGTGAGAAAACCCGATGGTGATGCGTTGCAAGATTTATCTGTTGACAATTACTATGAGATGAGAGATCATGTTGGGAATCCCGACTTTTTACTGAGAAAAAAAATTGAAGCGAAATTCAGTGCAATTCATCCGGATAAATGGATGACGTTGTATTCTCAGGTGTCTTTTAGTGATATTCGTTACAGTGAAGCGTATAAGCATGGTCAATTGCAAAATCGCATTATGGATGAGGTGATGGAGATACCTGACATACACCAAAAATGGGACTCTCAAGAGGTAATAGATAAAATTCTTTCTCTTTGTAACTGATTTGCTTTTTTGTATTTTAGAAGAATGAGAAACACTTTATTTTTTATTTCGTGCTTTGTAACGTTGTTTTCTTTAGCACAAAGGGATTTAACTCCGGGCGGCCGTCGTAGTTCATATTTCGGAAAAGCGGACTATAAAGATTATCGCTTCTTTGGTATGCAGTTTTCTTTCGGCCCAACATTCATGAAGACGCGCATGAATAATCCAGTAATCAGCACAACCGATGCAACAGGTAGACCATTGGATTACACAATCGATCCCTCAGGAAAAATTGGATTCTTTGCTGAAGTAGGTTTAGCACATTTTACCCAACGCAGATCTGCCTTGGCGAAAAAGATGAACAAAGTATTCATTTCTTATTACGACTATGGAATTGGTTTTAAAATGCTGAGCGGGAAGGAAGAAACAACAATTAACTATTACAATGTAAATGGTACTTTAGCTTCTTCCGCATCAGGAAATGGTTCATTTCAAAATGGATATGTATATGGGCGCTTCTCTTTGCACAAGAACTTTTATATCGGAAAAAAATACTTTTTAGACAATGGTTTGGGAGTTAACATCGACTACAGAGTATTGGATGGTAATAAAAATTATGATGGTGCAAGCATTGGCCCTAAGACCTTTCACAATTCATTTGTTGCTCAAATGAATTACGACCTTGGTTTTGGCATCAAATTGAGTAGAAGAAGCTTTTTAATTCCAGGTGTTAATTTACCGATCCTTGGTTTTTATGAATGGAGGGGAGGCTGTGCCGCATTGAAATGGTTTGATTCCAATTACTTGCCAATCATGGCAAAAGTAAAACTGATTTATTTGTTCGAAAAGAAATCTAAAGGGTGTTCGACACCTGGCTCGGAAGATGATCGAAAACGAAATGATGAGTTTCTACAAAACAATTAAATTTTCATGAAGAAGATCTTTCATTTAAGCACGTGTGATACGAACAGACGGATTATAAAAGAACTTGAAATCGGTGAAGATTTTGAATTACAAGACATTAAAGTTGAGAACATCGATGCCAATACGCTAGATTGGTTAAAAGAGAAAGTAGGTTCATACGAAGCCCTTTTTTCTAAAAAAGCGATGAAATTTCGAAGTATGGGGCTGCATGAAAAGCAACTTACAGAGGATGATTATCGGAATTATTTATTGCAAGAATATACTTTTTTAAAGCGTCCGTTTATTATCAATGAGGATGAAATCTTTATTGGCAATGCAAAAAGCGAAATAGCAGCTGCAAAAGAGTCTTTTTCAAAATAAGCAAGTGTGGGAATCTTTAAAAAAGAATACTCAGCACATCTAGCGCTTTTTCTGGTCAATACACTTTACGGAGCCAATCATGTTTTGGCAAAGGGTGTTATGCCTCAGTATTTGTCGCCCAATGTCTTTATTCTTTTTAGAATTTTGGGAGCTACAATCCTCTTCTGGCTCGTCAAGTCATTTTACGTCAGAGAGAAAATAGATCAAAAAGATTTATTTATGATGGCTCTTTGTGCTGTTTTTGGGGTTGCAGTAAATCAGTTATTCTTTTTCCATGGATTGAATCTTTCTTCGGCGATTAACTCGGGTATATTCATGTCAATTAACCCGATTTTAGTGACCATACTTTCACTCTTTATTTTGAAGGATAAAGTTACGTTGGTGCGCGCCTTTGGAATAGTGTTAGGGACAACAGCAACTATACTTCTAACGCTTACAGCTGGAACAGGCAAAGGCGATTCAGTTCTGGGCGATACGTTTCTTTTTATCAATGCGGTGAGTTACGCAATCTACCTTGTAATGGCAAAACCGTTGATGCAAAAATACAGTCCATTAACCGTAATTACGTGGGTATTTACATTTGGATTGCTCTTTGTGTTGATTTTTCCGCCAACATTGCTCGATTTAAGTAACACAAATTTTTCCGTGATTCCTTTTCAAGTTTGGTACAAGATAATTTACGTGATTATAGGTGTTACATTTTTCACCTATTTATTGACCATGTATGGCTTGAAATACCTTTCTCCTACAGTGTCAAGTTCATACATTTATTTTCAACCTATTTTAGTAATGGTCTTTGCTTACCTGTTTTTTAGTATGGGAATAGCGGAAGATTACACACAGACAATTACATGGGAAAAAACGGGATATATGTTGGCTATCTTTTTAGCAGTATACCTTACATCACAAGGTGCCCTCTCGAGAAAGACTTTAAAGTAACCGAAGAACAGAGCCCAAATCCATAATGTTGAAAAAGGAATTTTTATCACCACTCAAATACAATTTATTTCCTGTTTTTTTAGTTCGTTCAAAAGTGTAAAATTCATTCAGCATTGAAGAATAGTTATTGTCTTTATCACAAAAATGAGCTAAAAAGGCTTTAGAAGGACCAGAGGCTTCATAGTGTGATAATTTAGAGAATTGTTTACCTGGCAAGAACAATAAATGTTCGTCTACTTCCAAGTTAAAAGTTGTTGATTTCCCTTTTTTCAATAACAATGAAAATACATCGGCTGATTTTTCTTCTTTGAAAACACATATCAAGACATCGTAAGTTGATCCATTTTCAATGTACAAGGATGCTGAAGCATCCCTTTTGTCGAGCGGTTTTGTATTTTCATAGAAAACACGATGATCATTTAAAAACTTTGTGCAACTATCTTTTGTCAGCGAACTTACACTTTCAAGATCGAGCCATAAATCTTTATAAATCGATGCCATTTTCTTGTTTTTAAGTCCCGCGATAATGTTTACACGTGTATCCGAAAAATCCGTAACGACTTCATTTGCATCTCTATTTTTTTCTTCTATTTGATGCAGCAGGGAATCGATTTTTTTGCGTTCATCAGGATTGAATTGTTCAAATGACGTCTTTCGCTCGAGCAGTTCGTTTTCAGATGAATATTGTTGATTTAACTGAGTAAAAAACCAAATGGAAACAGGAACAATTAATAATAAAACGACAAGTATTAGTTTAGCCGAAATGGGTTTTTTATAATTCTTTAATGAATGTTTTAATGCATTGTTTACAGTGCTTGTATGAATTGATTTTAACTGTAACAAGTGTTCATTTCGTAGGCCCATTTTCTCCAACATACGAATGATCCAAAGCAAAGTTTTCCGCTCGCAAAGAGGATGTTTCACCAATTCCAAAAGTAATTCTGAGTACTCAATTTTTAAAGCATAATTAGCGTTTCCAATATGGTAAAACAACGTTATTGCTTCATCATTGCAAAGTTGAACGAGAGTAGCATCAAAATTCCCAGCGTGTGAATCTTCAATAAATTGTTGCATGATTTGCTTGCGCTCCTCTAAAAATTTACCAGCAATCGTAAGTTCAACAAGATTGCGCGACCCTTGGTCTAACAAACAAAAGTAGCTGGCCATAATTGCCTTTTCTGCTAGTGTTGAGGTGTTATTTGCGAGAATAATTTTTTCTAAAAATGGGGAAATAAAGCTTTGAAAAGAGTTAAAAAGCGCGTGTTCTTGCCACTTTAAGTTATCTGAAAATGAAATTTCGGGAAGACTACCGAGTAAAAATTTTTCGAGTTCCGGTAATTCGGAAATCCAATTAATATAAATCCAATTTTCCGGAGTTAATTGCTTGAAAAATAACGATGCCTCTTTTGGATCAATAATTTTTCTTTCGACTTCAATGTTTCGAGAAGGAGAATGAAAGTAATCTTCTGGTGTTTCACTCTTGTCGTTTTTCAAAAATTCAGCAACTTCAGGAAAATAGTGATTGATTATATATTTCGGAATATACTGCATTTTGTGCACCAAGAGGAGTTAGTAAGACTCAATAATCAGGAAAAATCGATTATTTCAAAAGCGTTGAAATGGCTTTTTGAAATTCATTGTCTCCTTGATTAATAATCTTATAATAAGCATCTTCCATCCATAATTGCCGCGCAATTTCAGCTTTCAAAGTTTTGGCAATAAGCTTCTTGCTGTGGTTCAATTCAGATTTAACGATTTGGATTTTCATTTCTCTTTGTGCAAATAATGCGAATTTTTGAATTAAATCATCCGTTACGTTGAAAGAGCGCTCAAATTCTTCAGCTGTTTTCCATTTGGTACGTTTATCACTAACATAGTCAAAGGCAAACCCATTGAACGACTGAGAAAATCGTAAGTCTGTATAATATAAACTTGTTCCTGAAGAATCGAAAGGCACAAAAACATCTGGCATTATTCCTCCGCCTCCGTATACGATTTTGCCTTTAGGAGTTTTGTATTTCAATGAATCAACAAATAAGCTGCTGTCTGGACGGTAGAGTTCACCATTGTCATAACGGTCAATTTGGTCGGCCATGTATTCTTCGTATCCTTTGTCATACGACTTTTGAATACAGCGACCTGTTGGTGTGTAATAGCGAGCTATTGTTAAACGCAAGTCACTGCCATCTCTCAAACGGACATCTTCCTGCACGAGTCCTTTTCCAAAAGACCTCCTACCAATAATTGAACCTCGGTCGTTGTCTTGAATCGCTCCTGCCACAATTTCACTTGCTGATGCCGAATTGGAGTTAATCAAGATAACAACCTTCGTTTTTTCAAGATTTCCTTTGGATGTAGCCCTATAAGTATAACTTCCTGTGTGTTCCCCCTTTGTTTTTACAATTGGAATTCCTTTCCCTAAGAATTCATCAGCAATTTCAATCGCGGATTGCAGCACTCCTCCGCCATTATTTCTCAGATCGAGTACCAAACTTTTCATGCCTTGCTCAACCAACCAAGAACTAGCTTTGCGAAACTCATCGGATGTAGTAACTGAAAACTCATCAATCTTTAAATAGCCTACATTTTTGTTAACCATGTAAACGCTTACTACGGATTCAATTGGAATCATTCCTCGCACAATTCGCTTGTTAATGATTTTTTTGTTTCGAAGAAGTCGAACACTCACTGTCGTATTTTCTCTGCCTTTAAGCAAGGACATTACTTTTTCGTTGGAGATCTTTTTGCCTGCGACTTTTGTTCCATCTACTTGAATGATTTTGTCTCCCGATTTCACACCAGCACGTTGTGAAGGAGAACCAGGAATTACGTTCGTAACACAAATGGTATCTCGTAAAATCATAAAGCGCACTCCAACTCCTCCAAATTGGCCTTGAATGGATTCATTGACCGATTGAAGGTCTTTGGCAGAAATGTAATTGCTATGTGGATCAAGCTTGTGGAGCATGTCTGAAATTGTTTGCTCGAATAGAGCATCGCCATTTAAGGTATCAACGTACTTTTCGTTCAGCACATTGATGATATCTTGCATTTTTTGGTATTTCTCTTGTCCCGATGTTCCTGTAAAAGCAGACTCAGTTGGACTTAAGACGTGACCTGTCCATAATCCTACCGCAAGAAATCCTGACAATAAAAGGGGAACTAAAAATTGATTTTTTGATTTAAACATCGTCTTCAAGGCTTTCAATTTGTAAAACGGCTACACCTGCATTTTTTAAAAAATCGATCCCTTCAGTATCCTTGTAAGAATTTTTAAAAACGACACGATTAATGCCCGCTTGGAGAACAAGTTTACTGCAATCCTTGCAAGGAGAGAGGGTAAGATATAACGTGGCGCCTTTGCAATTATTCGTCGATTTTGCAACCTTTAATATGGCATTTGCCTCTGCATGAAGCACATACCAATGCGTATCGCCATCCTCATTTTCACAACAATTGTCAAATCCAGCAGGGGTACCATTGTACCCATCAGAAATAATCATTGCATCTTTTACGATAATAGCTCCAACTTTTTTTCTTTGACAATGGGACAGATTTGACCAAGACTCAGCCATGCGTAAATAAGCTTTGTCATAACGGAGTTGTTTCAAATGTTCTTTTCCTTCCATATCCATCATTCAAAAGTAGTTATTTTTCATTGGTGAAACGATAGCCAACTGCTCTGACAGAGTGAAAATAAATAGGGTTCTTAGGGTCCTTTTCAAATAGTTTTCGAAAACTAAGAATGTAATTATCGATGGTTCGTGTTGTTGGAAATTGATCCTTTCCCCAAACTTTGTCAAGAATTTCGTCCCGAGAGACAACTATTCCTTCTTTTTCAGAAAAGAGCCGAAGCAGTTCAATTTCTTTCTTTGAAAGCATCATTGAGGATCCGTCTTCATTATCATTCACTATAAAAGTTTCAAAATTCACTACTTTACTTCCAATTTGTATTTCTTCTTGCAAGGTTTTGCGCGAAAGTGAAGATCGTTCCGAAAGAATCCTTACCCTTAATAGTAATTCTTCCAAATCAAAAGGCTTACTTAAATAGTCATTCCCTCCGAGCTTTAATCCTGCTATTCGGTCTTCCGTAGTGCCCTTCGCAGATAGAAAAAGGATAGGAACGTCTGAATGTTTTCGAACTTGCCTACAAATATCTAATCCACTCACTTCGGGCAACATAACATCTAGAATGACCAATGCATAAGCACCAAAATCATGCGCCTTTTGAAATGCCTCTCGACCATTGTGAATGAGTGTTGTTTCATATCCCTCTATCTCCAGATTGATATGTATCAACTCAGCAATACTCTTTTCGTCTTCAACCACACAGACCTTTAACATGTCAAATGAAATTAATGGAATTAGGTATAAAACTATCAAAAATTAAAAAATCAAAGTGTACCAGATTTCAATCCTTTATGCATCTTTAACTATTGCTGTTCATAAACCATGAAATTTTTAACTCTTTAGCTCAATTCAAACTCTTTTTTTAGACTAATTTTGCACTTTCTTTTCCATTCCATTATGAGTTCAAACAAAAAGATCAAAGCAGCATTAATTTCCGTATTTGATAAAACAGGATTAGCTCCAATCGTAAAGGAGCTTCACAAAAATCAAGTGATAATTTATTCCACAGGTGGTACACAAAACTTCATCGAGGAAATGAATGTGCCAGTTGAACGAGTTGAAGACCTTACTTCTTATCCTTCCATACTTGGTGGTCGCGTAAAAACATTGCATCCGAAAGTGTTTGGTGGAATTTTGAACAGAAGAGATCTTTCAGAAGATCAAGCGCAAATTGCTGAATTCGAAATACCTGAAATTGATTTGGTTATTGTAGATCTGTATCCGTTTGAAGCAACGGTAGCTTCCGGTGCTGACCATAAAGCGATTATTGAAAAAATTGATATCGGGGGCATTTCATTGATTCGTGCTGCAGCAAAAAACTACAATGACGTAGTTATACTTCCTTCACAGGGACAATACGCACCATTTTTGGAATTAATTCAGGCTCAAAACGGAGAAACAACATTAGAACAACGTGAATCTTTTGCTCGAGATGCATTTAATGTTTCATCGCATTATGATACACAAATTTTCAAGTATTTTGACAAAGGAGAAAGCGACCTGTTCAAGGAGAGCATCCAAAATTCGCAAGTGTTACGTTATGGAGAAAACCCGCATCAAAAGGGAATCTTCCATGGAAATTTAGACGACATTTTTGACAAATTACATGGTAAAGAATTGTCGTACAATAACTTGTTGGATGTTGATGCAGCTGTCGCCTTAATGGCAGAGTTTAAAAATGACGATCCAACGTTTGCAATTTTAAAACACAACAACGCTTGTGGCATAGCTACACGCAAAACAATAGGTGAAGCATATGAAGCGGCTTTGGCCGGGGACCCTGTAAGTGCTTTTGGTGGAATTTTAATTTCTAATCGCTCAATTGATGAGGTAACAGCATCATCGGTTAATGAATTATTCTGTGAGGTGATTATTGCACCGGGATATGAGCCTAAAGCACTTGAATTATTAATGTCAAAAAAGAATCGAATAATTCTGGTTCAGAAGGAATTAGCTTTGCCAACACGCCAATTTAGAACAATACTCAATGGTGTTCTTGAGCAAGACAAAGATTTGTTGGCAGAAACAAAGGAAAATTTGGAACCGAGAACAACCAAAACACCAACGTCAGAAGAAATAGAAGATCTTTTGTTCGCTAATAAATTGGTGAAGCACACAAAGTCAAATACAATTGTTTTGGCAAAAGGAAGGCAGTTGCTTGCAAGTGGCACGGGTCAAACATCTCGCGTTGATGCACTTAGTCAGGCAATCCATAAAGCAAAATCGTTTAACTTTGATTTGAATGGTGCCGTAATGGCTTCGGATGCATTTTTTCCGTTTCCAGATTGTGTTGAAATTGCTGATAAAGCCGGTATAACGGCAGTCATTCAGCCAGGAGGGTCAATTAAAGACGAGTTGTCAATTGACTATTGCAATTCACATGGTTTGGCAATGGTGTTTACAGGCAATAGACACTTCAAACATTAAAAGAATTTTTTTTGATTCAAAATTGAAACAAAAAACCGAATTTTACGAAAACAACCAAGATTACTAAAAAGCACTTTAAAAAGGCGGAGGACAAAAAATGGGTTTATTTAGCTTTTTAACGCAGGAAATTGCAATCGACCTTGGAACGGCGAACACACTTATCATCATGAATGATAAAGTCGTCGTAGATGAGCCATCAATCGTAGCAAAAGACATACAGACCGGGAAAGTGGTTGCCATTGGAAAAAAGGCACAACAAATGCACGGTAAAACGCACAAGCTGATAGAGACTGTCCGCCCACTGAAAGATGGTGTAATTGCAGACTTCCAAAGTGCCGAACAAATGATTCGTGGAATGATTAAAATGATCAATCCGGGAAGAAGCCTTTTTAATCCAACGCTTAGAATGGTAATCTGTATTCCTTCGGGAATTACTGAGGTTGAAAAACGTGCCGTACGTGACTCCGCAGAGCACGCTGGAGCAAAGGAAGTTTACCTTATTCATGAACCAATGGCTGCTGCTATCGGAATCGGTATCGATGTCGAAGAACCAATGGGTAACATGATAATTGATATCGGTGGTGGAACTTCTGAGATTGCAGTCATTGCTCTTGGTGGTATTGTTTGTGATAAATCGATTCGTATTGCCGGTGATGATTTCACCAATGACATAGAAGAATACATGCGTCGTCAACACAACATTCTTGTTGGTGAGCGTACAGCAGAACAAATTAAAATTGAAGTAGGCGCAGCACTTCCAGAATTGGATTTCCCACCTGAAGATTTTGCTGTGCGGGGGAGAGACTTAATGACTGGAATTCCAAAGGAAATTGTCATTACTTATTCGGAAGTTGCACATGCATTGGATAAAACAATTTCAAAGATTGAAGAGGCGATTCTTAGCGCATTGGAAATGACTCCTCCTGAATTGTCTGCGGACATTTATAAAACTGGAATTTATCTTGCTGGTGGAGGCTCCATGTTGCGTGGTTTGGATAAGCGAATTTCTGCTAAAACCAAGTTACCTGTGCACATTGCAGAAGACCCGCTTAGAGCAGTAGCAAGGGGTACAAGTATCGCCTTGAAAAACATCGAACGCTTCCAGTTCCTTATTAGAGATTAATTTGAAAGTCCCGCCATAATTTGAGCGGGATTTTTTATCTTTGTGCATGCGAAATCTGATTGCCTTTTTTAGGCGTTTCCGAGTTTTCCTTGTCTTCGTTGCACTGCAAATTTTTGCACTGTCTGCGTATTTTACTTTTTTAAACTTTCCGAGATCACAGTATTTAACGAGCGCTTCATCAGTCTCAGGTGCAATTCTAACCGTAAGAAATGATGTCACCAAGCACTTTAATTTAAGCAAGAACAATGATAAGTTGCAACAAGAGAATAGTTGGTTAAGACAGCATTTGCCGCAGAGTTTTCAGCGTTTACGCAATCGCACCTATGAAATCGATGATACATTATTTCATCAGCAATACCTTTATATTCCTGCTACAGTGATTAATTCCACTGTCACTAAAATGAACAACTATTTCACCTTGAACATTGGATATCGCCAAGGGATTAAGCGTGGAATGGGGGTGTTTTCTGATAAAGGTATTGTTGGAATCATTCACAATACCAGCGAACATTTCTCTGTTGTAAAGTCTGTTCTTACGGAAAACATCAATATCGATGTAATGATTGAGCCGATTGGGTTATTTGGTCTACTAAAGTGGGATGGTAGAGATCCAAGACGAGGTTCTGTAACAGGTATATCAAACGATTTAAAGATCAAAAAATGGTCGAAAGTTGTTACCCGCGGAGGGTCCGGTATTTTTCCACGAGGTTTAATGGTGGGACATATTGAAAAATTAAATCCGGTAGAAGGTAAGCCGCTTTGGGATGTTGTGATGCGTTATTCTGAGGATTATCGTTCTCTGCAGCGTGTATATGTCATTAAAAATTTAATGCAAGCCGAACAGGATACGCTCGAAGCAAATATTCCTGAAGACAAAGAAGAATGAACGACATAATTAAACATAGTATTCGTTTTGTTGCACTTGTAATTATACAGGCATACATACTTAATCAATTGGAGATTGGGTTTGGTATCCAATTAATGGTGTATCCCTTGTTTATACTTTTATTGCCTTTTGAAATAGGCTTAATATACCTAATGCTTATCGCTTTTGGAATGGGTATTTTAATAGATGCGGTTTCAAATACATATGGGTTGCACACATCTTCACTTGTTCTGTTCGCCTATTTGCGCCCTATCATTATGAAGGTTTTTTCTCCTAGAGACGGCTACGAAAAACAGCGAGAAGGAAATATTTTTGAGATGGGTTCGCGCTGGTTTTTATATGTTTTTGGTAGTTTGCTGGCAATTCATCATTTCTGGTTCTTTTTACTTGAAATATTTCGAATTGATGACTTCTTTTTTATCCTTCAAAAAACAATCTTAAGTCTCCCACTTTCTTATTTACTGTGTTATTTACTGCAGGCATTGTTCGTTACTAAGCCCAAAGAACGATGAATTTCGACACAAGGAAATATGTGCTAATTACCTTTATTGTTCTTGTAGGGATCATTTATACCCTTCGTCTTTTTTACATGCAAGTCGTTGATGATAGCTGGACTTTGAGAGCACAAGAAATTGCAGAAAAAAGAAAGGAAATTACACCGCCAAGAGGTGTGCTTTTTGACCGAAACGGAAAAAAAATAGTTGCAAACAGAACATATTACAACTTAATGATGGTGGAAGCCAACATGAAAAATTTCGATACTACGGAATTTGCAGCATTGATTGGTTGGACGAATGAACAAGTAAGGGAACGATTTGAAGCCATAAGGGAAGGAGAGGGCAAGTATTACAATAAGCACACAGGTAAAACAACTTCCAATTATCAAAAAATTAGAGCATATCCTTTCATTAAGGAAATGACATTAGAAGAAATTGCACGGATTGCCCCTCATCTCGAGAATTTCCCTGGTTTCTATGAAGAAGTAACTAGCATGAGGAGTTATCCTTTTGCAAATGGCGCAAACATTGTAGGCTATTTATCGGAGGTAAACAGAGAGGAGGTAGAAGAGGATCGATTCTATAAGCCCGGGAATAATATTGGTCGCGCAGGAATAGAACGCTTTTATGAACAAGAATTAAGAGGCAGAAAAGGAATTAAATACATTGTTACAAGTGCGTTGAATAATGCCATCGAATCATATGCTGGTGGAAAATACGACACAACGGCGAAACAAGGTCCGCAGCTAACTCTTGGTGTGGATATTATCTTGCAAGCCTATGGTGAGAAGTTGTTAAAAGGGAAACGTGGCTGTATAGTTGCAATTGAACCTTCAACAGGTGAAATCCTTTCATTGGTATCAGCGCCGTCATATGACCCCAACCTATTAATTGGAAAGCGCAATATTTCAACCAACTATTCACAATTGCTATTGGATCCTAGTAAGCCCCTTTATCCTCGACCCCTTGCAGCAGAATATCCTCCTGGATCAACATTTAAATTATTGAATTCTTTGATTGGATTGCAAGAAGGTGTGATTACTCCTGAATCTGGCTTTCCTTGTAACAAATCAGTTGTAGGTTGCCACGACCACACAAGTGCTGGAAATTTAGCCGATGCTATTAAACATTCTTGTAATCCATATTATTACGCTGTTATGCGCCGCATCATTCAGCAAAACAAAAAGAAAAGTGTATTTGAGGATGCCGAAGTTGGCTTAAATCTTTGGGCAAAGTATATGCACAGTTTTGGCCTTGGAAAAAAACTCAATACAGATATAACAGGATTGCGTTCAGGACTTATACCTGATCCGGCTTACTATGACAAATGGTATGGTCACCACCGATGGGCATTTTCAACAATCAGATCAATTTCTATTGGTCAAGGTGAGGTGATGTTAACGCCTTTGCACATGGCTAATATTGCAGCGACCATTGCAAATCGCGGTTGGTACATTACACCTCACTTTGTAAAATCAATTGGTAAGTCTGGTCCCGCAAAGGAATACAAGTGGCGCCATTATGCTATGGTTGATAAAAAGCATTACAATGTTATCATTGAGGGCATGCGAAGGGTAGTTCACGTTTCTGGAGGTACAGGAAAGAGAGCTAAGCTAAAAGATATTATCGTTTGTGGGAAGACAGGAACTGTTCAAAATCCTCATGGTGATGACCACTCTGTTTTTATAGCATTTGCGCCAATGTACCAGCCAAAAATTGCGATAGTTGTTTTTATTGAAAATGCGAAAGGTGGTGGTGGTTTGTGGGCAGCTCCAACTGCAGGACTCATGATTGAAAAATACCTTACTCGAAAGATAACTGAGAAAGACCGTGAAAAAACGATTCTAGAGGCACAATTTACATACAGAGAATGAGACAGGGAGAATCTTTAGTTGCACATTTCGACTGGGTGTTGTTCGCCGTTTACATGGTTCTTTTAATCATGGGAGTTTCTACAGTTTATTCAACAGCCTACAACGAAGAACATCCGTTTCTGTTTGACTTTTCGCAGAAATATGGAAAGCAAATGATTTGGTTGGTGGTTTCTCTTTTTCTTGGACTAATTGTATTTCTTATCGATTCAGATATTTACAGGAAATTCTGCTTACCAATTTATTTTTTCACACTTATTATGCTTGTCATTGTGCTTTTTATGCCGCCAGTAAATGGTGCTCGAGCATGGTTAGGTATAGGAAGTTTGGGAATTCAACCTGCTGAATTTTCAAAAATTGGCACAGGTTTATTGCTTGCTAGATTTATTAGTAATGTGAATGTGAAGCAGCAAACAATTCAAACAGTGTTAATAGCTAACGCGATCATTTTGGTGCCAATGGTGCTAATTTTGCTCCAGCCAGATGCCGGAACTTTTGTTGTGTTTACATCCTTCCTTTTTGTAATGTATCGTGAAGGGATCACTTACGACCCTCTGATTCTTAAAGTAGTGAATATAATTCCAGGTGTGAAATTCAAGCAAACATGGGTCGGAAGTCACTTTATCCCTATTCTTTTTGTAGTGGTGTTTCTTAGCTTGGTAACATTGCTGATGAGTAATGAAAAAATCTCTTTTGATTTTCTGCCCGGAATAATTCTTTCAGGATATTGGAGTGTGATTTTGTCGCTGACCATCTTTGCTTTGTTTTTATCATTCGTTTTTAGATTTATTGCGTCTAAACGAGACCGAAATAGAGCCTCGTTGATTGTGTTGATTGGTTATGTTTTAGCCAGTTTTCTTTCAACCGTGGTTAATTTTGGCTTTCAAGGATTAGCTGAACACCAAAAAGATAGAATTGAGCTTTTCCTTGGGTTGAAAGAAGATCCGGATGGAGAGGATTACAACCGAAATAGAGCAATGGCAGCTGTTGGTTCGGGGGGAATGTTTGGTAAAGGGTATAACAATGCCTCTGTAGCAAGTGTTGAGAGTAACCATGTGCCAGAAAGTGAAACAGATTTTATTTTTTGCCCATTTGCAGAAGAATGGGGCTTTTTTGGCACCCTCATTTTGGTTAGTCTCTACATGTTCATGTTGTTGAGAATTGTAATGATAGCAGAAAGACAGCGATCAGCATTTAATAGGGTATATGCATACATGGTAGCAATGATACTTTTTTACCACTTTGCAATTAACATTGGAATGAATATAGGTTTTGCACCAGTAATTGGAATTCCCTTGCCATTTTTTAGCTACGGAGGATCATCCATGATGTCCTTCTCGATGATGATGTTTATTTTATTGAAACTAGATAGTCAACGCAGAGATGTTCTGCAATGACCTTTGATAATGAAAATGAAAGAATTCTTACTTTTACATTAAAATAGTTCTGTATGAAGGATGTTCGCGGAAATAATATGACATTGCCTGAAGACAAAAAGAAAAAGTATACGTACATTTTTTGGTCTTTGGCAATGCTTCCGTTCTTGCTAGTTACTTGTCTTTTGCTTTTTCAGTCAGAAGATGATTTGCCACCTGTGGAAATGCTAGACAATCCGCCAGAATTATTGGCCTCTGTAGTGTATGCTGCGGATGGTGAAACAGAATTGGGACGGTATTGGAAAGTAAACCGCACGAGCGTTGAGTACAAAGAGATTTCACCCTACGTTACAGATGCACTGATTTCCACAGAGGACGAACGTTTCATTGTTCATTCTGGCGTTGATTTTAAAGCGATTGGCCGCGCGGTTGTAAATGTTGGTGGTGCAGGAGGTGCTTCAACAATTACTCAGCAGTTGGCGAAATTGTTGTTTACATTGCAGCAGCGTGAGCGAGAAGAGCTGGCGCGCGCCATGGGGGAATCGGTTGGATCAAGTTCCGGAGGGCGAATAGGAAGGATTTTTAGGAGAATCAATGAAAAAGCTCGAGAAAACATCATCGCTACTCGTTTAGAGCAGCGTTTTTCAAAAGAAGAAATTATAACGATGTACCTCAATCAATTTGATTTCTTGTACAACGCTGTTGGTATTGAAAATGCAGCAAAAGTTTACTTTAAGAAAAAACCTATAGATTTAAGTAAGGAGGAAGCAGCGATGCTTGTTGGGATGTGTAAAAACCCTGCATTATTCAACCCTTATACATATAAAATTAAGAATTACCGATCTAAGCTAGCGAATGAAAAAGGTGTGAAACCGGAAGAGATATCGTTGGAAGAAATCCGCGATAAAAGAGCCTCAGATTCATTGCGTGCGCTTGACAGACGCAATCAAGTTTTGTTTCAATGGTTGAAAAATTCAACTTCAGAAAATGAGGCTTTGCGCAACAAGATTACTGAGGAAGAATACAATGAGTTAAAAGTTAAACCGCTTGTAGTAAATTATCAGGAAGTTGATCACAAACAAGGTATGGCTCCGTATTTCCGTGAAGCAGTTAGAAAAGAACTTTCGGGCATTTTATTAGAAAAAAATTCGGACGGAAACTGGAAATACCATCGCCAAGATGGAACGCCGTATGATATTTATCGTGATGGCTTGAAAATTTACACAACCATTGATGCTAATTTGCAGAAGCATGCTGAAGAAGCAGTAGAAAGGCACTTAAAGGAAAACTTACAATCCGTTTTTGATGACAATAATAGAAGCGTCAGAAACTTCCCTTTTTCAAATGACCTTTCAAATGATGAAGCGGAGTCAATAATGCGAACTGCACGTGTGAATTCTCCAAGGTATGCAGCTCTAAGCGCTACAGGTATGTCCGAAACTGAAATCGCTGCAAATTTCAATTCACCTACTCCAATGAAAGTTTTTTCGTGGGATGGTGAGGTAGATACAACGATGACACCGAATGATTCAATTCGTTATTACAAGTCTTTTTTACATGCAGGGTTGATCTCAATTGAGCCGCAAACTGGTTTTGTGAAGGCATGGGTTGGGGGTGCTAATTTCAGACATTTTGCATTTGACCATGTTCGACAAGGGAAACGACAAGTAGGTTCCACAATTAAACCATTTGTATATGCAACGGCGATGGCGATGGGTGTTGTGAAGCCATGTACTGAATTTGCAAATACAGCATATTGTGTTGATTTGCAGGATGCAGATGGAAATGTTG
Source organism: Flavobacteriia bacterium (assembly GCA_046345095.1). GTDB lineage: Bacteria > Bacteroidota > Bacteroidia > Flavobacteriales_D > Crocinitomicaceae > M0103. The sequence goes on along the minus strand of JBKDKG010000091.1, from coordinate 9,858 downwards.
ATGGACGCTGGTGTCCAAAAAATGCAGGTGGTTCCGATGCTGGAGTGGTTTCAGCATCAACAGGACTGGCACAATCAATGAACAACATAACTGTTGCCGTAATGGCAAGAATGGGAGGATATGCAGGACCAAAGACCATCTCGAAATTGCTTAAAATGATGGATATTAATCTGACTCCAGATCAAGAGGTGCCATCACTTTGTTTAGGTATTATGGACCTTTCTCTTTATGAACTTGTTGGTGCCCAATGTATTTTTGCCAATAACGGAATTTACAATCGACCAACTACAATTTTGCGCGTGGAAGATAGAAATGGCAATGTAATTTACAATGCCAAATCATATTCGAAAGAAGTATTGAATGAAAATGTAGCCTATGAAACGCTGCAGATGATGAAGCGAGTTGTTACACAAGGTACAGCGGGAAGTTTAAGAGGTGGACAGTCATGGGGGAATGTTTTGGCGCCAACAGCTGGTAAAACAGGTACAACACAAAGTAATTCGGATGGATGGTTCGTTGGTTTGACACCTGAACTTGTCACAGGAGTATGGGTGGGTGCTGAGGATCGTTCAGTTCGTTTTAGATCCATGACCTGGGGACAAGGAGCACGCATGGCCTTGCCAATCTACGGATATTACATGCAAGAAGTATACAAGGATCCTGTCGTAGCATTGTCTACAACAGATTTTGATAGACCGGAATCGTATGATGCATCGGAATTTGTTTGTTCTGGCGGAGACATTCTGGCCGTTCCTGAAGTTGAAGAAAATCCATTTGGAATAGAATAATGAATAAGGTAGTTAAAAATGTAGAGGAAGCCCTGAAGGGCATCGAAAGTGGAATGACATTGATGCTGGGCGGCTTTGGCTTGTGTGGAATTCCCGAAAATTCAATTCAGCAATTGGTGAAGTTGGGCGTTAAAGATTTGACGTGTATTTCAAACAATGCTGGGGTGGACGATTTTGGTCTTGGGCTGTTACTTCAACAGAAGCAAATCAAGAAAATGATTAGTTCATATGTAGGAGAAAATGCTGAGTTTGAAAGACAAATGTTGTCAGGTGAATTGCTAGTTGATTTGATTCCACAAGGAAGTTTGGCCGAGCGTTGCAGGGCAGGAGGAGCTGGGATTCCGGCATTCTTTACACCAGCGGGATATGGAACTGAAGTAGCAGAAGGAAAAGAAGTACGGATTTTTAATGGAAAACCACACATACTTGAATCTGCTCTCACCGCTGATTTTGCTATTGTCAAAGCTTGGAAAGGGGATACGGAAGGAAATTTAGTATTCAAAGCAACGGCACGTAATTTCAATCCGATGATGGCGATGGCGGGTAAAATAACCATTGCTGAAGTTGAGGAATTAGTGCCGGCTGGAGAGCTTGACCCTAATTTTATTCACACACCGGGCATTTTCGTGCAACGCATTTTTAAAGGCGAAAAATTTGAAAAGCGCATCGAGCAGCGAACAGTTAGAAAAAAGAATTAATTTGAACATTTGAACATTTGAACATTTGAACATTTTTTAAGAGAAAATAATGGCATTAGATAAAAACGGAATAGCAAAACGAATCGCGCAAGAGTTGCGAGATGGTTGGTATGTGAATCTTGGAATAGGAATCCCAACGCTTGTAGCCAACTTTATCCCAGAAGGAATAGAAGTAGAGTTTCAATCTGAAAATGGTGTGCTAGGAATGGGTCCATTTCCTTTTGAAGGAGAGGAAGACGCCGACCTTATCAACGCCGGTAAGCAAACAATTACTGTTCGCAATGGTGCGGCATTTTTTGATTCAGCAACTTCTTTTGCTATGATTCGTGGCCAACACGTTCAACTCACTGTTTTAGGAGCAATGGAGGTTTCTCAATCGGGAGATATTGCCAACTGGAAAATACCGGGTAAAATGGTAAAAGGAATGGGCGGCGCAATGGACCTTGTGGCATCTGCTGAGAATATTATTGTTGCAATGATGCATACCAATAAAGAGGGTGAATCAAAAATATTGAAAGAATGCACGCTTCCATTGACTGGAGTAGGCTGCGTAAAACGGGTTGTAACAGAATTGGCCGTTTTAGAAATCAAAGACAATAAATTCCATCTCATTGAAAGAGCTCCAGGTGTAAGTGTCGAAGAAATCGTTGCAAAAACAGAGGGTGAACTGGTAGTACCTGAGGTGGTCCCTGAAATGCAACTTTAACAGATAGGATGGCCTTTACCAAGCTATACAGGCCAATTTTACACGGCATAGCACTACTTTTTTCAATAGCATGGTTGCTATTCATGATGCTGCACAACGAGGTTCCTGTTGATGTTGGGGATGGAGTAACGCATTATTTCATTTCAGCTGCCTCCTGGAAAGATCCAATACTTTTTTTACACCATTGGGGAAAACCATTTTTTATTCTCTTGTCGTCGCCATTCACACAATTTGGATTTAACGGTGGTGTGGTATTCAATATTCTTGTTTTTTCAGCGTCAATAATTATTGGATTTAAAATTCTGGAACGAAAGAATGTAAGCATTTGGCTCCAGTTACTATTTCCTTTGGTCCTGCTTAAAGCACATGATGTGGCCGGAACCCTGCTCGGCGGATTGACTGAACCATTGTTTAATTTGGCAATACTAGCTGCAATTTATTTTTTAGTAGAGCGCAAATGGCTTTTGTTTGCTGTCTTGGTGTCGTTTATGCCATTCATGCGCAGTGAGGGACAATTGCCGGTAATTCTTGCTGCTTCGTTAATTTGTTTCTTTCGACAATTTAAAATATTGCCGTTTTTGTTAACTGGATTTGTACTGTATGGAATTGTTGGGTGGTTCATGTTGAAGGATCCGTTTTGGTACTTTACACACAACCCGTATGACATGGCCAATGCGATTTATGGCAAAGGTCCTTGGTACCATTATATAACATCTTATAAAAATTACTTGGGAAATCCAGGGTTGTATGTGTTAATCCTTGGCGTACCTGCGATGGTTTATTTTCTGATTAAAAAGAAATGGAATCTGCTGCATATTGAGTGGCTTGTTTTTTCGGCAGGAATATTTTTTGGAATCATTGCAGCACACAGTTATTTCTGGGCAACTGGTCAAAATGGTTCACTGGGTTTAACACGGATTGCAACACAGGGAATGCCTGCATTCTTGCTAATTAATCTGTATTATATCGACAAGTTGAAGTGGATGCAATCCAAAATTGCAAAAGGAATAGTTATTGCAGCAAGTTTGGGATTGGTTACAGCATTGGTTACAACGAAGTATTTTCCTAAGAAAGCCGACCCACTGGATCGTCAAGTATTGAAAACGGCTGACTATTTGCACACTTTAGACTTGAAAGGAAAGAAGGTTTTCTATCATTTTCCACTGCTCAGTTTCGCTTATGGCGCAAATAATTTTGACCCGAATGAAAAAACATTTGTGACCTATGCGGGAAGACATTTTGATGAAGATCTTGGAACCTTAATACAACCTGGCGACCTAATTATTAGAGACAGTCACTTTGGTCCTATGGAAATGTATTTGCCCTTAAGTAAAGTCGATCAAAACAAGAATATTGTAAAAATTGCAGAATTCATAAGCTCCGAGCAGAAAGAGGACCCCTACAATGAAACAGAATGTGTAGTTGTTTATCAATATGTTCCTTTTAAAAAACAGTATGAGATCAAGGCAAAAATTGACACGATAGAAGTCAACAAAACTTTTGAGATTGGCCCATCAAATGAATTTACCACTATTGATGATTTGTTTCCCGGATTTAAAGAAGACACGAAGGTTACCATTACGTTAATGTCTACAACTGATGGTTTAGAACTTACATATGATTACAACCAACTCGAGGATTACAGCAATACACTTTTGCAGTCGAATAAGGAAGTAAGTAACACCTATTTATTTCGAAAAGCAGGAGTAACGAAATTATATATTTGGAATCCTAAAAAGGTAAAAGGCAAAGTTTTGGTAAAAAGGCTAATTATAGAAAACACATCCTACCATCCTTTTCAAAAGAACTAACGGTAAAAATTCATCTCGTCAATGTACTTGTGAACTGGCTCCGTGAGCAGATAACGAACATCTTTATTGTCTTTTATGGCTTGACGAATAAAACTTGCAGATACTTTCATTACTGGCGCATCATCGCATAAGACAACATTGGTGTTTTGAGCAAAATCATTTCCGATTTGTGCATTGATAGTGGAAACCTCTGCTTCTTCTTGTGTTGTTAGAACACGCGGGTAAACATAGATCTTATGATTTTTTAGTATAATCTCATGATTTTGCCATTTGTGCAGCGTGCGAAGGTTGTCTTCACCCATGATCAAGGCAAATTCGTGTTCTGGATGTTTTTCCTTTAGGTAGGCAAGTGTCGTTGCCGTATAACTTGGTTTTGGTAATTTGAATTCTATATCGCTGGCGCGCAACTTCGGATTATCGTCAATAGCGATTTTCACCAAAGCCAAACGGTGATAATCAGCAAGGAGGCTTGACTTTTCTTTGAGCGGATTTTGTGGCGAAACAATGAGCCAAACTTGGTCAAGATCGGTGTATTCAGCCATGTAATTTGCAATCACTAAATGTCCTACATGAACCGGATTGTAAGTGCCAAAATAAAGCCCAATTTTCATGCTTGAATAAATTGAGTAACCAAATTTTTGGCATTTTCAATGGCCTTGTCCAAGTCGGCATTGACCAAAATAGAATCGAATTCTGATGCTGTACTTAATTCTTTACTGGCTTTAGCCATTCGTTGTTGAATCTTATCTTCGGTTTCTGTGCTTCTGTATCGCAATCGCTTTTCCAGTTCCTCATAACTTGGAGGTTGGACAAAAATCGCCAATGCATCAGCACCAAAAATCTTTTTCAGATTTAAACCACCGATAACATCTACATCAAAAATGACTGCCTTTCCATTTTCCCAGATGCGTTCTACCTCTGATTTCAAGGTGCCATAATAATTGTTGGTGTATACCTCTTCCCACTCTATAAAGGCTCCTGCATCAATTTGATGTTTAAATCCCTCAATTCCCAAAAAATGGTAATCTTTCCCATCCACTTCGTTTGGTCGAGGATCTCTGCTGCATGCGGAAACAGAAAATTCCAACCCAATCCCCGCATTTAGTAAGGCATGAACAATTGTCGTTTTCCCCGCTCCTGAAGGCGCTGAAAAGATAATACATTTGCCGTTCGCACTCATTTCAAAGGTATATTACAAGGTGTTCAGAATCTGTTCTTTGATTTTTTCTAGGCTATCCTTCATGTCGACAACCAGTTTTTGCATATCCGCCTGATTACTTTTGCTGCCAAGTGTATTTATTTCTCGACCAATTTCTTGTGAAATAAAGCCTAATTTCTTACCTGATTTAGGTAAAACCATTGTTTCTAAATAATAATCGAGGTGATTGCTCAAGCGCATTTTCTCTTCTGAAACATCTAATTTTTCGATGTAAAAGATCATTTCTTGTTCCAATCTATTGTTGTCGATTTGAATATTTTGAAGTTCTTCTAATCCTTTTTTTATTTTAGAGCGAACAATTTCAATGCGTTCTTGCTCATATTTTGGCACTTGTTCCAACAAGGACTTGATTTCTCCGATGCGCTGATTGAATTCATTTTCCAGTGCAAGTCCTTCTTGACGCCGGAATTCGTTCAATGAAGTACAAGCGTCTTGACAAAGACCTAATAACCAAGCTTTCTCCTCATCTCCTAGTTCTTCACGCTCATTGTTGTAAATTTCCGGCATTCGAAGAATCAACGACAAATAATCCTCAGTAGACCCGCCAATAAGCAAGTTAACGTCCTTTAAATCTTGATGATAGGCCTTCGCTAAATCTTTGTTGATGGAAAAGTTTTTCGTATCGCCGGTGCTATCAATGTTAATGTTCACATCAATTTTACCTCTGTCTAGTTCTGCACTGATGATATTTCTAATCTGTGGTTCAAGCTCACGATAGTTTGAGGCTATACGCACATTCAGATCCAATGTTTTACTATTCAGGGAACGCACTTCCACCGTTACTTTTTTCCCTTGAAAACTTCCGGTTGCTTTACCGAAACCGGTCATGGATAATAGCATAGACTCTTTTTTTGGCAAAAATAGGAAATTTTAAAGAGTATGGTGTGAACGCTATCACTTGATGGTGTTTCTTATTGAGTTGAATAGTTCTACCTTTGTAACATGATTTTATACAATGTTACAGTAAGTATTGATCCGGAGGTTGGTGAAGAATGGCTGAGCTGGATGCGCAGCACACATATTCCAGATGTTATGGCGACAGGCTGCTTTATAGAAAGTCGAATTTCTAGAATTCATGCAGAAGAAGAAGGAGGATTGACGTATTCAATTATGTATTTGTGTGAAAGTCAGGAAAGGTTGGATGAGTACAGAGAAACCCACGCTCCAGCTCTGCAAAAGGACCATTCGGATCGTTATGCAGGAAAATTTGCTGCTTTTAGAACATTTCTTTCAGTTATTGAAGAATTCAAAGCATGACCGTAAAAGCTAAAAAACACCTGGGCCAACATTTCTTGACAGACAAAAACATTTGTCAAAAAATAGCCAATCAGTATGGAAATTTTCAATCATGTAATAAAGTACTTGAGATTGGTCCCGGCATGGGAGCCCTTACAGATTTTCTTATAAAAAGGGGAGATTTAGATGTGCATGTGATGGAAATCGATACAGAGTCTATCGAGTACTTGAGAAATCATTTTCCTTCCTTAGAGAATAAAATCTATTCAGCTGATTTTTTAAGGGCTGATTTGAAAAAACACATGGGAACGGAACCATTTGCTGTTGTGGGTAATTTCCCCTACAACATTTCAACGCAGATATTATTTAAATGCCTTGATTACCGAAATCAGATTCCTGAAATAATGGGCATGTTTCAGAAAGAAGTCGCAGAACGTGTTGCCGAAAAACCTGGGTCGAAAACCTACGGCATTATGAGCGTGCTTTTGCAAGCATTTTATGACATCGAATATTGTTTCACTGTTGATGAGCATGTTTTTAACCCTCCTCCAAAAGTTAAATCGGGTGTTATCCGCTGTACACGAAATCAGCGAGAGGTGTTTCCCTGTGATGAGAAATTGTTCATTCAAATTGTAAAAATGAGTTTCAATCAGCGGAGAAAAACAATCCGAAATTCCATCAAACAATTAATTGGTGGAAAGGAATTTGATCACCCATTCTTAACCTTGAGGCCTGAAGTACTCTCTGTTGAGCAATTTATAGAGCTTACGCAAGCAGTGGCGAAAGTTTTGTAGAGGTCAAAAGTTTTCAATATTCAAACATTCGAAAAACTTAATTTTTCAAGAAAAAGTAGATTTGTTCGTAAAAATCACTTTCTTTGTTCTGTTAAAAACCAAAAAATATGAGCTCTTCAGACTTTTTTTACGGCATTGGTGATTTTCTAACTTGGACATTCGGTTTTTTCGAATGGGTTGGAAATAAGTTCAATACAGTTCTTTTATTGTTAGGATTTGTAGGTTTATTCTTTTGGTTGAATACGCAAAAGAAGTTGAGCGACAAAGCGGCAAAAGATCCAAATCAATTAAAATAATTTGGCCAAGATAAAGATGAAGGGTTGCTGAGAAGCGACCCTTTTTTGTTTATTGAAATCTAACTTTTGACAAACTATCATTTATATTTGAAGCGTGAGCAGAACTTTTATCATTACAGCAGGGGGAATCGGAAAGCGGATGGGTTCTCATCTGCCAAAACAATTTATAGAAATTGCGGGGAAACCGATTCTGCTCCATACGCTGGAAAAATTTTATGCCTTCGATGCTTCAGCACAATTGATTTTAACATTACCCAATGAATGGAAAAGTTTTTGGAACGATATGTTAACTTCTCATCATTGTTCCATCCCTCATCAAATTGTTGATGGTGGAGTTGAACGCTATCATTCGATTAAAAATGCGTTGGCAGTTTGCACGGGTGATGTAATTGCTGTTCATGATGGCGTTCGACCTTTGGTAAGCAATACAACAATTGAAAGATGTCTCAGTGCGCTGTATACGCATGAAGCAGTCATTCCGGTCATACCACTGAAGGAATCCTTGCGATCAATTTCAAACAATCAATCAAAAGCGGTTAATCGAGCAGATTATTGTTTGGTTCAAACACCACAATGTTTTCGGGCTAGTGTACTTAAAAAAGCCTATGATCAGCCATTCCATACTGGAATTACAGATGATGCATCTCTTGTGGAAGAAGCCGGTTTCTTTGTTCATTTGGTCGATGGAAACGAAGAAAATTTGAAAATCACATCCCCAAATGACCTTTTTGTCGCAGAAGCTTACTTGAATCGCGATAAAAATATTACTTAAGCAGCGTCTAACTTCTGCATCTCTTTATCTTTGCAACTCCTTAACTAAGAAAATGAAGGTAACAGAACACTTAAACAATTCGAACGGTACGCTTTTTTCATTTGAAATCTTGCCTCCACTAAAGGGCAAGAGCATACAATCTATTTTTGATGGCATTGATCCACTCATGGAATTTAAACCGAAGTTTATTAATGTCACCTATCACCGTGAAGAGTTCATTTACAAAGAACGTGAAAATGGATTGCTTGAAAAAATAGCCATTCGCAAGCGGCCAGGTACAGTTGGGATTTGTGCGGCAATCATGAACAAATACCAGGTGGATGCAGTACCACATTTAATTTGTGGTGGATTTAGCAAGGAGGAAACAGAAAATGCATTGATTGACCTTCAATTTTTGGGAATTGACAACGTGTTAGCGCTTCGAGGAGATTCCATTAAAACAGAGTCAACATTTCGTCCACATCAAGATGGACATCGCTATGCCGTTGAATTGATCAATCAGATTTCTGACATGAACAGTGGGAATTACATGATGGATGACATTCAGTTGGAGCCAACCGCTTTTTGTATTGGCGCTGCGGGTTATCCTGAAAAGCATTTCGAGGCAATGAACATGACAACAGACTTACATTATTTGAAAGCTAAAGTAGACGCTGGGGCTGAATACATTGTAACTCAAATGTTCTTCGATAATCAGAAATATTTTGACTTTGTCAAGGCATGTCGTGAAATCGGCATTCAAGTGCCAATCATTCCTGGTTTAAAGCCAATCAAGACACTTGATCACATAACGTTCTTGCCAAAATTCTTCAAAATAGACTATCCTGAGGCTTTGTCTTCTGAATTGTTAAAGTGCAAAGACAACAAAGAAGTTGAGAAAATTGGTGTTGAATGGGGTATCGAGCAATCCAAAGAGTTAAAAGCTGCTGGTGTTCCATGTATTCATTACTATACAATGTCTAACTCTTCTATGGTGAAGGCGATTGCGCGTGAAGTTTTTTAATACTTTAAAATGAATCTCGCAGTTGACGAAGCAATAAGATTAATTCTAACTTTATAGGAGCCATGAAATTTTACCTCACACTTTTGATTGCTTTAATGGGCAATAGCATTTTCGGACAAGTCAATGATTTGCATCTTGCGAATGCTTTGGTGGTGGGTCAGCTAGACAAACCGGAGGACCGTTATACGGTTGAGATTAATTTGACAGAACTTCTTACTGATGCAGGCATAAAAGCGATTCCTTCCTTGAACATGATGAAGTTGGGTAGCGATGCTTCTTTGTTAGCAAAAGATTCCATTCAAAAAGTAATAGCTGCAAAAGGAATTGACACCTATGTGATCGTTTCTGTGCGAGGATTTGATAGGAACTTCAAACCCACAAAGCGTTCAGATGATTTGAATGCTGCTTTAGGAGCAGGAAGTTTATTTCCAATCTATCGTGAAGAAGTTGTTTCAGTAAGTTTTGAATTTTTATTCTACCGTAACGGTCAGTTCGTTGCCAGTGATATCGTTAAGTGCGGTAATGTTTCCGAACG
>JBKDKG010000090.1:0-5285 GCA_046345095.1 Flavobacteriia bacterium | reverse complement strand
GTGAAAGACCAACTCCAAATGCTGAATGATTGGGGACAAACAGAAAACAGAAGACTAGGATTGAATCCACAGTTACTGAGTCAGGAAAAATTAATTGATTTTTATGTGAAAGGAGATATCTCTTCCCTTGATCGTTTGATGAAAGCAAATTTATCCTTTAATCCAGGAATGCATGACGACATTATTATTAGTAGAAATCAAACAATGGCCATTGGTCTAGATACACTTATTCGAAAGCAATCAGTTTTTTGCGCTGTAGGTGCTGGGCATTTGGCAGGAGAACTAGGAATGATTAATCTTCTTAGGTCTAAAGGATACAAGCTTCGAAGAGTTTTAGCAACTTTCTCGGAACAGCCAACAAAGGAAAAACAAGCTGTTCGATCGAAAAGAAGTTATACTATTTACGACGATACCGCAGGACTTTTAGCGGTATTTCCGGGAAAGCCAAAGGAACTTAAAATATGGGACAATCACCCTTATTTAATCTACCGAGAAATGGGTCAAGGAAATACGTATTCAATTGAATTAGTTCCAATTGATGGAACCCTCAGTCTTTTGAACCAGGGGGAAATTTACATTGCTGGTCCCGACGAAACAACCTCTTCTCATTATTTTTTAGATGATGGCACTGAGGTGTGCGAAGGATTGTCAGACACGTATCCCGAAGGTCCGCATTGGATTCGCTTAATTCAAAGTGATCAGTATTTGGTTATCATGAAAGCTTATGGAGGCAATAAATTCATGAATTCAAATAGACCAAAGCTGTTCTTTAGTAAAGTAGGTTTCGAATAATTCTTAAAAAAAACACTGACATTTTTGTTATATTCATACGACTTTTAAGTACATGAATTAAAAATGAAATTTACCGACCAGATTGCTCTTTACATTAAGGAAAACAAATTAAACCCAAGAAATCTAACGATTGTTTTACCTTCCGAACGCGCTAAAAAATACATTGCATCTTCAATGTTTACGCTTGAGGGAAAGCCATTGTTAGCGCCCGAGATGGTTACAATTGACAAATGGGTAAGATCTTTTAGTGATCGAACTGTCATTGATCGAACTCGGACACTCATACGTCTTTTCAAAATACAGTTAGCCAACCCAACAGACCCTAAAGATGTCTCCTTTGACGAATTCATGGCATGGGGAAATATTTTACTATCAGACTTTGATGAGATAGATCGTTACAAACTAGACTCAAAGGATGTTTTTAAAAATCTTGCATCTATCAAAGAAATAGAAAGTTGGAGTTTTGCTCAGGAAGAATTGACAGAAGGCCAAAAAAGATTCATGCAATTTTGGGATCGTTTACCCGGGTATTACATTCAATTGAATGAACAATTGGATAAGGAGGGCCTTTGTTACGTAGGAAGTGCTTACCGTTTCCTTTCCCAGAATATAGATGTGCTTTTTAGGGAAAGGAAAGAAAGAGTATTTCTTTTTGCTGGATTCAACGCGCTTTCGCCTTCAGAAATAAGCATTATAAAACAATTACATCAACTTGGGAGAGCGCATGTTATAATCGATGCAGACACCTTCTACCTTAATGATAACAATCACGAGGCAGGTAAGTTTCTGAGAATACTTCAGTCAGAATTAGGACTAAAATCATTGCCGCATATAGCCGATGATCTTTCGACCAAATCAACGGATTTAAGTATAATAGAGTGCGCACAGCATACAGGACAAGTGAAGGTGGCATCAACTATACTTGCATCATTGAATAAACAGGATCTCAATGAAACCCTCATCTTATTGGCTGATGAGTCCTTGATTGCACCCCTGATGAAAAATCTTCCAGCAACAATTGAAAAAGCAAATATTACATTAGGATTACCACTAAGGAGTACAGCATTAAGGACTTGGATTGAACTCATTTTTACTATTCAAGAAAACAAAATCCGTTATAAAACACAGGCTATTTATATCCAAGATTTACAGCGTTTTTGGAATCATCCATTTACACTGCTTTTGCTTTCAGATAAGGAAAAAGCTGACATTATTCGAATCGAACAAGAACTCATTAAGTGCAATAGTATTTTTGTAAAAAAAGACCGTGTATTAACGGCAGGCAATGCTGATAAATCATTGAATTACTTGTTGCAAGATTGGAATGGAGATTGGTTGTCAGCCATCCAAACAATTCGAGCATTAAATAGAGAGTTGTATAATTCGTTTGGTAAAGACGACGAATTTGAAAAAGCCATTCTAGAAACGTTCGATAGAGAAATCATTGATTTTGAAAATCTTGTTCGTGAAGGCTTGCCCGACATGACCTTGAAAAGCTTTAAACATTTGTTTTTTCAGCATTGGAATACTAAATCTATAGCTTATCACGGTAACCCTATTGACGGGCTCCAAATCATGGGTCTTTTGGAAACAAGATTATTAGACTTTAAAAATATTATTGTGCTCGGTTTGAATGAAGGAAAAATGCCTCCGACCAATCCTTTACAAACAATGATACCAATGGATCTTAGATCTTACCTTGGATTGCCAACTCCAAGAGAAAAACAAGGGTTATTTGCACATCATTTTTATCGTCTGTTACAGCGTTGCGACACAATGTGGACAACGTATACATCTTCTCAGGAAAACATTGGAAGTAATGAAGCAAGCCGATATCTATTGCAGTTGGAACTTGAGCTAAGTAGATTAAACCCCAATTTTCAATTGAAAAAAGAGTTCTATTCTATTCCAAATGATACTGGTTTGACAGAATCCGTTCAGCAAGTTCAAAAAACGGATGAGATTATTCTGCGATTGGATGAGTTTTTTAATAAACCCATTTCTGCCTCAGCAATTAATAAATACATCAATTGCCCACTCGACTTTTACTACCGATATCTTCTAGAGTTTGGAGAAGAAGAAAGTATAGAAGAAGAAGTTGAAAGCAATACTTTTGGAACCTTCATTCACAATGTATTAGAGGAACTATATATCCCATTTTCGAGGCACGATAAAAAGGGTCAAAAGGTAATCCCGCAACCACCAAATATATTGCCAAGTGACATCGATTTGATGCTACAAAAGTTTGAAACATTAATACGTAACGAATTTTTAAAACATTTTGATGACGATGCATCAGCATTTGAGTCTGGAAAGAATCTTTTAAGTTTTCGGATGGCGATTGAATTGACAAAAAGGATTTTAGAAGAGGAAAGAAAATTTCTTTTGACTCAAACTTCACCAGTTTTCATTGAATACATTGAAATTGAAATGCATGCGCACGTGAATATAACAGTGAACGGTCAACCAAAAGCTATTGCACTGAAAGGTTTCATTGATCGCATCGACTCTGTAAATGGAAAAATAAGAATTATTGATTACAAATCAGGAAAAGTGAAAGCAGAAGATGTTTCAATGAGTGGCTACGATCCTGATACAAGTTTGATGGACTATTTTTCAACTACAAAACACGCTATTCAACTAGCTTTATACACCTATCTGTACCAACAAAATAGTGGTCAATTCCCGGAATCTGCAAATATTTATTCGTTGGTAAATTTGAAAGGAGGCCTTTTTCCACTTCAATCAACTAGTCTTGATTACAATGAAATCACATTACTTTTTGAGGCCTTTCTGCAAGAAGTGGTAAATCAATTGTACGATAAGGAAATTCCTTTTTTCCATCAAGTCAAGGGACATAGAAGTTATTGCCAATATTGCGATTAAAAAAACCTGAAAAGAATTTAAGGAAGAGTTAAAATTCTTTTCAGGCTACTGCAAGAAAAATAAAACCAGTGTTGAGTAATTTTGCTCAACTAATTAGAAGACGTAAAAATGGATTTAGGGTTGTTTTTTGAGCAAAAAAAAAACACCCATTGAGTTGGGTGTTTCATTTTCATATAGTGTAGTAATTAATACAATTCCAATTTCAAAGCAGTTCTGTAATCTTTGATTTCTTCACGGTTAATTTTATGCTCTGCGTTTTTTAACAAGTTTAAGAAGTACAGTAGGTTTTCGTTATCTTCAATCTCAATCGGATATTCATTTCCTTCTTCGTCTTCCTCGTATTGAGCTTGTACATCAAATGCATTGTTTTCACCAATGAATTCGTATGAAAGACGAAGTACTTTTGTTACAAGTGGATCTTGCTCCTTCAAAGCAAATTCTCTGAGTTCTTTGAGGTCGTCAATAAGTTTAGCGGCAGCTAAGCCTTTTTTCTCAACTTTTTCAATTACTTCATCCAGCTTTTTGTTTGCTGCAGCACTTTTCATAACCTTTTTTCTTTTATCACGCCGACATAAAGATCGGGCGTTTCGAATGCAAAGGTAAACAACTTGTGAAATATTCCCACAAAATGATGCAAATCAATGTAAATTTTTCAATCTTTGGTATGATTGCTTTCTGACCGTTACATTCCGAACGCAAATCGTATTTTTGTAAAAATATTTCTTTTGGTTGAACTAATAATAAAAGGAATCGTTACCGGGTTTATTCTGACTATTATGATCGGACCGGTATTCTTCGTATTACTTGAAACAAGCATACGAAAAGGAGTTCGCGCTGCGATTGCGTTTGATTTAGGGGTTCTGCTCAGCGATGTTTTTTACATTCTAATTGCTTACGTTTTTTACTCAGAAGTATCTGCAATTTTAAGTGGTGAGAAGCAAGACCTCATGAAATTGGCTGGTGGTGTTTTGTTCATAATTTATGGCGTAACAACCTTCTTTAAAAAACCGAAAGAAGTAAAAGTGAATGAAGAAGGAAATACGGTGCAAAGTCCTAAGGACTTTATCCTGCTTGGTTTAAAGGGATTCTTACTGAACTTCGCTAATCCATTGGTTATTTTCTATTGGTTCAGTGTTATTACTCTTGGCGCTAAAAATGAACCTCAGGAGGAAAATCGATTCTATATACTATATTTCTTGTTGACAATCTTAATCACTTTCTTTTCTTTTGATTTACTTAAAATTCTTGGAGCCAAATTACTACGACCATTAATTACTGAAAAGATTTTGATTGCATTGAACCACTTTATAGGAATTGTTTTTGCCATGTTTGGTGTTTTTTTGGCAATTCAAGGCTCATTGGTTCTTATGTAACTTGAAAAAAATCCTGTATTATAGCGTTTAAATATTTCAAATGAAGAAACTTGCTTTTATACTTATTTTAATTTCACCCTTGGTATTGATTTCTCAAATCGTACTGAAAGAAAACCTTTCGCCTAAGGAATCTTTATTTTGGGATTTTAATAAGTCACAGATTCAAGCAATTGGATCCTATTACACCGATGCAATCGAAACGACGAAAGAAAAACATGGTAAATGGTTCTACTA
>JBKDKG010000089.1:0-2068 GCA_046345095.1 Flavobacteriia bacterium | reverse complement strand
GTACAAGGATCATTATTATTCCTTCCTGTACACAGCATTATTTATCAAACAGATTAAAATGCAATGGGAAAGAGCCGGGTTCCGTATTGATGAAAGGCCTGAGATATTTGCATCCTTGTTTAACTTGGGATATCAGAAATCAAAACCAAAGAAAAACCCTGGTGTTGGTGGTTCGGTATTCAAAGTGCATGACAAAGAATATACTTTTGGTGGTGTTGCATTTGATTTCTATTATTCTGGAGAACTTTCAGATTTATTTCCTTATCAGAAAAAGAAATTCGTAGACCCTAAAATCCCACTTCCTAAAGTTGCAGAAGAAGTCGAAGAACCTTTGAATCCGTAATTTGAAAAAGTATTACTTCCTTTTAATGAGGTCTTAAAATTTTGAGAACCTTGTGTTTATGATTTGCGAATCATTCTCAAGTTTAATAGAATACATTCCTTGCTGAATTTTACTGATGTCCAATTCGAAAGATTGATTTTGTTCAGTCGTCTGAAGAATCAATTTACCTGCGGCATCAATAACCGTAACATTCAAATCTCCAGTCATGCCGTGATTAATCTTTAAAATATCATTCGCTGGATTTGGGTAGACTTGAATCTTTGCCATTTCATTGTTTTTCACACTAGCCTCTGAATTTGAATACTGACTGAAAAAACGCCAGATTTCTTTACTCGCACTAAAGTCCTTGCAAGTAACACCAATTGTAATTGCCGCACCGGGCCATGTGTGTGCTCCATTGATTACTTTATAATGTTCCATTGTTACGTTATTTGTTCCAGGAGCATAAACATAATGTTCGGCTGTGGCGTCATCTGTGGTATTTATATTTGGAACCATAGTCATTGTAGGAGCAGAAGTACAACCATTATAGCCCGCCCATATCGAAAGTACATTATCGATTGCAAGCATCCCTGTTTGACCATTGTATGGAACAGTTGGATCAGCGGTGCCATGTATTTCCATTACCGGAATTGGTTTAATAGGTGAACAGTTGTTTTGCATTTGAGTAGTCATACTTCCAGTTACAGAGGCTATAGCTGCAAATCGATTGCTTTCACACGCTAATTTATAACTCATAAATCCTCCATTAGACATGCCGGTTGAGTAAATACGTGTAGCATCGATGTTGTAAGAATTAGAGATTGTGTCGATTAACGATTCAAGAAATCCAATATCATCAACATTGGACGGAAAAAATCCAACATTCCAAAATTGCGTTGATGCAGTTCCTGTTTGAATTGTCCCTTCGGGATGAACGACAATAAATCCAGCCGTATCAGCAATAGGTTTGAAGTTTCCATAGAAAGACTGCTCAGTCCCATTGGATGTGTAGCCGTGTAAATTCAAAACAAGCGGATAAGCCTGTGTACCGTCGTAGATTGCTGGAACATAAAA
Organism: Flavobacteriia bacterium; assembly: GCA_046345095.1. Taxonomy (GTDB): domain Bacteria; phylum Bacteroidota; class Bacteroidia; order Flavobacteriales_D; family Crocinitomicaceae; genus M0103. Next base: position 669 of record JBKDKG010000089.1, on the reverse strand, counting down.
AGAGTACGTTCTCGTTAATCCATTGTGCATGAAAGAACCATTTACTGTCGTTTGTGAAAATGAGATAGAATTAACTAGGAAGAATAAAAAGGTTGTAAGTAGGCGCATCGTTAATTTTTAGATGGAAAATTACGAAAATCTTATTTGTTAACATTTCGTTACTTTCATTTTATTGCGATTCCCAATGTGTAATTTGCATTAAATTTAGGTTCAAAATTTAGTTTATGAGTTCCGAAACGACGCTTACATTAAAAAACAAAATAGCTTATGGATTGAGAATTCTTCTCTCCTTCATGTTTCTTTTATCCGCAGTTGCGAAATTGTATCCTTCGCCACATTTTGCTTTAACAACGTTTGAAATAAAGCAACTTCTACCGATGGGATTTAATGAAGTTTCAGCAGCGTATTTTTCAAGAACATTAATCGGTTGTGAATTGGCTTTAGGTATTGGTTTATTGCAACCACACTATTTCAAGAGGCTTGTTTTGCCACTTTCGTTTTTAATGTTGTTACTTTTTTCGTCTCAGTTGACCTATGAAATAATTGTAAATGGAAACAAAGGCAATTGCGGTTGTTTTGGATCATTGTTACCCATGACGCCTGTTCAAGCATTGATAAAAAACATCGTTGCAATGGGAATCATAGCTTATCTTTTTAAAATAACAGATA
>JBKDKG010000088.1:0-1778 GCA_046345095.1 Flavobacteriia bacterium | reverse complement strand
GGATCGCAAATTCAAAACTAACTGAGTTGATTGTAACAGATACGATTCCATTGAAGCAACACAGCGACAAAATTCGTGTGGTAACTGTCGCCGATTTGTTTGCCACGGCCATTCATTGCACCGTGAACAATCAGTCAATCAGTTCTCAAAATGTAATTTCTTAAACAAATAAATATGAAAACAGCACAATTGAGCGGTTCGGCTAGAACGAACGTAGGGAAAAAGGACGCTGCTGCCGTGCGCAATGCAGGCATGGTTCCTTGTGTGCTTTACGGACAAGGTGAGCAAACTCACTTCGCAGTAAAGCGAAATGATATCGACAAGATCGTCTTCTCACCTGAAGTTTACTTGGTAGAACTTGAAATCGAAGGAAAGAAAGCAAAAGGGATCATCCGTGAGTTGCAACAGCACGCTACGAAAGATACAATTCAGCACGTAGACTTCCTTGAATTGAATGATACAAAACCTGTACGTATTGGTTTGCCAGTGCGTGTGACAGGTTCATCTAAAGGTGTAATGGCTGGGGGTAAATTAATGCAAACTTTCCGTCGTTTGAACTGTGTTGGTCTTGCAAAAGATCTTCCTGATGCAATCACTTTGGATATTTCTAAACTAAAAATTGGTAAATCTGTTCGCGTAGGTGAAATTAACATCCCGGGAGTGAAATTCTTGGATCCTGCCAACGCAGTAGTCGTTGCCGTTAAAATGGCTCGTGGGGCTACGAAACCGGCTGATGACGATGAGGATGACGACGGAACTTATTTTTCTGTTGTATTGTAATTGATATTCAACTACTGTAACATCCTGAAAAAGGTTGACTGATTAGACCAAAGATACAGAACCCTTTTCATTTACAAGAAGAGGGTTCTTTTTTTCCATGTTTTAAGTATTATTTTTTGCTGTAAATGTTTAACATTCCAATAGAAGTATGAAGTCTTAAATGATTGTATGCATGAATAGATTGCTGAACTTGTTTTTTCATTCCATAATAAGACTCAAAGTTAATATCGAGCATAAACTCATCTTTAAGGATCCCGTTAACTCTTTCTGCAACTGCATTTTCATAGGGATCTGAGTTTTCGGTCATGCTAATGGATATTCCATTTCCTGAAAGTAAAGCTGTGTATTGCGAGCTACAGTATTGAAGCCCTCTATCTGAATGATGAATAAGTTTGTGGCTGTAAATCCTATTCGAAATAGCTTGTTTTAAAGCATTTAATGTCGTTTCTGCTTGTAGGTTGTCTGCTAATTGATATCCTACAATTTTTTTTGAATAGGCGTCTGTAATTAAATGTAAATAATAATGCTTCTTTTTCATCACCAGGTAAGTGATGTCTGCAACCCAAACCTGTTCTGGCATACAAATTTCTATATCCCTGATTAAATTAGGATATTTACGCATCCAGTGCCTTGAGTTAGTTGTTTTATGGTATTTCCTCCTCGTTTTTATTAATAAATGTTCCTCTCTTAGAAAATCAAATAATTTATCTCTACCTATTTTCATTCCTTGTGATTTGATTTGTGAATTCAGCATCGAATGTAATTTCCTTCCTCCTGTTTTGGGTAGCATAGCTCTAACACCCATTACCATTTTCTTTAATAAAACTGAATCTGTTGTTGAATTTGATTGCATTGACTGTAATGCTCCCCAATATTAGGGCAGGATTTTGATTAAAGTTAAGGTGTATTTTCATGCAACATTTTGTTGGTCAAAAAATAATTCTCTTGGTGTTTTATAATCGTGTGTCTGATGCGGTCTTTCGTGGTTGTAAAAGCTA
>JBKDKG010000087.1:0-9430 GCA_046345095.1 Flavobacteriia bacterium | reverse complement strand
GCATCTTTCAATGCATCAATATTCTCCCAGAATTGATCTTCTGATATAACTGAATGTAAGGAGCTCCAACCTTCTTCTGCAAGCGGAAGTATTGTTGGACTTTTCATTCCAGGTAAGATGCGGATGATTTCCTCAATTTTTTCATTTGGAGCATTTAACAAAATATATTTGGAATTTTTTGATGCTAATACCGCCTTAATTCGAAAAATTAATTTTTCTAGAATTGCTTCCTTTTCATGTGTTAGCTTCTCCGTTCTAACCAAAACAGCCTCGGATTTTAAAATAATTTCTAACTCACGAAGACCATTCATAAAAAGTGTATTGCCGGAAGAAACAATATCACAAATCCCATCCGCCAAGCCAATTGCAGGAGCAACTTCAACAGAACCAGAAATCGTATGAATCTCAGCAGAAACATTGTTTTTCTTTAAATAATCTTCAACCGTATTTGGATAGGAAGTCGCTATTTTCATCCCTGAAAAATCTTTGACTGACTGAACAGTCGAAGCCTTAGGGACCGCTAAAGAAACCCGGCATTTTGAAAAATTTAATTTCACCAAAGTCTCAAGATTGGATCGTTCTTCAATGAGTAAATTCTCACCAATAATGGCAACATCTACAACCCCATCATTTACGTATTGTGGAATATCTGAATTCCTCAAAAATAGAACCTCAAGCGGAAAATTTGATGCGACAGATTTTAATTTACCATTTGAGGCATCAACCTTTATTCCAGCCTCCTTTAAAATTTGCAGGGAATCATCCAATAAACGCCCTGACTTTTGAACAGCAATTCTTAACATATCATTTTATCTATTTTGTCCGTATCATCTTAGGGTAACAAAAAACCCGCCTGATGTCCAGACGGGTTAAAATTATTTAGAAAACACAAATAATCATTACGCCTGGCAGTCCCAAGAATGATGATGATGTATGTGTGTGTTATTCAATTTCATGCGACAAAAATAATTACTTTTTCAATAGTTGTGCAAAATCTTTTGCAAAATATGTCAATATTCCATCTGCCCCTGCTCTACGCATACTTAAAAGCATTTCAGAAATCGCCAAATTGTAATTCAACCAGCCTTTTTCCGCTGCAGCATACACCATTGCACATTCACCACTCACATTATAGGCAGTTACCGGAATATTGAAATTTTCTTTTAAAACGTGTATTACATCAAGGTAACAAAGAGCAGGTTTCACCATGATCATGTCCGCCCCTTCCATTACATCCAATTCAGCCTCAAGCAGGGCTTCACGCTTGTTAGCGGGGTTCATTTGATACGTTTTTTTGTCACCAGATTTTGGAGCTGAATTCAAAGCATCCCTGAAAGGACCATAAAATGCACTGGCGTATTTTGCTGTGTAGGACATTATTGAAACATCTGTGTAGCCATTGATATCTAAAGTCTCTCTGATAGACTCTACTCGACCATCCATCATGTCAGACGGACCTATAATATCTGCACCTGCTTGAGCTTGCGCCAAAGCCATTTTATTCAAAATTGGCAAAGTTTGATCATTCAAAATTTTACCATTATCAACTAATCCATCATGACCATCCGAAGAATAAGGATCCATGGCTGCATCGGTCATGATAACCATTTCCGGGAATGTCTCTTTCAATTTTCGAATAGCATTCAAATAAAAATTATCATTTGAATAGCTATAACTTGCAATTTTATCTTTTAAATGCTCGTCAACAGCAGGAAAAATATCAAAAGTAGAAATCCCTAATTTTAAACATTCTTCAATTTCAGGGATTAACAGATCCAATGACCAACGAAAGTTTTTTGGCAACGAACCAATCTCCTCCTTAATATTTAATCCATCCTTTAAAAAGATGGGGTAAATCAAATGCTCAGCTCCGATTTTAGTTTCCTCCACCATTGAACGAATGGCAGCCGATTTACGGTTTCTTCTTGGACGAATATTCATAGGTAAAATTCTATCTTCAAAATTAAACATCATGATGGAATTAAACATTATACCACACTTGTTTTCGCGATATTTTTCTTTTTTACTATATTTAACTGCTCATTTACCTATATTATGAAACTTAACGTATATTCAGCCACTCTTTTTCTCGTGTTAATCGCAAGTCTTTACTCTTGCAGCAACGGTTCAGAAAAAGAATCTATTGACAAAGAAGCGGTTGATCCGGCAGCATCATTAAACACAAATTTTGATGGTAAAATCTTTAGTATTCCTTCTCCTGTTCAAACAGCCATGCTTATTAAAGAGTTGAATTTACCTTTCGATCAAAACATCTTAAACCCAACTGAAAACTCTAGAAATTATTCCACTGAATTCAAACAAGCATTAAATTTAGGCATCTATGGTACAGATTTAGGTTACTGTTCGCTCTATGAACAAAAAAATAGTGCTCTGAAGTATTTGTCAGTTGTTGAAAAATTAACAGGCCAACTTGGCTTGGAAGGTGCTTTCGACAAATCATTCATGTCGCGTTTTGAAAAAAACGCTGATAATCAAGATTCGATGGTTGTAATTACTGCGGATGCCTTCAGAAAAGCTGATTATTTTCTAAAAAATGCAAAACGTAAATCGACATCATCATTAATTCTTGCAGGAGGATGGATAGAATCTATACACTTTGCGTGCAAAATGAATGCAGCGTCAAATAATGCTAAAATAAAAGAACGCATTGGCGAACAACAACAGACATTGTCTACAATGATTGAAATTCTTGGAGAATACAATAAATCAAAACAAAATGATGAGCTCATTACTTCACTGAAAGACTTAAAGACAGAGTTTGATAAAATAAAAGTCAATTACACATATGTCGCCCCAAAAACAGATGCTAAAAACAAAGTGACAACACTTCAACATGATATCAGCGTTGAAATAAGTGATGATGTAATGTCCGCCATCAACACTAAAGTGAATAATTTAAGAGAATCGGTTATAAAATAACTTGAAAATGAAATTATCAAAAATAATCCTTGCAATCACTTTATCCTTTACTGGGGTTGCTTTTTCACAAGATTGTGAATCAATCGTAAAAACATGTGAATCCTATCTAAATGGAAAAAATGGAAATGTAAAATTCATTTCAGATGGACAGGTTTACACCGCTTTCTTGGACCGTGAAAAAGCAGAGTTTAAGACCACATTTTTTGGCGGTTCAACCTATAGAATTACTGCAAGTGCCGGAACAGATGACGATTTTGTAATTTTTACAGTTAAAGACCCCAAAGGAAACGTGCTTTTCACCAATTCAAAATACAAAAATGCTCCCTACTGGGATTTTAAAGTTCAAAAAACGATTCCTGTAACCATTGAAACAGAATTAGATTTAGATAAAAAAGTTACAGGTTGTGCTGTAATGTTGATTGGTTTCAAACAATAAGTTTCGTTATATGAGCGAGCGCATACTGAGTGCCTTAATGCAGCTTTTTGCCATCATTGCACAAGTTGATGACTCGATTGAAGCTGGGGAAGAATCAAGCATTACAAGTTCCAAGGGAAGAAGAATTATTGAATCATTTCTTCGCACTGAACTTAGTTCACAACTCATCGAACACTACCTTCTACTTTTTGACGAACACCTCAACACATTGCATTCAAAACAAAAAAAGAAGGATGCTGACAAAAAACGAAACTCCCTAAATTCAGTAAAAGTCTTAAAGATCTGTTCCGCAATCAATGAGGAATTAAGACAAAAACAAAAGCTGATTGTTTTAATTAGAATCTTTGAATTCATTAATTCTAATGAGAAAATTCAAGATCAAGAATTAGAGTTTGTAACCACTGTAGCGGAAGCTTTCAACATATCAAAAGAAGAATTTGATTTAATAAGCGCTTTTGTTTTCAATAACATCCCATTTCTTGAGAAGACCGAGAATTGCATAACGGTAAGTAGTAAAAGAACTCAGAAAGAGCGAAAAATTCAGTTAAATGGCTTGGATGATGAAATCGTCATTCTTTACATTGAAAGTGTCAATATTTTATTCTTGAAATATTTTGGAACAGATACTTTGAGTTTGAATGGACAGTTCGTACCAAATGATCGTACCTATATTTTTACACAGGGTTCTACACTGCACACATCCAAAAGTAAACACCTTTATTATAGTGATGTTATAAGCCAATTCCGAAAACATGGCCAAAAGAAAAAGATTGTTTTTTCAGTCAACAACATCACTTATTTCTTTGAAAGGAAGCGACAAGGATTGCACAATTTCAGTTTTAGTGAAGAATCTGGAAAGCTATTAGGAATAATGGGAGGATCCGGTACTGGAAAGTCAACGTTATTGAATATCCTAAACGGACAGACATCTCCTTCAAGTGGAAGTGTATGCATAAACGGAATTGACATTCATAAAGACAATCATAAGCTTCAAGGAATTATTGGTTTTGTAAGTCAGGACGATTTGTTAATTGAAGAGTTGACTGTTTTTCAAAACTTATATTTCAATGCGAAACTTTGTTTTGGAACATTGAGTGAAAGAGAAATAAAAAAAAAGGTAATCGACACCTTACGTTCAGTTGGATTATATGAAATAAAAGACCTTGCTGTAGGCAGTTCACTTGAAAAAGTTGTTTCAGGTGGACAGCGTAAACGCTTAAACATTGCCTTGGAACTCATCCGAGAACCGGAAGTCTTGATTGTTGATGAACCAACTTCAGGCCTTTCATCAAGAGACTCCGAAAACATCATGGACCTTTTAAAGGAAATGACATACAATGGGAAATTAATCTTTGTTGTCATTCACCAACCATCCTCGGATATTTTTAAAATGTTTGACAGATTGTTCATTATTGATCAGGGTGGATATCCAATATATGATGGGAATCCAATTGAAGCAATCACTTATTTTAAACACACAACGCACCAAGGAAATGCCAGTGAAAGTGAATGTGCTTTGTGCGGAAATGTAAATCCTGAACAAGTCTTCAATATAGTTGAAACACGCATTGTGGATGAATATGGTAATCTAACTGATAGCAGAAAAATTCATCCAAAGGAGTGGTATGAGAAATACTTGAAATTAAAAACGAAATCAATTAAAGCTGGCGATAATCCAATTCCAATCCCACAATCAAAACTTGCATCTAGAATAAATCAACTAGCGATCTTTTTTTCTAGAGATGCATTAAGCAAACTTTCAAATCGGCAGTATCTTCTAATTACCTTTTTAGAAGCACCTATTCTTGGTGTAATGCTTTCATTTTTTGTGAAATATTTCGCGAGTAATGATGGGACAAAGGTTAGTTACACATTCTTTCAAAATGAAAATTTACCCCAATACATTTTTATATCAGTAATTGTGGCCTTATTCTTAGGTATCACAGTAGCTGCAGAAGAAATACACAAGGATAAAAAATTATTACAACGGGAATCATTTCTACACCTTTCGCGAACTAGCTATTTATTTTCTAAAATTCTTTTATTATTCATAGTCTCTGGTATCCAAACGCTGCTATTTGTGTTACTCGGTAATTACATCCTTGAGATCAAAGGACTTTTTTGGCAATATTGGATTATTTTGTTTTCAGCATCTTGCACAGCTAACCTTTTAGGTCTTAACATATCAAGTGCCTTTAATTCAGCAAAAGTCATTTATATAGTTGTCCCAATTCTTATTATTCCTCAACTATTATTCAGTGGGGTAATCGTTAAATTTGATAAACTTCATCCTACTATTTCAAAATCAAACTCAGTACCATGGGTTGGGAATATCATGCTGTCGAGATGGGCATACGAGGCTTTAGCTGTTGGCCAGTTCAAAGAAAACAAAATGGAAAAACGGTATTTCGAATTAAATATTAAAAAATACCGTGCTCAGTGGAAAAAAGATTATTGGATTCCAGAAATGGAAAGTCTCAATAATAATTTAATTTCTACTTCATCAACTGGTGAACAAAAGACAAAATCAAGAGAAGTTCTTAGAAAGGAAATTAACAAAGAACTAAATCACTGGAATAATTTGAATTGCAAAGCGTGTCTTTCAGATTTGAGAAAAAATAAAAACACAACTAAAACAAATTTAGAAATTCAAAATTTCCTAAACATTCTTAACTTTCAGTACATATCTGACTACAATAAGGCAAATGATTTGATTGAACGATTAAAAATTGCAGAAGGCAAAAAGTTCAATGATGACAAATTGAATTTTGGAAATGAAGCATTAAATGATCTATTAACAAATAGACTAGAATCTGAAAAGATAGTAATCTTCAAGGATGAATTAATTCGCAAGGAAAATCCTGTCTACAATCCATCCGACCATGCACTTTTTTTAAATGCTCATTTTTATTCACCTTCAAAAATGCTATTTGGATTTCGCATTGATACTTTTATTATAAATATTATCGTTCTTTGGTTTTTTTCGCTAATTCTATATCTCCTACTCTATATTGATGCTTTGAAAAAGCTACTTAATTATTTAAATACCTTCCGCGAAAAGACACAAAAAAAGCCAACTGAATAAGCTGGCTCTTTTCAATAAATAATTTATTTTACATCAACATTCCACCACAAACATTGATTGTTTGTCCAGTTATGTACGCTGACATGTCTGATCCAAGGAAAACAGTAAGGTCAGCAACATCTTTTGGTTGACCTCCTCGTTTCAAAGGAATTGCATTTCTCCATTCCTCAACTACCTTTTGATCCAATACCTCGGTCATTTCAGTCTCAATGAATCCCGGTGCAATTGCATTGCAACGAATGTTGCGTGAACCTAATTCTGCTGCCACGGATTTTGTAAATCCAATTAATCCAGCTTTTGATGCTGCATAATTCGATTGACCAGCATTTCCTTTTACACCTACAACAGAAGACATATTGATAATTGAACCTTTACGCGCTTTCAACATTGGACGTTGAACCGCTTTTGTCAGATTAAATGCTGATTTTAAATTCGTATTGATCACTTCATCCCATTGTTCTTCCGTCATCCTCATTAACAATGTATCCCTCGTTATACCTGCATTATTTACAAGAACATCAATTGTTCCAAACTCCGCAACTACATCATCTACCAATTTTTGAGCATCGTCAAATTTAGACGCATCACTTTTGAATCCCTTCGCAACACCTCCACCTGCAGAAAGTTCGTTTTCAAGCGCTCTAGCTTTCTCATCAGATGATAGATAAGTAAATGCTACTTTGGCACCTTGTTTAACGCATTCTTCAGCTATCGATTTGCCGATTCCTCTTGAAGCTCCAGTAATAAGAACAACTTTATCCTCTAGTAATCCCATGTTTTGTATTTTTCTCAAAGATAAAAAAAGCAAGTGGAAAGCATTCATTTGGCTTAAAAAGAATCCAACTTAAACCTGTTAATATTCTTAAAATTAGACTATTGTATTTCCTATAAAAAGTATTTGGTTTTATTGTTCCAATTCAAATTTCCTTCTGTATTTGAATAGGTTTAGTTGTAAAAGGTAGGTTAGGTTAGTTTGAAAGGAGCAGCATCGTCTTGCTCCTTTCTACATTTAAAGCAACCCTTAATTGAAAAAATCCCAGGTGATACCAAGGCGAAATTGAGCAGACGGAATTGGATACCCTCTAACTTGTTGTAGATTTCTATCAGACCAGAAATAATTTAAATTTTCTACACGAAGAAAAAACTTAAACTCATCAATTTGAAAACCCGTAAAGAAATGAAGTGCGCTTGTATATTCAGAAGTAACATCAGGATTATTTAAGTCAAATGCAGCAACCTGTGAATAATACCCTATTCTCTGGAAAGACGATAGGTAAGCAACATCAACACCCGTGTAAGCCTTCATTTTTTTTGCTTTAAACAGATTGCCTTTCAAGTAAATACGACCAAAAAGTTGGTGAACCGGAATAATCGTCAAACTTTCTGGAAAAATAGAATAATTATAGTTGAAATGAATATTTAGAACACCGAAAGATGCCGCCGTTATTAATCCAATTTGAGCAAATGAAACAGATTGAAGCGAATCGTTTCTCCACATCGTATCAACAAACCAATAATTGTTTTTTAGCTGTGTAAATCCAAACCTTCCAGAAATTGAAAATTTACTGCGCTCATAACCGACAGCTATTTTCTGATTGCTTCTGCCCTGCCGTTCAAAATTATTTCCAATTGAAAAATAATTATTCCCCTGAGCATAACGTTGATAGTAATCGGGTAATAATGACGACAGATTTGAACTTATTGATAACCGGAAATCTCCTTTTCGAAAACCAAAGTCAAATTTATTAGACCACTCATTTTGAGCTCCAATTAGATTATAATTCAAACTTTGATTTAATTTGAAAAACCTGCCAGTATAAGAAATATCACTTTTTAAATCCAACTCGACAGTATCATTAAAACGGCCTAAATTTTGAAAATTCCAATATGAAATCAAAGGCTGTGCTTTAAGAAGTATTCGCTTTCCTGAATAAAATAAACCAGCTCCATTTGCAACCTCGGACCATTGATGCTGATCATAGGTGTTAAGCGTGTCATAATTTAAAACGGAATATATTCCGTACAAAGTATCTTGTTCTGAATACCTAAACTTTTTGATCTTTAAGTGGTGCTCTGAAAAAAGTCCGAATGCATTTGTTGTATCTTTTAGAAAATCAATATAATTTGTCAATTCTATCCGTGATCGTTGTGTTTTAGTTTCAGCGAAAGATTTTTTTACGGGCAAGAATTGTAAATCGAACAATTCAGGGAGCGTATCTACCTGTATTCCTCCATTCTGACTAACCCTTGAAGATTCATACGAAGATTTAAGGTCAAAAGAATAAACTTTTCCGGCCTTATTTAGCTGAAGTTGAACATTGTTATGATCAAAATCTGAATTGCGAAGAAAACCATTTACTGCATTTTTTTCATAAAAAACATTTAACATAAGTTTCTTACGATACACTTGCTGAAATTCTGCCTGTATATATTGTATGCCTTTTGATCCAAAGGAATAAGCGAATCCTAGATGTGGTAATCCAGAAAATTGAAGTTTCTTCCATTGACTAAATGAAAAAAACTGTTGCCCACCTGCATTATTGACAAAAAAGTCAGTTTCTAATGAATTTGCCTTTGCATTCCACCCCCCCCCAGCAAACGTAGATGAATTTCTTCCAACAATCATGTCGATCGAATCAATACTCCCTCCTATTCTGTGCGCATATGTTAAAGTATCCACCTCACCAAATAGAGCGCTTTGCTGGGACCAAGCATACTGGCTAAGACAGATAAAAAATATGTACAATTTTACACGCACAGAAAAAAACCTTGGTATACAAAAAAAGGGGCTGAAGCCCCTGAATTTATTTATTTCAAAACTGATTACAGTTTATTAATAGCAATTTGAAGACCTGACTTCAAGTTTGCAGCTTTGTTCTTGTGAATTACATTGTTCTTAGCCAATTTATCCAACATTGCTACTACTGAAGGCAACAACTCAGCCGCCTCTTTTTTATCAGATAAAGATC
>JBKDKG010000086.1:0-4242 GCA_046345095.1 Flavobacteriia bacterium | reverse complement strand
GACTTTGTTCGCATCATAACGATTACCGTTTGGCTTGGGGAATCAATGAAGAACTTTCTATTCAGCTGAAAAAAGCGGAAGAAGATTATGTCATTACAAACAAAAAAGGCCAAAAAGTATCACAGCATTCGTTGTATGAATTTCGTGATGAGGAAAATCTAATTGAATACTACCTCATCAAAAACAAAAGCCTCGGTAAATATCTGATCCCTGAAAAACCAGCCATCGATTATTTCCTTTTCCTCTTTGAAAACCACATTTGGGAACCGGAAGATCTATTGGCGAAACTGAAAACTATTTCAAGTGTATTGGGTGGATTTGTTTTCGATCCGGAAGAGTTCGAATCTACCGAATTGCTGGTATTCAACTGATGCGTGAAAAATTGAATTGAAGAAAATGAAAAAAACAAAAATAGTTGCAACCCTTGGACCAGCGTCGAGCGACAAGGAAATATTGCGTCAAATGTTCGAGGCAGGTGTAAACGTGTGCCGCTTGAACTTTAGCCATGGTGCCTATGAAGACCATGCCGCTGTGGTAAAAACGATTCGTGAATTGAATGATGAAACTGGTTTAAACGTTGCCATTCTTGCAGATTTACAAGGACCTAAAATTCGCACCAATGAAATGGAAAACAACGGTGTTGAATTGATCAATGGAAGCGAGGTGCTCATCGTAACAGAAAAAGTGCTGGGAACAGCACAAAAGTTTTCAATCAATTATACTGATCTGCCAAAAGATGTGACTCCGGGTGAACGCATCCTTCTTGACGATGGGAAATTAGCATTGGAAGTGATTAGTTCAGATGGAAGTAAAGAAATTAAAGTGAAAGTGATTCACGGTGGCATTTTGTCTTCCAAAAAAGGTGTGAATTTTCCAAATACGAAAATTTCAATGCCATCATTAACGAGCAAAGATTTACTTGATTTACAATTTGCGCTGGAGCAAGATGTGGATTGGGTTGGACTTTCATTTGTTCGTTCTGCCCGCGATATCATCGAATTAAAGCACATTATTGCAGGAGAAAAAAGAAAGGCGAAGGTCATTGCAAAAATTGAAAAACCAGAGGCAATCGACGATATTGATGCGATCATCAAAGAAAGCGATGGACTGATGGTCGCTCGTGGCGATTTGGGGGTTGAAATTCCTTATCAAAATGTGCCGATCATTCAAAAGATGTTGATTTCAAAGTGCATAACCAATGCAAAACCAATCATTGTTGCCACGCAGATGATGGAAAGCATGATCACAAATATTTCACCTACGAGAGCTGAGGTGAATGACGTTGCTAACGCTGTATTGGACGGTGCTGATGCCGTAATGCTTTCAGGAGAAACATCGGTTGGAAAACACCCTGTTGAGGTAATTAAAACGATGTCGAACATTGTGCGTGAAATGGAAAATTTTGAAGGCATCTACAACAAAGAAGAACTCCCAGAAAGAGACCAATCACGTTTCATTACTGATAGTATTTGTTTCAATGCTTGTCGACTATCCCAACGTGTTGAATCAAATGCCATTCTGACAATGTCTTTTTCAGGATATACCGCTTATAAAATTGCATCACAACGGCCAAAAGCACCGATTTTTGTATTTACAAGTAACAAGAACATCCTTACACAGTTAAACCTAGTTTGGGGAGTGCGCGCTTTCTATTACGACAAGCACATCAGCACCGATCATACGATTGCCGACATCAAGTACCTGTTGAAAAAAGAAGGGCTGCTTGCGCAAGGCGATTTGGTAATTAATGTTGCATCCATTCCACTGGAAGATCGAGGTAGCTCAAACATGCTTAAATTGAGTTATGTAGAGTAAAAATTGCATGTTCTGAAGTTGATTTTGGTTAGATCATGAAATTTCTTTTATATTTATAAACGCTAAAACCATTTTCAGCGCTTATTATTTTTTGAAAGAAACGACTCTCTGATGGGCAGGATTCTATTATTTCTGAGTTTAGTTGTCTCCGTAAACCTAGTTTACGGTCAACAACCTACACAATTTTGGACGAACCGATTCAATGGAACTGGTGACTTTTCTCAACAATTTAATTCAATTGTTTCCGCTGGTAGTAATTCCTATGTAGGAGGTTACTCAGTAAAAAGTGGAAATCAACGCGATTTTTACCTTTCCAAATTTAATAGCAAAGGCGACACCCTTTGGACGAGGACATACAACGGTTCTGCAAGCATGGATGATGCAATTGTATCAATGATAGCAGATAGTTTAGGAAACATTTATGTCAGCGGTTTTACGGAAGAGAAAGGCACAGGGAAAGATATTTGTGTGCTAAAATACGATGCCTTTGGAAAATTAATATGGAAGTACATTTACAACAATCAAAACGCTGGAAATGATGATGTCCCTGTTCAAATTTCACTTGATGGCGAAGGGAATGTTTTACTTGTTGGGTCCTCAGACCAAATGCCTGGTCCAAAAACGAATTTCAATTTTATCACACTAAAACTTGATGGTTCTGGTAATCAGCTTTGGTTAAAATCGTTTGATAGTTCTGGAGAATTTGATGATGTAGCGATTGGCTTGTCTGTTAACACTAAAAATGAGGTCTTCGTAACGGGAAACACAGACAATGGCAGTGATCTAGATATTGTCACTCTGAAGTATACTTCAACTGGATCTCTTGCTTGGATGAAAGCCTTTAACAAAGGAAAAAATGACCGAGCAAATTCTCTTTGTACAGATAAGGGTTCAGTATATGTAGTAGGAAGTACAGAGAATGGAAAAGATTTAGATTATACAATTCTTAAATATTCGTTTGCAGGAGCAGAGATTTGGCAGAATGGATTGACATTCAATGGGGCCGCTAAAGGAAATGATGAGGCTATTGCAGTTTACACTGACAACGCAGGGAATTTGTATGTGGCAGGTGCAAGCGATCAGGATGCTTCTGTTGCCCAAAATTTGGATTTCTGTGTAACTAAATACAACGTCAATGGAACAGAACAATGGACCAAAACATGGGGTAGTTCGCGTGACAAAGATGATCGGCCTTCTTATATTGGAGCAACAGAATCTGGGGTGCTAATCATTGCGGGCACTTCAGATATCAATACAGATCCTTTGGCCAAAGCTGGAGATTTTCAAGCTGTTGGTTTTAATATGTCTGGAATAGTGCAATGGCAGCAATCCTACTCTGCTTCTGATGGTTTTTCTCAATGTTCTGCAGCTGTAATAGATAATTCAGGAAATATTCTTTTATGCGGAAAAATTCGTGAAGACCAATCAAAAGATAAAAACGTTGTTCTTCAATTTTCGGAAGAAGGACGCTTTAATTGGTTCAAACAGCAAGAACCTAGCGGAGAAAACACTGATAAAGTGAATGATTTGTTTTTGGACGAATCAGGAAACACATATATATGTGGGTTTACATTAACGTCAGAAGGTCAAAAGGATATTTTTGTTCAGAAAACCGATCCAGATGGAAAAACTATTTGGGATTTCACACACAACGGCACCGACAATGGAAATGATGAGGCTTTAAGTCTAGCAGTTGATTTAAATGGTAATGTTTTCGTTGTAGGTTACTCAAGTGAAAAAGGCAACAGTGATGATGTTTTAACCTTTAAAATATCTCGGGATGGTCAACTGCAATGGTTAGAAACCTTTGATTATATAACTGTGAAAGGCCAAGACCGGGGTGTGGCCCTAGCTTTAGACATTGAAGGAAATGTATACGTTACAGGTACTTCAGATGCGAATTTGGGTTCTGGAATTAGCGATGATATTCTAGTATTGAAATACAACCAAAAAGGAATACTTCTCTGGAACAAGCGGTATACAGGAAAGGCTATGGGTGATGATACACCTTCTGGCATAGCCTATTTGTCAGGAAATAGAATTGCTATCTGCGGAACAACCTTTAATGGAACAGACGATGATATTTTGTTGATTGCATTTAATGATGCGGGAATTTTGCAATGGGAAAAAATACACAATGGAAATATTGGTGATGATTATTGTTCTGAAATGACTCTTGATAATGGTGAAAAAATTACATTAATTGGTACTAGTTACAATGGAAAAGACAACGATATTGTGACGATTCAATTTACTTCTGACGGCACTCAAAATTGGTTCAATCAATACGATAGTGGAAAAGGAAATGATGTGGGCGTTGCTTTAACATCTGACGTATCAAGAAATATTTATATAACAGGTACTGCTCAGAATGGAGATCAAACAGATATTGTTGTTAGAAAAATGAGTGACAATGGTGTTAGCAAT
>JBKDKG010000085.1:0-8747 GCA_046345095.1 Flavobacteriia bacterium | reverse complement strand
TGAATATTCTTGTTGCAAATGATATGCATTGGGATTGGAATCCTGGGTACATTTTTTTGAAAGTAGAGGCGAAAGTTGATACCTTAAGTGATGGAATTGACAATTTTAACCACTATGTTGTTTTTCATGTAGGCGGCGACAATTTATTGCAAACACTTAATTTAAGTGGCTACAATTGGTCACAAGCTAGTCAGGGATTATTCCAGCTTCCTTTAAAGTTAGATATGCAGAAATTTCTTCAAAATGGAGCTCAAACCATTGATGTTAAAACAGAACATTCATCGCATTCACTTGCTGGTGAAGAAGCATTGAGTTTGAAAGTAATACAAAACCTGAGAGACGCATTGTCTCCGTTTTAGACAATACAGATGAAATACCTTTTCGCCATTTTTTGTATTGTAGCAATATTCATTTCCTGCAGAAAGGACAAAATAGGATACGCACCGACGCCTTATGAATTAGAAATTCCCTCGCACTTTCCGTCCATGGTAATTCCTGAAAATAATCCGATGACAAAGGAGGGGGTTGAACTTGGCAGAATGCTTTTTTATGAGGAACGTCTCAGCGGAGATAATTCAATGTCATGTGCATCGTGTCATGCTCCCGAAAATTCATTTACAGATCCAAATCAGTTTTCAACAGGTATAGATGGTATTAAAGGCACAAGAAATTCAATGGCATTGATTAATCTTGGATGGCAAAAGTTCTTTTTTTGGGATGGACGGGCGAAAAGCTTGGAAGAACAAATTTTTGATCCTGTTCCTAATCCTGTAGAAATGCATCAGCAGTGGAAAGATGCCGTTTCAAAATTACAGCAGGATGTAGATTACCGTAACATGTTTTTTAAAGCGTTTGGTGAAGAAGGGATAGATTCAATAAAGGTTTCAAAAGCGATAGCACAATTCATTCGGACCATGATTTCAGGTTCATCCAAGTATGATGTGATGTACAAATTTGAAAATAGTCTTCCGTTGAACAGTGCTGACCAATCTATCCTTTCATCTGTTTCACCGGAGGAATGGGCCGGCTATGATTTGTTTAAAAGTCTAAGTGGTGCCGATTGTCTCCATTGCCATAGTGGAGTTTTGATGCACATCAATAAATTTAGTAACAATGGTATGGATGCTGCGTTTTCAGATTTAGGAAGGGGTGCTATAACAGGTAATCCGAATGAAATGGGAAGATTTAAAATACCTACATTAAGAAACATTGCACTCACAGCGCCTTACATGCACGATGGTAGGTTTGGAACGTTGGATGAGGTGATTGAGCATTATTCCAGTGAATTGGTATCAAGTCCGACGATAGATCCACTTATGGAACATTTATCTAGTGGTGGTGTTCAGTTGGATGACCAAGAAAAAGATTTGCTTAAAAAATTCTTAATGACATTGACAGATTATTCCTTTATCAATAATCCTGATTTTCAAGACCCAAAGAAATAACATTTTATATTTACAGCAATTTTCCGAACATGATTGACGAAAGACGATTAACAACTGAAGAAAAAGCACTGAAGATTAATCTTACGGGAGACATCTACGGATGTTTTGCTGAGATTGGAGCAGGTCAGGAAGTGGCAGCTAATTTTTTTAAGGCAGGAGGCAGTTCAGGTACGATTGCTTATACGCAGTCTGCTTATGACATGAAAGTTTCTGACTCCATGTATGGTGAGGCTTCTCGATACGTGTGCGAAGAAAGATTGCTTACGATGCTTGAAACGGAATATGAAACGCTAAAATTTCGTTTGCCTGCAAAGTATAATGAATCACGGTTTTTTGCTTTTTGTAATACCGTAGAATCTTTGAATTATCACAAGACGAACCAAGGACAAGGCTGGGTCGGAATTCGATTTCAATTCGATTTGCAAGCCGAACCAAACGATGTGATTCTTCACATAAAAATGCACGACAATAGTCATAAAGCTCAACAAGAAGCGCTAGGAATTTTAGGGGTTAATCTTGTTCATGCCTGCTACTTTCATTTTGATGATTTGGATGAGTTTCTGACAAATTTGGTGCACCGACTTCCACGTGATCGAATGGAAATAGACATGCTGAGAGTTTCGGGACCTAATTGTGAGACAACAGATAATAGAATCATTGCCTTAAACCTCGTTAAAAGAGGAATTACGGATGCTACAATGTTTGATTTATGTGGTAATGTATTGCAACCTGCAACTGCTCTGTATAAAAGAAATATCCTACTTATGCGAGGGAGATTCAGACCGGTGACCAAAGTGCATATTGACATGATCGAATCTGGAAAGAAGCAATTTTTGCAGGAAGAAGGTGTGAATGAAGAGGACATGGATGTTGTCTTTGAATTAACTCTTAAAGATCTTACAGCAGACGGTAAAATTTCTGTAAAGGATTTTGTTGACAGAGCCGAGTTACTTGGAACCTTGGGTTACACAGTAATGATTTCCAATTACCTGAAGCATTATAAAATGATCGATTATTTATCGACTATTGCTAAGGGAAGAAAAATGGGGGTCATTGCAGGAATCTATAATTTACATACCATTTTTGACGAACGCTATTATGATAATCTTCCAGGAGGTCTACTTGAGGCTTTTGGAAGAGGGTTTGGTCATAACATGAAGTTATTTGTTTATCCAGCCAACAATGTGGAGACGGGCGATTTGTACGAATTAGATGATCTACGCGTTCCAAAAAAATTCAGTGGGTTAATTACTTTTTTGAAGGATAGTAACAAACTTGAAAAGATAAAAGAGTTTGATCAGCGCCTTCTGCATATTATGTCTGACGATGTACTTTCGAAAATAAGAGCTGGCGCTTCAAGTTGGGAAGAAGATGTGCCATTCGAAGTAGTTAAGGCAATCAAATTCTATGAATTGTTCGGTTACCATGTCAAAGAAACGGTATAATGCCGCACATTAAGAACGCACTCATTCGCTATAGGATCATCGATCGTTGCATTCGCAGTAAATACAAATCCTATCCTTCAAAAAAAGAACTTCGTGAAGCATGTGAAGAATCACTTTATGGTTCTTCAGACGGAGCAAACATTTGTGATTCAACTATCGAAAAGGATATGTTTGCCATGAAAATGGAACATGATGCGCCAATTCGATACAGCAAACGCCATGGAGGTTATTATTACGAAGATCCAGATTTTTCTATTAATGATATTCCTCTTACCGAAGAAGACCTCAACGCAATCAAATTTGCTGTTAAAACGTTGACACAATTCAGAGATGTCAGTATGTTTAGACAATTTGGTAGCGCAATCGATAAAATTGTTGACAGAGTTTCGATAGCAACGAATCCTCAGGATAAAGACCTGGGTTCATTTGTTCAATTTGAAACTTCAGTATCAAATGGCGGAAATGATTATTTGCCCTTGTTGCTAGAAGCAGTAAGAAATTCATTAAATACAACATTTCAATACAGTAGCTTTGTTACGGGGAAGCCTAAATTGAGAAAAGTAGTCCCATTGCTATTAAAAGAGTACAGAAATCGATGGTATTTAATTTCGTTTGATACCGATAAAAAAGACATCATTACTTATGCCTTGGATCGAATGTCTGAATTAGTTGTTTCTGAGGAGATTGCTGAAAAACCGAGTGATTTTGATCCCGATAAATATTTCAAATACACTGTTGGCATTACGGCAGACAATAAAAGTCGACCTGAAAAAGTCGTGTTGAAAGCTGAAAATATTGCTGCAAAATACATCGATTCACAGCCATTTCATCCTTCACAAATTATTTCAAAAGAAGGGAAAAATAGAACAACATTTGAAATGGAGGTGTTTGTCTCTGAGGAATTGATAAGAGCGATTCTTTCATATGGTGGCGAAGTAGAAGTTGTTTCTCCACAAATTCTAAGGGAACGAATCATTGTTCGGTTGAAAAGTATGAATGGTTTATATGGACTTTAGTCAAAACACACTCATATTCCATATTCCCTTTTTATATTCGTGTCAAATTTTAAACCATGGAGTTAATCATCAACTTAAACAATGGGGTTTGTGAAATAAAACTGAATCGTCCCCAAGTATTCAATTCATTTAATCGTGAAATGGCCATTGCCTTACAAGAAGCATTAGACAATTGTGAAAGAGATGATGAGGTCCGGGCTATTGTATTAACTGGTGAAGGAAAAGCGTTTTGCGCTGGTCAAGATTTAGCGGAAGCAGTTGATCCGGATGGGCCAGAATTACAGGCCATCGTTAGAGACCATTATAATCCGATTATAGAAAGAATTCGCAAAATTGAAAAGCCTGTCATTGCTGCTGTAAATGGTGTCGCAGCCGGTGCAGGTGCCAATATTGCATTGGCATGTGATATAACGATTGCCAAAAAAAGTGCAAGTTTTATTCAAGCTTTTTCGAAAATAGGCTTGATACCTGATTCAGGAGGAACTTTTTTCCTACCAAGAATTATTGGAATGCAAAAAGCGCTCGCCTTGATGTTTACAGGTGATAAAGTAACAGCTGAACAAGCACAACAACTAAATATGATTTATAAAGCCGTTGATGATGATCTTTTTGAATCAGAGGTTTTGGCATTTTCAAAAACAATTGCAACGATGCCTACTCGCGGTTTAGGGCTAACTAAGAAGGCAGTAAATGAAAGTTTTACAAATAACTTAACCCAACAACTTGCATTAGAGGAAACATTACAGACAGAAGCGGGTCAGACCTATGATTTCCGTGAAGGAGTGAATGCTTTTTTGGAAAAAAGAAAACCTGAATTTAAAGGTGAATAACAAAATTGATGATTATTCACAAATAAATTCAAAGTCTAAAAAGATTTAAAAAACATGAAGATTGGAGTTTTAGGAGCAGGAACGATGGGGGCGGGAATAGCTCAAGTTGCAGCTCAATGTGGTCACAATGTGGTGCTTGTTGATTTGAATGAGGGGGTACTCGATAAAGCAAAGTCAGGGTTGGCGAGTGTGTTAAGCCGTATGATTGAAAAAGGAAAGCTTACAGATGACAAAGCTGTTCAAATCAGAAGTTCAATCCATTACGCAACATCCATGATGGCGTTCGAAGATTGTGGACTTGTAATTGAAGCAATTATTGAAAATTTAGAAGTTAAAAACAAGGTGTTTGAGCAATTGGAGGCAATCGTTTCTTCAGAATGTATTCTTGCAAGCAATACTTCTTCGCTTTCTATTGCCTCAATAGGATCGGCTTTGAAAAAGTCAGACCGAATAATTGGCATTCATTTTTTCAATCCGGCACCACTTATGCCCTTGGTTGAAATCATTCCTGCAGTCCAAACTTCAGCAACTACATTGGAAAAATCGAAAGTATTAATCGCTGAATGGAAAAAAACAGTTGTTGTGTGTAAAGATACTCCAGGATTTATTGTGAATCGTGTTGCTAGGCCATTCTACGGGGAGGCTTTGCGTATCTATGAAGAAGGAATTGCTGATTTTGCAACAATTGATTGGGCAATGACTGCTATTGGTGGATTTAAAATGGGCCCATTTACTTTGATGGATTACATTGGAAATGATGTGAATTATGCAGTAACTGAATCGGTTTTTGCTTCATTTTATTTTGATCCTCGTTTTAAACCCTCGTTTACCCAAAAACGCCATAAAGAAGCTGGTTTTTATGGCCGAAAGACTGGCAGAGGATACTATGATTATTCAGAGGGAACAGCTGCAACTAAACCTACAGAAGATCAAAAGACTGGAGATTACATTTTTAAAAGAATTATAGTCATGCTTATCAATGAAGCCATTGATGCAGTATTTATGAATGTTGCGACACCTGAAGATGTGGATTTGGCGATGACCAATGGTGTAAATTATCCGAAGGGCTTGTTGAAATGGGGTGATGAAATGGGATTAGAAGAAGTGTTGCTTCAATTGGAAGATTTATTTGCTGAATTTGGTGAAGATCGTTATCGTCCCAATCCTTTGTTGAGAAAAATGGTAAGAGAAAACAGGAAGTTTTTTAATTAGACAAGACTTTTTTTGCCTCCTTTGAATAATATCCGCCCCGTTTTATAATCAGATTAAAAAGTTCAGTCGACTCTTTGACTTGTCCATTTGCGGCCGCGCTGAGAGCAAGGTACCATTCTGCTTCTTCTTGAAAATTTATATATTTTGAGAGAATACAATTTTTAAAACAACTTTGTGCAGAGGTATATTGTTTTAAATTGAAGTAACATAGACCTGCATAGAAATTAGCATTTACATCATCTGGATATGTTGCAAGAATTGTCTGAAGTCGTGAAAGTGCTTTTTTATTCAGTCCTTTAGAAAATAACGCTATAGTCTTTTCGAGGTAATCTATATAAGGTATTTCAACGGTCTTCCATTCTACCTCTTCATTTTTGTTATCGAAATTATCGATATTGGCAGGTGTGCCTGTGAGTAATCGTTGCTCCGTAGATATTTTTGGCTGAGAGCGGTATTCCCGGTAATCAATCAGTTTTAAATCATGTAAATAGATTTCTTTTGCCATTAAATTTTCATGAATAATTGCTTTCTCAGGCTCATCCATTTGAATTGGTTGTGCAGGTTTTTCATTTATTGTTGGTTTAATTTCACTAAATGAGTTCTCCTGTTGTTTTTCAATTGCAGTAAAATCAGTCTTTAATTGTTGAATATGTATTTGTCTCTTTGCCGGCAATTCGTCCATTAAGGCGATATCCTTTGGGAGTTCTACATCTGTTTTTTCTATAGTTTTTTGCATTGTTTTGTGAATCAGATTTTCTTGATTTTGTTTTGAGGGAAGGATAAGATATACCAGAATAAATAGGCAACAAATCATGCCGATTGAATAAAACACCCAAGAGTTTTTGCTTTTAAATCGAGCATCCAATTTTTTCATGCTTGAAAGGCCAATATTGTTTTCTGAAAATCCTTCTAATGCATCATTTTCGAATAGATCCTCAATTGTCGCCCTTTCAATAAAATTCTTTTTTTCATCAATACCGGTGGTTTGATATTCTTTAATCTTAGTTCTTGTCAAAAAGACATTTGATTTGCTATGGTTATTTTTTGAAAGCATGATTTTCTTCTAGTCTGATTTTTAAATTTCTTTTTCCATTCTGAATGGCGCTTTTTACATTTTTTAAGGAAATACCTAACTGTTCGCTAATCCTTTGATAGGAGAATTGTTTCAAGTAGAAAAGTTCTATACAAATCTTTTGCTCCTCTTTTAATTCAAGAATAGCTTTTTCTAATAATTCAAAATGTATTTCAGTTAAATCTGAATTTCCGACTTCGTCATTGTCAATCAATTGATTTGTTAAGAGTTCCGATTCTGGATTTCTTTTACGCAATAGCATGAAGCATTCATTTTTACTCACTATGTAGAGCCATGATTTGAAGTTTGAGATTTCATAGCGAATTAATTTTTCGGGTAAATGCTCGAACAGATGCATTGTTGTATCTTCTGCATCTTGTTTATTTTTTAGATACTTCAAACATGTTCCAAATACAAGGTGTCCGTATCGTTCATACAAAATAGAAAAGAGTATTGCATTTTGCTGTATGCGGTATAAATCGATGAGTTCTTCGTCAGATTTTTTTTGATAATATTTTCTTTTTGAACCAAACATTTTATTGAAGATAGAATTATGTGATCATTTCCATAAAAACATTTAAAAGTTTTTTTCTTTAATGTAAATTCAAGCCATGAAAAAAATAGCATTTCTCACTTCAGGAGGTGATTCACCAGGAATGAATGCGGTAATTCGAGCAATTGTTAAATCTTGTTTGCATCATGAAATCATTCCTTTTGGCATTTATGACGGTTATCAAGGTATGGTTGAAGGGAGGGGTAAGGTTCTGACTTACAAAGATGTGAGTAACATTATTCAACTCGGAGGTACCATACTAGGAACTGCTCGATCGAAGGATTTTTTAGATCCAACTTGTAGGATGAAAGCAATTGATTTTTTAAAAAAGGAAAACATTGATGGATTAATCGTTATCGGTGGAGACGGTACTTTTGCCGGCGCTAAAGTTCTAAATGAAGAAATGAATATTTCCGTAATTGGGATACCTGGAACAATTGATAATGATATTTACGGTACTGATTTCACAATTGGCTTTGATACTGCAATTAATACTGTGATATCTGCAGTAGATAAAATTAGAGATACTGCAACTAGTCACCATCGTATCTTTTTTGTCGAGGTAATGGGGAGAGATGCAGGGTTTATTGCACTGAATTCAGCTATTGCTTCAGGTGCTGATGACGTTTTAATTCCTGAAGAGAAAACAAATTTAAAAGAGTTATTGCATCACATTAAGCATTCCTACAAAGGCCAAAGGAGTATGATTATTATTGTTGCTGAAGGTGATGACGAGGGTCACGCAATTGACATTTTGAATAAATTAAAGCCATCACTGCCAGAATACGATTTGCGGCATTCAGTTCTTGGGCATATACAACGAGGAGGCAGTCCATCGGCGCAAGATCGAATTTTGGCTACAAAAATGGGTGTTCTAGCTGTAGATAAACTTATTTCTGGCGATAGTAATAGCATGATAGGTCTAAAAGATGGCCTGTATATATCTTGTAATTTAACAAATGCGGTGAAGCAACATTCAAAACCTGATTTATCAAATTTTAATTTAATTAGTTTATTAAGGTCTAATTGAATTTGTTAATAGAGCTTTATTTCATTAGTTTAAGGCGGTTTAATTTTTTTTCTCAAAAAAAAGATTTCAAAAATCTTTGAAAGTAAGGTAAAGGATATATATCTTTGCACCCCGCTATCGACGGAGAGGGGTTTTTTAGTAAGG
>JBKDKG010000084.1:0-24310 GCA_046345095.1 Flavobacteriia bacterium | reverse complement strand
GTCTTTCACTTGTTCTAACGGGTAGAATTTTTTTTCAGCATTGTAACAATAATCCAAGAAATAGGCGTCAAGAAACTGAGGCATGCCATCTTCATCACCATAAATTGTTTTGGTAGGTTCATCGCTACCCGTATAAGGTTTTCCTTTATTATCGATGAGTAAACGAACATCATCTTGGCGTGTATCCCATTCTTCAAAGAGAGAAAAAAGATCTGTTTCAAGGACAATAGATTCAACCTTATTTAGTGCGAAATATGTCGAGTCAGAAAAATTAAAAATCCTTTTATCATTGGAGTGAAGGCTTCCGTATAAGTAACTTTTAGTTTTCAATCCATTCCCTGAAATTTCCCAAAGCAATTCGTTTTCAGGCTGCACAGCTTGTCCGAGTAAATTGCCAGAGCAGTTGATTAAAACACAAAAAAGAAGCTTGTTCAACATATTCAAAACTAAAGGTAGGTGTTTTAAGCAATAATCATACTAAAATCCTTTCGATGTGTTGATCACCAAACGCATATGGAATATAAGCCAATGATGGGATTTCATTTGTAATTAAAATCGGAGATCGTCGACCGATAGCAATTCGACCATGTGTTTCGCTCAATCCCATAGCAAATGCTGCATTAACGGTTAATGCATTGAAAGCCTCCTCTGGTGTCATCTTCATCTTAACACAAGCCAATGACCAAATAAACTGTAAATTTCCTGAAGGTGTAGAACCAGGATTAAAATCACTTGCCAATGCAACTGGTAATTCATTTTCAATCATGAGTCTTGCATTTCCAAAAGGAATGCCTAAGAAATGAGAGCACCCGGGAAGCAACGTTGGCATGCAATCTGAATTTTTCAATGCATGGATGTCGTCTTCACTAATTTCTTCTAGATGATCCACTGATAAAGCCCCTAATTCAACAGCCTTTTTAACACCGCCCATGACTGAAAATTGGTTCACATGCACTTTGGGCACAAGTCCATATTTTTTGCCAGCTTGAAGAATTCTATCCATTTCATCGACAGAGAAATAATTTCGTTCGCAAAAACAATCTATATAATCGGCTAGACCTTCTTCAGCAATTTTTGGAAGCATTTCATCGATGATTAAGTCAATGTATGCGGTGTGATTGTTTTTGAACTCTGTAGGAAAAGCGTGAGCACCAAGAAAAGTAGCTTTGATTGAAATAGGAGCTTCATTTTTTAGTCGCTTGATGACACGCAACATTTTAATTTCCGCATCAAGGCTCAGTCCGTAGCCTGATTTGATTTCTAATGCCCCTGTGCCATATGAAATAAAGCGATTTATTCTTTGCATTGCCGCATTAAAAAGATCTTCTTCGGAGAGTTCTGACAACCTTCTTGCAGAATTCAAAATTCCACCTCCTTTTAGTGCGATTTCTTCATAGGAAAGTCCATTGATTCGATCCACAAATTCTTCTTCCCGACTTCTAGCGAAAACAGTATGCGTATGCGCATCACAAAAAGCGGGTAAAACAAATCTTCCTTCCCCGTCAATAATCTCTAACTCTCGCCAATCATCTACACCATTCAAATCTTCCATTTTACCATATGAAATCACCTCTCCATCTTCCAAGGCAAGAAAAGCATTTTCAATGATTGGTAGCGACTTCATCTCCTCCCCACGAAGCATCGTCGGAATCTCTTCACCTGCCTGAACAAGACCTTTGATATTTTTTATGAGCAGTTTTTTCATGCAAGAATCAAATAATGCTAAATTACTTAACAAAAGTACAATCAAATTCACGAAAAACAGACTAATCTTTCTACTGGTATTTTGTAGTAATAAATTACTAAATCAAACAGTTGATGGTACAAGTGATTCTATTCTCGACTATCAAACTGTCAATATTCAAGCTATTTTTCCCTTGCCACGCACTCAGCGGGAAACTTGCGCATAAATAGAATTGATTTATAATTCAAATTTAGAACAAAGAGGAAATTCAAACACAATAAAATTGATCCATACAATTAATTGATTTTCGAAATAAAAAAATACTATATTTGCAGTCGCTAATTTTTATTAGCAAGTCCAATAGGCCTCGGTGGCGGAACTGGTAGACGCGCTGGATTCAAAATCCTGTTCTTTCGGGAGTGCCGGTTCGATTCCGGCCCGAGGTACAAAAAGCAGAGTGAGTGTGAGAGCGAGAGCGAAACACGACTCTGCTTTTTTTGTTTCAATATCGACTGTATAATTGCTGCCTTCATAAATTTAGACTTTCAATAAGTGAATAGCCTTCGGAATTATTTCAAATGTAACATCTCCGCATTCAAATAATTCTCCGTCAGTCTCAGTGTAAATTTCTCCTTTTTTTACCTTAAGTTCTACCCTTTGAGATTTAAAATAGGAGACTTGTTGATGTTCCAATTGAATCCCTGACTTGAGTCGTGATAAGTTTCTGAGATAATCCATTATGCTTACATTAGAAAACAGCGATACATTCAGAAACCCATCGTCTATTTTGGCTTCTGGTGCAATAATCAATCCATCACCAAACATTTTACCATTGCAAACAGCAAGCATTAGCAATGGTCCATTGATTTCTCTATCATTTATTTTTATGCAAACATTCGGTTTTTTGTAACTAAGAAATCCTCTTAAAATGGCAGAAAAATACGAGAATTTACCACCGAAATATTTTCGTTGTGAATCTAGAATTTGAACCACTTTTCCGCCAATACCAGCATCAGCTATATTGAGAAAATAGTTGCTGTTTTGATTTGTGCTAACCAACCCTATGTCAATAGGTGTATTTCTTTGAGCACAAAGCGATTGAATGAAATCATTGATTTTGAAATTATGAAGTTCACCCCTAACAAAATCATTTGCAGTACCATTTACCAAAACATAAAATATTGGTCTTTTATCTATTGAGAAGGACATAATTCCGTTTAACACTTCATTAGCGGTGCCATCTCCACCGACCGCAACGACAATATTGGTATTACTTTTCGTAAATTCCTTTGCCAATTCAATAGCATGGCCAGGATATGAAGTGATTTTTTTTTCAACTAACAAATCGTTTTGATTGACGCAGAGGCTAATCAATTCCTGATTTTCTTTTTTCAGTTTTCTTGATCCATTAATAATAAATGCAACTTTGACCATTTTATAAAAATAAAAAAAGGGACCAAATAGTCCCTTCACAGTGCTTTTTTCAAATCTATTTAAGCAAGGTCACATGACCATTTAAATAAATCATTTCGTCATTATCAATCTTTCTAAATTCAATTTGCCAGATATATACACCATCTTGACATTTAAAAACATCTTCTCCAGTCCCATAAGTTCCGTTCCAACCAACTGTTGCATCGCGTGATTCAAAAACAATTTCGCCCCATCGGTTAAAAATGAGCATACGGAAATTATAAGGGTCAAATCCTTCCGTAAAGATAGGTTTGAACACTTCATTGTTTTCATTTCCATCTGGTGTAAACGTATTCGGAACAAAATAAATTAATTCATCCTTTCTTTCTATAATTAAACTGAACGTATCCTGACATCCCGCAGAATTATAGGCCGTTAAAATTACTTCCATACCATCTTCCCCAATATTCTGGAAGTAGTGTGTTGGCTCGTAAAGGTCTGATGTAAAACCATCACCAAAATCCCAAGAATATGAATCAGCATTGGTCGTTGTATTCAAAAAACTCACGGATTCGCCATAATCATTAAATACATCTGGAGTCGCTATAAATCCAGCATCAGGTGAAGAATTTACAATAACCAGAGAGCTTGCTGGTATAGATGCACACTCATTCAATATATATACAACTGAATATGTAGAAGTTGAATCAGGAGTCACGCTGATTGATTGAGATGTTTCTCCATTAGGCAACCATTCAAAAGATCCTCCAGGACTTGACGGTAAGGCCATAATGGTGATTGTCTCTCCTGAACATATATTTTGATCCAACACCATTACAGTTGGAATCGGTTTAACAGTCACTAATGAATTGGTTTGAACACTGCACCCATTTACAGTATATATCACTTCATAAGAAGTGGTCACTTGAGGACTCACAGATATCCCTGACGTAGTTTCTCCATTATTGGTCCAAGAAAATGTTCCGCCCAATGGATTAACAGTTGATATAAGGTTGGCTTGTTCGCCAAAACAAATCGAAGGGTTATTTACCGTTATTAAAGGATTCGGTGATGTATTTACTACAACTGTTGAAGGTTCAGATACACATCCATTATCTGTAATTGTAATTTCATATGTTCCGGGAAGCATATTAACAAATGATCCCGTACCGTTTGTCTGTGTGGCAACAAATGGACTTGTCCCAGTTATTGAATACGTTTCAGTGCTACTAGTTAATAAGGTGAAAACCTCTATGATACCTGTGTTTTGATTACATAAAGGTTGGATAACTTGGGCTTGAGCTTGGGCTATTTGTGGTAAAACAGTTAATGTCAATGTCACAGTTGTACCGCACTGTCCCGCATCCGGGGTAAATGTGTAAGTAGTAGTTTGTGTGTTGTTTAACGCCGGAAACCAACTTCCAGAAATACCATTATTTGATATTGTTGAAAGCGGTGCTAACTGTGAACCATAACAAATAGGTAAAATAGGATCAAAAATTGGTTCAATCACCGGATTACTTAGTATATAAGGAATGTCTGTAAAAGTTCCCCAGTTCAATTGTTGCGCCTTAAAAAATGGGGTGCCAGAGGCCGTAAAACTGCCAGTAATTTTTTCCCATAGAGGACTGCTTAGATTCCATCTTGATAATGCTGACCAAGAGCCGTCAGTAGAAGGGTCGTAATTTATTGTTAGGTCGGCATTTGTTGCTCCAACAGTTCTATTGATTTGGTGATAAAACAATGGATTTGCCTGACAAACACTGTCATCATGCAAAGAACGATCATAACCTTCAGCCGTTGCATCTAAATTAGCAAATCTTACGGTATATTGATTTGGTGATGAATTAATAGGTGTTAATTCTACTGGGCGATAGCGCGTTACACCAACACTTGAGCCTACAGGATAAAGATAAAGGCCGTTAGAATCTGTTCTTCTTCCTAAAAATCCACCATTCAAACTTGATACAAATCCAGTTGTACGAGTAATTGCTGTGGTTGCTGTATTCTCGACATAGAATGCAAATGTTTCTGTTTTAAGTTCAAGATGATTCAAACTTAGAACCCCAGTTGCAAACTTGTTTACTTGCTGAATTTTGAAACCGGAACCATTGAGTGTAAGATTGTGAAAAATGGTTGCTGAGGTGCCACCCAAAAACTGGGTTGCACCATCCATGAAAACAGTTCCTAATGTTGATGAAAAACTCCCATTATCAAACCAGTTTCCAGAAAAATGAATATGACCATCCGCCAAAATCGTTGAATTATTCGTGACATCCTGCGATACATACATCGTCGCAGGCGTTCCCGCATTTTGATTCACATCGATCGTTCCTGTTTGATTTAGAACACTGCCATTTACCGTTATAACAGAGCCAGATTTAGCAGAAATAATCGAGCCGTAATTTTGAAGGACTTGGGAATGAATATAGTAAACACTATACAGACTCACAACGACTGTACATAGGTACTTTTTTATGCTATTAAAATTAGCCATTCGTGATTTTTAAAGTAAAAAATTACTTCTTATTAATTTCAATTTTTATCTTTTCAATTTCACTTCTTAATTCATCTATAGTTTTCTGTTGAATTTCAATAATTTTTTGTTGCTCTTTCATCCCTTCCACTAAAATTGGAATAACTCCAACGTAATTAACCATCTTAAACTCTTCTAATTGAGCATTTGACTCCTTTTTAGCCTCCATAGGCTTACATCCATTTACATCGAGACTATGCAATTCAACCAACTCAGGCACTACACTTTCTAGCTCTTGAGCAATGAAGCCATATTGCTTACCAATAGATAATCCTAAATAAGGGTATTTTTCTAAGTCATATTCATAATTGACCCCTTTGAGACTTTTAATAATCTCCAAAGGATTAGATAGAGGTCTTATATTAGTTTTTGTCCTTGAATCTGATAGATTTGTAAGTGACCCGGTATAGCCTACACTGTTTAAAAACAAACCACCAAAACCAGTACCCAAATTACTGATACGTGAACCATATACTCCATACCCATTTCGACCATTTGTTGATCCTCTTACCCCAATTCCCGTTTGGGCATTTACACCTGCAATTGCTAAACCAAAAACTCCAGCAGGTGAATAGGCACTACCATTGTAATTGATAATTCCTTGAATGGCGTCATAAGAATTTGTTGATGTAGTGTTTTCGAAATACCCACCTCCACCTCCAGCAGTAGTATTTATTCCATTTGATGCCCAGTTGTTTGCTGATCCACCATTTACCTTGTTCGCTGTAAATACATCACCTGCCATTGAAGACCCCACAAATGCCGTATTTCCATAAATAAATTCTCCAGTATTTACTATTCTTCCACGAGCAGTATTGTTGGATAATAAATCAACATGGTCATTCGATATTGTACCAAAATTATAGGCAGTAGCACTTGTGCCAAAATTATTGCCTCCTACTAACCATGCTTGATTTGTTGAGTTGACTGTTTGGGGATATGTTGTTACTATCT
Source organism: Flavobacteriia bacterium (assembly GCA_046345095.1). Lineage (GTDB taxonomy): Bacteria > Bacteroidota > Bacteroidia > Flavobacteriales_D > Crocinitomicaceae > M0103. Next base: position 17,723 of record JBKDKG010000084.1, on the reverse strand, counting down.
GCAGGTTTCCTGCTGCCGTGAAATTATCTGATGTAATAGTCCAAGTAGGACCCTGTGGTCCCGTTGGGCCTGCTGGACCTGCTGGACCGGTAGCACCCGTTAAACCTATTGGGCCTTGTGGACCTGCTGCGCCATCTACTCCATTGATCCCATCAATACCATTTGTTCCCGCTGGGCCTTGTGGACCCGCCGGACCAGTCGCACCTGTTAATCCTATTGGGCCTTGTGGACCTGCTGCGCCATCTACTCCATTGATACCATCAATACCATTTGTTCCCGCTGGACCGTGTGGACCCGTTGGACCTGCTGGACCGGTAGCACCCGTTAAACCTATTGGACCTTGTGGACCTGCTGGACCTGCTGCGCCATCTACTCCATTGATACCATCAATACCATTCGTTCCCGCTGGACCTTGTGGACCCTCTGAACCGGTAGCACCAGTTAATCCTATTGGGCCTTGTGGACCTGCTGGACCAACTGCGCCATCTACTCCATTGATCCCATCAATGCCATTTGTTCCCGCTGGACCTTGTATTCCATTGCACACATATGAGTTCATAGAAGCACTTACTTCACTTGGATCTAAAACATTATTGTTATTCACATCAAAACCAAATGACAATTGTACACCGCCTGTAGAACATATCGCCCCTGGTGCTATAGCATTTGATGAAATTAAGTAACTGTTTGTACTCGTTGTACTGCTGCACAATGATTGCCATGCTGATGACAAGGATGAATAAAACATAAAACAATCCACGTCCGTGTCAAAAACCAATAATCCATTCGCCGGTATTGCTATGGCATTTCGTTGAATTGTAGTTACTCGAGGTATTAATATGCCTTTTGAAGTGGAATAAACCTCTAGTATACTGCTAACATCGGGGGTGATTGGGGTTTCAGAGATTCCAACATTTTGCTGGGCAAAAATGTTGTTAATGGAAAGTAAACAAATACAAATAACTGTACTAATGCGAATAATAGTAGGTTTCGAAATTATAATAATTTCTGTTTAGGCAATTAATCTAGTTTAGGCAATTAATTCATTGCGACACGAATTTAATTTAATTATTCAAAAAACACAAAAATTGATATCATTTATTTTATGAGTTAATCAGGACTATTTGAAACTACAACGATTTTATATTTAAATGGTTACCTTCCATTACTTCACTATTTTACAAACCAAAAACGGCGCCCATAATTGAGCGCCGTTTCCGTTTTTACGATATGCAGTTAGTCTTGTAACATTGGTACTTCTGCACCACCTGCTCCAAGAGCTTCTTTAATTTTAATTTCTAACTCTTCCATCAATTCAGGATTGTCTTGAATAAGTGATTTAACTGCATCACGACCTTGACCTAAACGGGTTTCTCCATATGAAAACCAAGATCCACTCTTTTTCAAAATGTTCAAATCGACTCCTAAATCAATGATTTCGCCCACTTTTGAAATACCCTCGCCATACATCACATCAAACTCAGCTTTTCTAAATGGTGGTGCTACTTTATTTTTAACAATTTTCACCTTCACACGATTCCCCATAACGTCCTCACCCTCTTTAATTTGGGCGGCTTTTCGAATATCAATACGTATAGAAGAATAAAATTTCAATGCGTTTCCACCGGTTGTTGTCTCAGGATTTCCGAACATAACACCAATTTTATCGCGTAGCTGATTAATAAAAATACAACAGCATCCAGCTTTATTGATAGATCCAGTCAGTTTTCGCAACGCCTTTGACATTAATCGAGCTTGCAGTCCCATTTGAGAATCACCCATTTCGCCTTCTATCTCCGCCTTTGGTGTAAGAGCTGCAACGGAGTCAACAACAATTAGATCAATTGCTCCAGAACGAATCAAATTATCAGCAATTTCCAATGCTTGTTCTCCATTATCCGGCTGGGAAATCAATAGGTTGTCAATATCAACACCCAACTTCTTTGCATAAAATTGGTCAAAAGCATGCTCTGCATCAATGAACGCCGCTATTCCACCTTGTTTCTGAACCTCTGCAATTGCATGAATTGCCAACGTTGTTTTCCCTGATGATTCAGGGCCATAAATTTCTACTACACGACCTTTCGGGTACCCGTTTACACCCAAGGCTAAATCAAGTGTTATCGAGCCTGTTGGGATTACTTCCACCTTTTCAACTGGTGAATCACCTAATTTCATTACTGCTCCTTTTCCAAAAGTCTTGTCCAATTTTTCCATCGTCAACTGGAGCGCTTTCAATTTTTCTGCATTTACTTCTTTAACTGACATATCGTTTGTTGTTGTGCTTCTGCCCCTATCGTAAAAGAGCTTTCGCGGTTATTAATTTGATTTATTGAAACAAAGGTATTGAGGTGGATCGTAAACAATTTACGAACATCTATTTTATTTAAAAATTTCTAAAATTTCACGAGTATGGTCTTTCGTGTTTGGCTTTTCAATAATCCCCACGATGACCTGAGATTCATCTATTAAAAAAGTTGTCCTGTGTATCCCATCGTATTCTTTACCCATAAATTTCTTTGGTCCCCATACTCCAAATGCTTCAATAACCTTTTTGTCTTCATCAGCAATCAAAGGAAAAGGCAAATCAAATTTATCGATGAATTTTTGATGGGACCCCATTGAATCCATACTCACTCCTACAACTGAAATATCATGCTCCTTTAGAACTGAATCATTGTCACGAAGATTACAAGCCTGGGCTGTGCAACCAGGAGTATTGTCTTTCGGATAGAAATACACCACAAGTTTCTTTCCTTTAAAGTCATTCAAACTAATTGTAGTTCCTGACTGATCTTTTCCTTCAAATGCTGGTGCTTTATCACCTAATTTCAAATGCTTCATTTTGTTGATTATTTAAACACTTATTGACGATTTATTAATCAAATATAAATCGAATTATCATATAAACAAAAAATAAATTGAAAAAATGTTTAGTATTTCGTCAAAAAAAAAGGCTCTCCAATCGGAAAGCCTTTGTCATAGTGCGATAAAATAATTATTCTTCTGCAGGAACTAACGTTTGGTATTTATCTCTTAATACTTCAAATTGCTTTTGTTTCTTTCTTGCCTGGTCGGCATAGGCTGCGTCATTGTTTTTCTCATGAGCCATAATCTCCTCTTTTATTTCATCAATTCTAGCGTTAAATGCTGTAAGTAAGAAATTGATGTTCTGTGGAACAAACATTTGCGTATAAAACCCGCCGTCTTTTGCCAAAAAGCTATACAACTCAAAAGCACGATCCATCTCTTCTGGCTCCTGGCGAGATACATAATAAGTCAAAGAATTCATAACTCCCAATTGATCAAATCCTTGCAAAACATTCCCTTTAAGTGCTGTTTCAAAAAAAGAATAGTTTTCCTTTTTACCTTGTGAACCATAGAGTTGGGCAATACCCGCTATCATTTTCGATGAACGCTCTTGTTCAAGATTTTTTGCACTTTTCATTGCAAGTTCAGCATCTACTTTTCCAAGATTCTTTAGTGCCGTTGAAACCACCATATAAGATTGGTCTTTCGTGATCCTGTCTACCAAGATCTCTTTAAAGTTTGCCAACTCCGAATTAGTCGTAAGGAAATTCAATGCTGAAGATCTAACCTGAGAATTCGGGTCATTTAAAGCTAAGTCGTTTATAATTGCAAGTCCTTTCGTCTTGTACTCATCTGATAATTTTACTGCCTTTTCTATTGCCAACAATCTAATATCCCAAAACTTATCATTCAAGGCGTCCACGATAAGTTGCTGAGTTTTTGGGTCCTTACTTTTTGCAGCATATACTAGGCCTGTACGTCGCGCCTTGTAACGCACACCGTTGTAATATTGAAAAAAGTACTGGTTTGATGGTTTTTCTTCACGTATTTTCGCCAAAAGCATTTGTTGGTCATCGAAAATGACACATTTCAATTCTCCTACGAACGGCAGAACAAATTCTTGTTCCAACTTGTCTATAACAACTTTTTGAGTGTGTTTACCCTGCTCGTCGAAGATAGCAATTTCAACAGGTAATTTAAAGATCGGAGAAAGCTCCAAACTTTGCTTTTGCTTTACAGACAAAGTGACTGTTCGCGCTTCAAGATTGATTTTTTGGCTAACATCCAATACAGGATGACCCGAGCCTAAAAACCACTGATTGAAAAACCAATTTAAATCTTCACCACTCACTTCTTCGAAGGCCAGTCTTAACTGATGAAATTCTGCTGGCTTAAATTTATTTGTGTTCAAATACAAACTTATCCCTTTGAAAAAGGCATCGTCCCCTAAGTAATTGCGCAACATATGTAATATGCGTCCACCTTTATTATAAGAATGACCATCAAACATTTGCTCCTTGTCGTCGTAATCAAACCAAATCAAGTCATGATAACCTTGTCCCTGTGCGCTTTGGAAGTACCCATCCGCTTCTGATTCCGCTTGATAATCTGCTTCGTCCAGACCAAAACGATGTTCATCCCATAAATACTGGGAGTAATTCGCAAAAGACTCATTTAAAGGTAAATTAGACCACGATTCACAGGTAACAAGATCCCCGAACCAATGATGAAACAACTCGTGCGCAATAGTAGATTGGTCATTGCCATCTAGCAACTCCCGATCATTTTTGTAAGCATAATCACCGAAAATAACTGCACCCGTATTCTCCATCGCTCCTGAAACATAGTCGCGCACAACAATCTGATGGTATTTGTCCCATGCATACTCATATCCCAACAACTGAGAAAAATGTTTTATCATAGCGGGTGTTTCTCCGAAAATCGCTTTTGCATAAGCTTCCCATTCGGGTTCCACGTAATAATTAACCTCCATTTTTGATCCATCTGGACGAGTATAGCTGTCTTTTACAACCTTGAACTCTCCAACTCCCATCATAAAAAGATAAGGTGCGTGTGGAAGATCTTGTTTCCAATGGTCTGTGCGTGTGCCGTCAGAATTCTTTTTAGAGTCGATCAGCTTTCCATTTGAAAGAGTTGCGTATTTATTGTCCACAGTAATGAAAATCTCTTCTGTAGATTTCATATTTGGTGAATCTATGGTTGGAAACCAAACGGAATTTGCCTCTGTCTCTCCTTGGGTCCAAATCTGCGGCATTTTAGACTTTTCTTCTCCCTTTGGATTAATAAAATACAAGCCTTTATCTGATGTAATTGCTGCACTGCCGCCTGTTTGACGTTCGTCTGGTTTTGCGACATAATGAATTACAACTGTATACTTATCATTTCTCGAATAGATTTTGGACAACTTGATTCTTAAATAACTACTGTCGTATGAATAGGTTAAATCTTTGCCTTCGCTTTGAACTTTTTTGATGTCCATTCCCTTCGCATCAAGAATCAAGCTGTCTGACGCATAAAAATGCGGCTTAGCAGTTATTGTTGCTATTCCATTCATTCTCGATTTTTGCCAATCAAAGTTTACCTCCAATTTGGTGTGAATTAAATCCGTTAACACTGTTTCTGTGGACCGATAGACGGGTCTTTGTTGATCAACCTCAAGATTGATTGCAGACAGAAGCGTATCAGCAACTGAGTTATTTTGTCCAGTATTTCCTGCGACATTCCCAGAACTATTTTCTTTTTTAGAGCAAGCAGTCATCAAAAGGATTGTCGCTACGAATAATATTTTTCTCATTTGTCTAATTTGATTGATTACAAAACTGATAAATAAATTCAAAACAGCGCCCTCAAATTACAGCAAGGGAAGCTGATTCTGTTATTTTTGCATTAAATACTTGATAAATGGCAAATCGCAATTGGTATTTCGACGGAAAAGAAGTAATTGGAACAGATGGAGCAGCGCTTCGATGGGATGATCATCAATTTTTTACGTTGACATTCAAAGGGCAAAAGTTTTTTGGAGAATTATTGGAAAACAATACTGAATCAAATGCTTTGACAGTGAAAATTAATCACCGTGTTTTTCAAATAAAGAAGAAAGGGGAATTGGATGATTTGATTTCAGCTTTAGGATTGGACGTTCCGAAAGTAAGAAAACTGAAAGAACTTGCTGCTCCGATGCCAGGTCGAATTGTTCAAATAGCTGTTTCTGTAGGACAAGAACTGAATCTCGGGGATGAAATTCTTTCGCTAGAAGCCATGAAAATGGAAAATGTGCTTAAAGCAGAAGGTGTTGGTAAGGTGAAGGCTATTTTAGTTCAGCCAGATCAGGTAGTAGAAAAAGGTTCTGTAATGATAGAATTTGAATAAAGCTTTGTAATTAAATTAATAAAAATGAAATGGGAGCCTAACAGCTCCCATTTTTTATTCGCTTATCCTAAAGCGAATGCCTTTTTAATAATCATCGGATATTTAAGTCCGAATTCACTTATACACCATTCTTTAAATTTCCTGAGTTCTTCAGCATCCGTGATCCATTTTAGCGCCTTTTCTAGTTCCTTTTGAAACAACTTGGCATCAAAACTCACAACCGTGAGAATCTTCTTAGTTAAATCAAGCATAGTTTTAAGCATTGGTTAGGCTTAAATTAAAAGTTTTGAATGAAAAAAACAATTAATGCTCAATTTTTTGTCATTTTAAGGTGTAAAATGTTTTTCAATCGCTTGATAAATTTCCAAAGTTACTTTATCATAAACACAAATGAGTACATGCATGTTTTCTGCGTTATAACCCGTTGAGGCGGACCCTTGAGGCACTAACTGATCTGGAATAATCGCACTGTAATCAAGGTAGTATTTACCGTTTTGAATCAAGTCAGAGGTTAGGGTTCTGCCCCATAGTTGATTATCTATAGTTCCCCTAAAAATATCACGGTGTACATAGTCAGGAGTATAAACATTGCTTACGTTTTGTGGACCAACCAATGAATCTTCGAGCATGTAAACAACCATGGCTAAATCGTTTGTCAGATTATTATCAAGTTTTTCAACTTCGGTGTGCAAGAAAAAACCATGCTTTGGAGATTCAAAATAATTGACCTTAGCCTTTATTGCTACTTTCAAAGGATCCGATAAAACAGCATCTACTTTGGATTGCCAGAGTCCCGTCCCTGAAAAATATTCCCCTGCAACATTGGTTCTGTTTATGGTCCCTGCAGGATTTCCAAAAAATCCAGAGTTAACAAGTGTTGTACCAAAGTAAGCTCCCAACTCCAAACTTTCATTGTTGTAAAATTGAACCGTATAACCTTGACCAATATTGAGTGACTGAAATGACGACATACCGTCATTCGTATTCGATGCATGAATACTTGCCACAAAAACTCTTGTTGGATTTGATTCATGTATACTATGAGCAATTTCTCCTGCGGCTGGACAAAAACTACAGTTATGTCCTGTAAAATCTTCAATTAATGCATTTCTATTTGGATCATCCAAAGACAAAACACTAAAATCCGGCCATTCATTAGAAACATAGTCACTCCAATTTCCTGGATATATAGTTGTGTCCAAATCAATACTAACTGAAGGAGGAAAGGGATTGTCCACCTTGTCGCATGAAACAGAGATAAAAAACAGTCCAGAAAAAATTATAAAAACTAGTTTTTTCATAATTCAAAGATTAAAAACTATGTGTAAATGAAAGTGTCAATCCATTTGATGCAGGCACAGGTCGACATACTCCACCAACACAAAATAATCCTGCACGTTGACGGCCGTAAGAAACCGTTAAACGTGTCGCTTCTCTCACATAACCAATCGTTAAATAAGGGTGATGTTCGCGGTATGCTTTTTCAGGATTTCCAAAGTTATATTGATCCATTACACTTACAAACCAACTTGAATTGATTGTATATTCTATAAGTAATGTTACCCAATCTCCTTTATCGACTGGTCGTCCGGAATGATAAAAAGCAAAATCACGCTCCACTTTTTGAGTTTCTCCTGTGATCGGACTTGTGACATCAACACTGTCTCTTCGGTTAACAAACAATGTTTGAAGCTCTGTTCGAATTGATTGCTTATTGTTGAATTTATAGCTGGTCTCCAAAACGAAAACATTTGAGCGTATAAAACCTTGTTCTTTGGTAACCGTTGCTACGTCATTATTTAATGTAATATTGAAGTAACTAACTATCACATTAAAGTTTTTTGAGAATTTTTTCGTGATGTTAAAATTAATATCTCTCCAATATAGACTATCACTTATGTCAAATAGCCCGGAAGTATAGGTTACACCTGTTGAATCCAGAGGATTAATATCAGATGTATGGCGCATAGGCCTGTACGCAGATGAATAATTCAAGTCGATACTTGTCCCATATTTTCCGCCAAGCTTTGATCCTTTTTTTATAGTGTAAAGAACTTCTCCTTGGAAGGCCATTTCACCAACTGGCTGGGTTGCATATGGATACAATGAAGCTACAAGATTATAAGTATGTGTTTTATTTAATGACGGCAAATAATTGATGAGGACATTCTGCAGTTGCTTGGTTCGATCAGCCCGATAACTCATATTATCTACAGATTTTGCAGAAACAATTATTCCTAATCCTTTTTGGGAGTATCCTAAATTAAAAACAGCAGCATGGCCTGTGTTATAGTTGTATAGGTTATCCTCAGAAGGATCTTGTCCTTTGAATACATATTCTCCATCAAAGGCTATTTTCCCATACTTAATTCTCATTCTTCCCCCATAGCAACCTACATTTTCTGGCAGAACTAGGGTTGAATTATCATCTCTTTGGTATTTACTAACAAACGATGCGCCAAGAGTTATATCCAATTTTTTAGATTCCCACTTTTTAAGGGCTTCATTAAGATGAAACTCACCATCCACACCTCTTACAATCCCATCGCTATGAACTATTCTACTATCCAAAAATGCATATCGCAAGAAACCATATACTCCTTTAACTGTAAAACCTTTTTTAGGGGTTATTTTTACTCTTACACCATCAAGCTGACTATCGTATCCCAAGCCCATGTTTTCGTAGGTTCTTAAAGATAAGCCTGATCCAAATTGTTCGTAAATAGATCCCAATGTTACATCCACAAAATCGTTTGCATAGCCAATGTAACGCATACCCAATCCTGTACCATCAAAAGTTGCGGGATAACCCTGTATTCTTGGTAAATAAGACTCAAATCGCATACCCGCCTTGAAATTGCCTTGCGTGTAAAAGACATTCATATATGTGTTCAATAAACCTTTGGAATCAGGTTGAGTTGCGCCAATAAGTGAATCCGCGTTTAAATACTGAAAAGTGCTTTCAATATTGCCGGTAAAATTTCCGGGGGCAACTTGACCAAACGTGGAAGTTGCGCTCCAACCAAGGAGCAATAGTAAAGTCAGTTTTTTCATTAATCGTTTAAGGTTCAGGTAATGCTAATTTTACTTAGACTTTGGTTTGGCAATTTTCTTAATTTCCTCGAACAATTTTTCTTCATCCCCAGGAGCATAATTATTGTGCGAATAGACAATGTTTCCTTCGGCATCAATTAAAAAAGTGTGGGGAACATTGTTTACGCCCATTGCTCGTTTAAAGTCTCCATTCGGATCCATTAATACAAGATAATCCCACATTTTTGAGTTCACATAAGGTGATACTTGAGCAGATGTTTTTGTGTCATCAATTGAAACAGCGACCAAATTCACGCCCGTTTCTTCCTGCCAACTCTCATACAAATCATGAATCGTATTCAATTCCCGCTTGCATGGCGAACACCATGTTGCCCAAAAGCTGATAACCACTGGCCCATCAAAGCCCAAAGCCGAGGTATTGACTGATTTTCCGTCCATATCTTTCAATTGTACAGATGGAAGTTTCTTCACATCCAATACATGTGCTTCTTCTTGTGCATTTAAACTGTTTGATAATGCGAAACCAATAAATAACAATGCTAGTTTTTTCATAATTCTTTTTTAATTGCTGGCTTTTCAATCTTCATGCCGAAATCAAAGATAGTCTTGAGATTTGGGATTTTCAAAAATACAATGCATATATTCTTGTATTCCTAAAAGGAAAGTTTAACATAAATAAATTGTTTTTTCGGCATAAAATTGGCTCTAGGAATTCAATTGATGTTGAAAATGTCATTTCTTATTTTTACCTTTAAACCTTAGTTTTGATTAAAGAAAATTAAAATGAAAAAATTTACACTTTATTTACTTGCTTTTTTAATTGCTCCGTTAGCAGCAATTTCACAAAGTGGTATTGACATACGTTACGACTCTGATGGGGCTTCAGGTCCTAATCCACCTTCTGGACCCAACATTGCTGGCGGTGTCCATTCAATAAGTTTATTTCCTACTTCTCCAGATTTAGTTGGAGGTATCTACGAAGTTAGTTTCAACATAACGAACAATACAGGCGCTGACAAACAGTGGCAAGTTGTACGAAAGAAAATAAACGTTCCATCGACATGGGTTGACCAAGTTTGCTGGCCTCCTCTCTGCTACAACACAAGTGGAGATGTTTATACTACACCTAATTCAATAAGCTATCCTGCACCAACAGTTTTGGATGGTACAAATACTACTACAGAGGGTCTTATTACTGAATTAAAGCCGCGTATAACACCTGATCAAAATAATGCTGGATACGCTTTGTACAGATATTACATTCGCGAGGTTGTTAGCGGAGTCAATATAGATTCTGTGGATGTATCAATAGGTTTTGTCTTAGGAGTAAACCCAGTTAAACCAGCCAATACTTTCTCCGTAAGTCCTAACCCAGCAGACGAGTATACGAATGTGACACTTGGTTATGATGACAATGCCACAGCAAAAATTGTAGACGCCCTTGGTAACATCGTTCGCATAGAAACAATATACAATGGTTCTAAATCTCTTGATGTTTCTGATCTTAAAAATGGGGTTTACTTTATCATGATTGAATCACCTGGAAACAAACCGCAAAACAGAAAGTTGATTATAAGACATTAATACTGAAAAGACCGCTCGTCGGTCTTTTTTTATACCCATTCGGTTGAATTATTATCTTTGGATAAAAACCGCGTTTAAGTGGGCTTTACATTGAACTTGAAAATACATAAACTGATTGTAGATAGTCCATAATACCGGATGATGAATATTAAGTAATTCGTTGTAATATTCAATAACTCAAAAAATGCTTTATAGGAAATCTCAATATGCAATACTCCAAAGTAAAATCAGGTGATTTTAATGTTATTTACCAATGAAACATGTACTCTTTTTAATAATAACACTTCATGGATTCCTGTTTTTTGCTCAACAAAATTCAGTGTTAATTAATTCATTTTTTAAGGATCGTTTACTCGACAATTCTGATTCTAATCAATATAGAGGGACTGGTTTTTTACCTGTATTTGAAAGTGAGTACGATCTTAATAAAGTCATTCGAGATTCAAGCAGGCAATTCTACACTCTGACGAATATTCTTTTTAAAAAACACCTGTTCGAACTCAAAGGAGAAAATTATTTTCTGACTATTTCTCCTGTTGCTGATCTGACATTAGGAAAAGACAGAACAGATACAACGGGCCGGCGTCTTTTTCAAAATACACGTGGTATATTTATCGAAGGTGACCTTTTAAAGAGTTTCTCGTTTAGCACAGCTGTTTACGAAAATCAAGCACGATTCTCAAGCTATGAGACTGCCTATTATTCATCTATCGGTGAATTATATCCAAATCAAAGTGCAGGCACTTATTCTATGCAAAATGCTGTTGTTCCCGGAGCAGCAAGAACAAAACCGTTTAAAACCGATGGCTTCGACTATGCTTATACCGTTGGCAACGTCATTTATAGACCTCATCGTTCCATAATCCTTTCAGCTGGAAATACTGCTCATTTTATTGGTGATGGTTATCGTTCCCTTCTTCTATCTGATAACAGTGTGCCCGCTCCATTTGTAAGAGCTGTAATAAAACTTTCTAAAAAATGGGAGTTCAACTATTTAAGAATGCGCCTTTTCAATCTTATTCGTCGACCAATTAGCTCATCGGTGGAATCATATTATGAAAGCAAATCTTTTTCTGCAAATTATATTTCCTACCGTCCAAACGACAAGTTTTCTGTAAGCTTGTTCGAAGGAGTAATTTGGTCAAGAGGAGATTCGATTACTTCTAAACGGGTTCACCCATTGTATTATTCGCCAATTCCTGGCACTGCCTTGGCTATGCTATCAAAAGCAGAAATGAACCATTTACTTGGAATAAACTTCAATTACACCCCGCTATTAGGGCATCGCATTTATGGACAAGTTGCTGCAACCAATTTAGCTCTTTCCAAATTAGGATTTCAAATTGGGTATCGCAGATACAGTTTATTCGGACAAAAAAATCTCCTATTACAAGTTGAATTCAATCATGTTCCAAAAGGAATGTATCAAACCGGAAATACGCGAATGAATTATAGCTATTATAACCTTCCAATGGCCACGGTTAAAGGAAGTGGTTTTGAAGAGTTAATTGTTAGACTCAATCATGAATGGAATCGCTGTTATATCGATGAAAAATTAGTTTATTATTCATTGAATAAATACATTCCAAACAGTTTATTACCAATTGCAGTAAACAGCGGTCCTATGAACGGAAACATCGTGATTAACCAGGTTGAATTGGGTTATCGCTTCAATAAAAAAATGAACTTGACTGTATTCGGTAATTGGCAAGTTCGCAGCGAAAAAACAAGTGATGATAAGCTCAACAATCTATTATTCGTTGGTTTCAGAACAGGTATATTGAATCACTATAATGACTTTTAAGAAATGAGAATTCTCATCTATATTGCTTTATTACTCCCATTTCTTGCTGCTGCACAAGGGAAAGTTGGACTGGTATTTGAAGAAATGCCAAACGATACCAATAGAATTAATTCGGTTAGTGAGCATTACGCGGTTTTGCCAGTTATACGGCTTCTAGACACGAATTATCGCGCTAAAAATTCAGAAACTTCCACTAATTACTTTTCTGTCCATGCACTTGCCGATCTTGGATTTCGATACAATTCAAGCGCTGAATACCGCGCTGGTGCTGGAGTGGGAATAGAATCTGGAATCAACAACAAATGGTATTTGAGGGCCTGTGCTATTGAAGGTATTGGTAACTCAGATTCTCTATTTCAACCAAAAGCATATGTTTTAGACCAACGAACGAACAACTTTATATACACTGATATTCGCGGCAGAGTGTCCTACACACCAAATAGTATTTTCAATTTTCAAGTTGGCCTCGACCACAATTTTATAGGAGAAGGAAACCGTTCGCTATTTCTAAGTGATTATGGAAAAGCTTATCCTTTTGGTCAAATTCGTACTCGATTCTGGCGCATGGAATACAGCATACTCTATCAGTTTTTTAAAGAACAAACTTCGGGTGGTTGGCGTATGAAAAATGGTGCCACGCATCACATTAGTTTCAATGCTACAAAATGGTTAAACATCGGCATTTTCGAAACGGTCGTATTTATGCCAAAAGACACTATGCTCAATAGGGGATATGATGCTGAATATTTGAATCCAGTAGTTTTTTATCGGCCGCAAGAATATTCAATGGGTTCTTCAGACAATGTGCTAATTGGAGCAAGTTTAACAGCACGATATAAGCAACATTCACTGTATGCACAATTCATTTTAGATGAATTTTTTCTTGCTGAAGTGAAAGCAAAAAGTGGTTGGTGGGCAAACAAATACGGTGGACAAGTTGGAATCAAAGGGAGAGGAACTTACAACGGCATTAAAACATTCTACCGTATAGAATACAATGCTGTTCGACCTTATACATATGCACACCTAAATTCAGGACAAAATTATGGCAACCAAGGAATGACATTGGCCCATCCTTTAGGCGGAAATTTCATGGAAATACTCGGGGAATTGAAGGGTCAAAAGGGAAAATGGACAGGAAAATTATTTGCATCCTATTTTCTGCAGGGACTTGACAAAGATGGGTTCAGTTACGGAGGTGATATTTACCAACCATACACCAATAGGCCCTACGAATATGGGCATTTTGTGGGGCAAGGAAAGGGAAACAATGGTTTGCGCATCAATTTATATGTGGGGTATTGCCTTCAAAAGGTAACCAATCTTCATGTTTTTATTGAAAATCAATTGCGATACGACAGTGCATTCGATCGCCTGAGCTATATACCAATGCTTGGGGTTCGAAGTCAACTTTGGAATGATTATCGTAATTATTAAAATCAAAAAAGCGACCGTAAGAACGATCGCCTTTTGATTACTGCATAACGTAAATGGTAGGTTAGGTGTAGATTTAGTGCAGTCCAACAATGTGCTTCAGCTCCACTTCTGTTACATTGCGTTTTTTACCTTCTTTACTGAGGTAGGTTCTGTTTACCAAGCGTCCATGGATGGCAACTTTTTTACCTTTTTCACCATAGGATTCAATAAACTGTGCCAAATTTCCCCAAGCGAAGATGCGATGCCATTCACGGTCAGTTTTCATTTTACCACTGTTAGATCGGTAAATTTTATCGGTTGCTAAATTGAATCTGGCAACTTTTCCGCCATTTTCAAAATTTGTGACTTCAGCATTGGTTCCAATGTTTCCAACCAAAGTGATGTGATTTCTAATCGTTGTCATAGTGTAGATTTATAAGTTAACTTTTTCTGATTTTCTAATATATTTCATCAATCCGGTGATGATCTTCGATACCTCCAGGGCCTGAGCATACAATTGTTCTGAAGACTCTTTGCTGATGTAATTCAGTTGGCCTGAAAGAATAATTTGAGAAGACAATCGAGCCGAGGCGCCCTTGGCATCCTCTAGGTCTTTTAGTTTATTGGTCAGGTCGAACTTACTGATACCTTCCGCTATTTTCGACACAACTCGTAATGCGGACTCCTTCATGAATTCAAACAATATTGGATCTACATCATTCACCGTTCGAAAAATATCCAAGGTCAGTTGATGACCTTTTTGCCATGCAATGAGGTCTTCGTGTGTTTTATTTTTTTGCATTTCTTGTGTTATTACAGAATTACTAAATCATTTATTTCCACTTCAGAGATAAATTTTCGTTCTCCTCTGTTCTGGTAAAATCGTGTCACCAATTTGCCTTCAATCGCCAGGTCCATTCCCTCTTGACACATCTCCTCTAGTATCTTAACCCACTTTCCCCAGGCTGTCAAACGATGCCAATTACTGCGTGATTTTGTTTTGCCTGTTGCATCGAAATACATCTCTTTGGTAGACATTGTAAACTGAGCAATTTTTCTACCATCTGGCAGCTCTACAACTTTAGGGGCAGAGCATACCTTTCCTATTAGATTTACGTGATTCATTGTGTTAGTTTTAATAGAGGGAGCCGGTTACCCGACTCCCGGGTTCAGGTTAGGTTATTGTTTAGGTGTTGATTCGCTCTTTGGAGACAGCAATAAAAACTCAGTAGCTTCAATGATCGTGGAATAGCGTTTCTCTCCCGCTTTCGTTTCGTACGTTTGATTTACTAATTTTCCTTCGATCATCACTTCTTGGCCTTTGTTTAGCGCTTTTTTTACTCGATCTGCAGTGCGACCCCAAGCATTGATCGTATGCCATTGGGTGTTGTCCTGCCAATTGCCATCTTTGTCTTTGTATGCTTCGTTCACGGCCAGGGTGAATCGGGCAAGTGTTCTGCCTGTTTCAAATGTTGTTACTTCGGGCTGTGCACCCAATCTTCCAATCAAACTCACTTTGTTTCTTAATGCATTCATGTTTGTAATAATTAATAGTTTGAAAAATCTGTATCTCACTGTCAGCGTTCTATCGCCGAATTCGATGATGCAAAGTTGTGATGGATCAAAAACCATATTCGGTATTTTGTCGATTTCATTCGATTATTTTTCGTTTACAACCGATTAAATTCGTTTTTATATCTGAATATGAGTTATTTAAGCTCATTAATAAAATGAACAAAAAATAATTTCAATTATACAATTTGATTGCTTTTTTAAAAAATGGCTGTTAATCCAACAGTAAAAAGAACCATGTTATCGCCAAAATTTGATGACAAGGATGGGAAAATGTCACCATTTATAGAATAAAGTGTTTTGCACTCTGCCCGAAATAAAAGAACTGGGATTAGATATTTATTGTATCCAATAGAGGCTCCAAGGCAATTAAATCCTAAATTCTGATTTAAACCTTGAATTAAGGTGTTGTGATTATCTTTAAAATATTCGACTCTTCCTGAAAACGACCCCCACCTTTTTATGCTGTACCGTGCTGAAAAATTTACTTGTCCCCAGGGACGAACATCCAATGTACCATCCAAACCTGCCACTTCTTGAAGGCCATAAAATGCGCATGTAGCAAATGAAAACGCCCCTTCAAAATTATGTGTCCAAAAAATATCCGTAAAATACCGGGTTCTATAATTTGGATTCTGTAGCGATCTCTCACTTCCGATATAGGTATTCCAATTAAATACATCCTTGGAATTCGGTTTATACTCTATCTGTGTTCCTATAGACTTATTGGTATTGATATCATAAATTTGCTGCCATCCATTCAGCAAATAAATGCTGCCCTTTAATTTCTGATTGTGCTTATAGGTAAACTTAAATCCTGCCTGATAATAGGGAACATACTCAGCAGCTAAACTTCTTGTATAGGTTAGATGTTCTTGACTATACGGATTTTCATTCGTGTATGGAGAACCTAAAACGCCACCTTCTAACCAAAACTCTTTTTTCTTGCTTAGTTTTACAGCAACATTAGCTTCTAAAACATTCTTAAAAACTCCTTTTTCTGATGCTGAATTAGCCGTCATGAAAGAGCCAATTGCTGGAATGAAACGCGCCTTGAAACGTTTGGTTTCATATTTCAAATCAATATAACTTAAGTTGTTATTCACTTGATTGTTTTGATTCATCGATACATATAATGGAATAACATCGGTTTTCGGTGCTGAAGAATTATAGGCATAGTACCAATCAGCAACAATGTGCATCTGAAACTTAGGTGATTTTAAAGAATCAGTTTTCAACGTGTCAAGAGACTGGGCATTTGCCCATGTAGCAGTAAAAAGTATAATCTTCAATAAGACACGCATCTTTGTATAGATTGAATCAAGGAAGCAAATGGTTTTTCTATCTTTGAATCAAAAATACAATGTTTACAGGAATCATTGAGCAATTAGGAGTAGTTAAGGCGATCGAAAAAGAAGGTGAAAACGTGCACTTTACAATTGAAGCTGTATTTACAGATGAACTCAAAATCGATCAAAGCGTGGCACACAATGGTTGCTGCCTTACAGTTGTTGCAATAAATGACAATGAATACATCGTGACGGCGATCTTGGAAACATTGAATAAAACGAACCTTGGAAGCTGGGTGGTCGGCACGAAAGTAAACCTTGAGCGCTGCATGGTCATGAACGGTAGACTCGATGGGCACATCGTTCAGGGACATGTGGACACAACCGCAACATGCGTGGCAATAGAAGATCAAAACGGCAGCTGGAAATACACTTTTCGTTATTCAGAAGATCTTGTAACCGTTGAAAAGGGATCCATTACTGTGAATGGAACGAGTTTGACCGTAGTAGATTCAAAAGACAAAGCGTTTTCTGTTTGTATTATTCCATATACTTACGAACACACAAACTTTCATCAATTACAAGAAGGCGATACCGTGAATCTTGAATTTGATATTATCGGAAAGTACGTGGCGAAGTTGTTAGGGAAAGTTTAATAAATAATACGCTCGAAAGATTTCCTATTGTGCTAAAAGAGTTAGAAACTTACTTCCACTTCTTTACTATGCGCTTCGAAACCTTGCTTCGGAAGCGTTTAATGACAGTGTCGCGCTCGGATACATTGCCGCATTTTACAATATCGC
>JBKDKG010000083.1:0-3307 GCA_046345095.1 Flavobacteriia bacterium | reverse complement strand
CATTTACAATAGCTATGATCTGCCCTACATGTATGAATTTACCTATTACAACAGCTTGGGTTATCGTACTGAAAAAAAGCAGCAGCTGATTATGACAACAGGCGTGACTTCCTATAAATATGGATACAACGAAAGGGGTTTGTTATCTTCTGTGAAGACCTTCATTCAGGATGAGGTCAAACCCTCTGAGGAAAGTATTTATTTGTACGACGACCATGGAAATTTGACAGAGAAACAATACTACCGTAATGGTGTATATATCACTGAAACTGAAATGATCTACAATGAAAAGAGCAAGCTGCTAACATATGTCCTGACGCGAGATGTGGCAACAAATTTCATTATGATACTCTCGTTTAAGAACTATTCGTTCTATTGATTCAGTTTTAAAGCACGCGTTGTTTTTAATACTTCATAAATTGCCACAATCGGGAGTAACAAGGCATAATTGTAATAAAGATCTTCGAAAGGTATCGTGATAATTCTTGAACCCATAATGTGTGATTCATTGTACCATACAATCGGTTCTTTCGTAACGGCACCTGTGAGTATTCCATTGACAATCAAAAAAGGGATCATGCTAACTAAATAGCAAAAGGTAAAATCTTCAAACCAGACTTTTCGATCAACATAATAAAAATAAATGGTCAATAATGCGGTGATTATACAAGCACTTGCGGTATACCAATTGTTGTGGTTCAATCCTCCGAAAAGTAATCCTGAAAAAGCGAAATAAAACGCAAAAATCGCAGCAATCTTATTCTTTTTAAATTTAGGAAAATAGGCTTTTAGTACTTCATAAATAAACAAGCATGCATACGGCACAACGAGAAAAAAAGAAACTTCCTCTATGGGTAAATGTCCAATATAGAATCCAAGAAGGTAATCTGGATTGAATCCCCAAATTCCTTTTATTGTGAAATATTCATCCCAAAATAAAAACAGTACAGCCACAATGAACGTGGCTATAAATAGATTTTTCCAATGGCGGTAAAAAGCAACTTTTTTGTCAAAGCTGAGTGCTAAAGGCCCAGCAATTGTTGCAAGAATAATCCAAGCATAGAGGCTCATGCCTTATTCTGTTTTAGAGCAAACGAACGTTTTGCTTCTTTGTAATATTTTCTTGGCACCCAAAGCATTCCGAAGCATTCTCCATGTTCTTTCCCTTGGTGTTTATGGTGCACCTTGTGTGCTTTACGAATGGCAATGAAATAGGGTGTGTCGATGTCACGCAACCATTTGAATCTTCGGTGAATGAATACATCATGTATGAGAAAATATGCAAAACCATAAGCCGCGATTCCATAACCGATCCATACTGCAACGTAATTGTTATTCATCATTCCAAGCATGATACACAACCATGACGGAATAGCGTAAATCAAGAAGAAGACATCATTTCGCTCAAAAAAACCAGGCTCCTCCACATGATGATCCGAATGGAAATGCCACATCAATCCGTGCATAACGAATTTATGCGTTGCCCAAGCCATGAATTCCATGATAAAGAAAGTTAACAACAAAACTAGAGGGCCCCACCAATACATATCAATTCAAATTTAAAATAACAAAAAAGACAGCCATAATTAAAAACAACACAGCATGTACTTTGTTCGGTTTTGATTTGTCAAAGCGATGAAGTACAAGATGCAAAATGTATGCAATAACAAACCAACAAAAGTAATTGTACAAAGGTATAATTTCATTTTTCCAATGCCAAAAATCACTCTTTATTGCAACAGGCTCCATGATGAGGTCCATGAGTGTCATAAGACCAGCAGAAACGATAGGTTTTAAAAATCCTTTAATGTTTAAAAACCCCGAAATGGCATGCGATCCTACAACCAATAACCACCAATTGATTCCAATAATGAGCGGCACACCCATCAACTTTGGATCAAGATTGTTTCCATACCAGTAATTTCCAAAAAGTAAACCAGTTGACGTGCCAATCCACTCAGCGAGCATCGTTATGACATAACAGCTCGCAATAAATAAATAAACTCGCGGCGTTTTCAATTCTAACGCAACAAAGGCTACAAAAAAGGATAAAAGTAAATTGTAGGTGGATAAACCAAGGAAGAAATCACGAAAAGTGGGGATTGAAGTTCCAACAATTCCAACCGAATAAAATAAAACAAGAATCCCGATGAGAAGGTTCTCTGGTTTTGAGTTCTTTATGAAATTTAAATTGAACATGCTTATTTCAGTAACAAATCTCAGGTTTTTTTTGTTCTATCAAGTCTACCTTTAATCGTATTTTCAATTGTTTCATCCAAAGATTTAAACTTGAAATTTAAAGTGTTTTGGATTTTTGATGAATCATAGATAATCTTCTTGAATGATGAATTTGCAGAATCTTTTGTAAGAGTGGGCTTTTTACCACTAAAAACAGATCCAATTCGTGCCATTCTCCATGCGATACCTACGAGCCATTTGGGAGTGTTTATTGAAGGAGGTTGTTTACCCAGACCAATAGCAACTTTTGTCATTAATTCTCTGAAAGTTACATTTTCCCCAGTGCACAAAAAGCGTTCGCTTTCTATTGGGCTTTGCATCAATTGAATCATGATCTCAGCCACATCTCTGGCGTCAACAAAACTATTGCAGCCATCCGTGTAGAAACGAATACCATTTTTTACTGTTCTGAAAATTGTGAGTGAACTTTCATCCCAGAATCCAGCGCCGAAGATGACACATGGATTAACCATTACAGCCGATAATCCTTCTTCAATGCCTCTCCAGACTTCCTTTTCTGCCGAATACTTTGAAACGGAATACCCACTGGTTTCTTTTCCGTTTTTCCATGTGGTTTCTTCAGTCGTATAACCATCTTTTCCGACACCGATCGCAGCAGTTGAACTGACGTGACACAATTTCTTGATTCCATGTTCAATGCAGCAATTGACAACATTTGCCGTTCCTTCTCTGTTGATTTTCATCAATTTCTTGAAATCCTTTCCTTCAAAAGAAACAAATCCCGCGCAGTGATAAACGAAATCAACCCCGTCCATTGCTTCGTCTAATTCTACTACATTATTGATATCGCCTTTAATCCATTGTATTTTGTCGAATAGACTTGCTGATTGATCCGAATTGTAATAGTGAAAAAGCCTTTTGACGTGTTTTAATCTTTTCTCGTCTCGGTAAAGTGCACGAATTTCAGACTCCTGCTGAACAAGTTGATAAAGCAAATGACTGCCTAATAATCCAGTACCTCCTGTAACGAGAATCATGAAATCAAAAGTAATTGGTTTAGGTATAAAAAGATTATTTTTTGCAATTAATCCATCGCTAATTCTTTAAT
>JBKDKG010000082.1:0-16135 GCA_046345095.1 Flavobacteriia bacterium | reverse complement strand
AAAAAGTCATTTGATTCAATGTATTCAATTAAGACCTCTTCACTTCCGCTCAAGTTTGATTTCAGAAGGTTCAAAGGTTTTTTAGGTAAAATGAAAGCCGAACTTCCAGTTGCTTGCGAATCCGTTCTTCTGTAGCGCACCAACTTGTGAGCGTCTGTGGCAACAAAAATGATGTCTTGTGGACTGAATTGGCAAAAAACACCACTCATAACTGGTCTTAACTCGTCATTTCCGGTTGCAAAAAGTGTTTTATTAATCGCTTTGGATACAATTTCACCAGAAACTTTTATCGTATTTGCATTTTCAATCCCAGGAATTCTTGGAAAATCATCGCCATTGTAACCGACCATTTTTGATTTCCCATTGTCATAGGCAATTTCTACAGCGAAATTAGTTTTGTCAACAAGGAAAGTGCACGGTTGATCGGGTAAATTTTTAAGTACGTCAAGTAAAAGTTTTGCCGGAATTGCAATTTTACCAGCTTCGTTTGCCTCTACCTCTAAAGTTGTTCGCATAGTGGTCTCTAAGTCCGAAGCCGAAACTGTCAACTGTCCCTCACCAATTTCAAAAAGAAAATTATCTAAAATAGGCAGTGTATTGCTAGTGCTTAGCACCCCAGAAATACTCTGTAAATGCTTTAATAACGTAGAACTTGAAACAATGAAATTCATTTACTCTAAAATTTAAATCAAATCTAATGAATGAGGCTCAAACGGACCTTTTTTAACGCTCATTTTTTTAAGTATTTATCAACAATTTTCAACAGTTAGTTGACTTGTTTTTATTTATTTGGAAATCTTCCTTTTTGAAAGATCCATAGGGAAATAAACATGACCCAACAACAAAGGATTGAAAACAAAATACTGGCATTTTACCATCTGTCCATTCGGTAATTGGCACCAGAATTTATTCATGTCGATGTTCACAACATCGCCAAATTCATTGACTTGATGGTCATCTGACTTAATGCGGTACATCTTTAATTTTGTTGTTTTATTTGATGTTTCTGTAAGAGAAAGCGTCGCAAAAGGAGTGGTGCGCTGCATACTGTCAATTTGTTTTTCTGTCAATTCAAAGTTGGCAAGGTCAAAATGAATTTTTTTGTATGCGTTTAGATAACGATAAATCATTGCCGTGTCAACATTTTGTAATTTCCTGGCTTGTTGATAAACATTGAGTCTGTTTCCGTCCTGTGTTACTGAAAAACTTAAAGAAGGTTCATCGTAATAAGTCACTGCTACCTTTTTGATTTTTTCTCGAGGAACAGCAAAAATTCGGGTGCACATCCATTTTCTTCTGTCAGCAAAGAATCGTGGTTCAATGATGCCATTCAAGCCTTTAATTTTCATCATAACGGGCTTCGAACTTTTTCCATAATCATAAGAATCAAGCAGCATTATTTGACCATAGTGATCCTGTGCAGCCGGACCAATGTACCAGGTTTTTGTCCAGTCGCCATTCTCGTAAATCTCTACTTTTATGTGCTGAGAAGCCATTAGTTTAGTGAACTGTTCTTGAGATTTTTCTTTTAAATAGCCCTTGAATTCAATATTTTTAAAAGCGTCAAGTATGAAGTGAACGTTTTCTTGTGTCACACATGAACCGTCACTTTCCGTCCATTCACTTCCATTTTTGATAATTTCAATTTTGTTTGAAAAGGCATCTGTAATAATGAACTTGTCTATGGCAGTTGTGTCTTCAATGCTGAAATCAATTAATTCTGTATCTGATTTCCCTTTTGTTTTCATTAAAGATGACGCATACCAACCTA
Organism: Flavobacteriia bacterium; assembly: GCA_046345095.1. Lineage (GTDB taxonomy): Bacteria > Bacteroidota > Bacteroidia > Flavobacteriales_D > Crocinitomicaceae > M0103. Next base: position 14,364 of record JBKDKG010000082.1, on the reverse strand, counting down.
AAATTCCGATAACGGCGATAGAGACAATGAGAAGAATAATTTTTTTCATTTAGCGATTCTTTGCGTAACGATTTTTTCGAAGATAGCCCATGATTAATGCAAAAAGGAGCACGAGCAGGACGGGAACTAACAAATTGATTGTTTTATAAAATTTCGCATCTTGTTTGATTTTCTCTTTGTCAATCGCGTGAATATCAATTTGTCGACTGCGAATATCAAGAACGGAATTTTCACCCATCATATAATCTGCAAGATTTTGAAAGAATTCTTGATTTCCAAAATAAATGGGTATTCCAAGTTGTGCTAATTCAGGATCCATTCTTAAATCATTGAATTCCGTTGGCCGATACATAAAGCCTTTGCCATCTCTTGCAGGCATAGAATCATAATTGTTAGCAATGAATCGACCATTTCCAATCAAGAAAACTTTACCTTCTTTACTGCTTTTCTCTTGGTATTTGGCAATTGGATTGTTTGCAAATTCATCTACAATTCTATTTTTGAAGTGCGACTCAAAATAACCTTCAGCGACACCTGCAAGGCAACGCTTGTTGATCTCATCATCTGGATTTGCAATCAGCTCAGGGTTTTTACCATAATTGAGTGGCATGCCAAGATTCACAAGTGGCGCAAGTCCTGTCACATTTGAGTTGCTTGAAGAAGTTAAGACAGGTGACAAGGTGTTTTTACTACTCCCTACAAATTGGATTTCATTCGCATATTTCAGTGAAACAGGTTCGAGGTTTCTTGAAATGGGATGTTTTGTAGGAGATGCCATTACATGAAAGAACCATGGAATCAAAGATTGTTTGGCAAATGGAACAGCCTTCGGAGCGCAACGCACGTCAACTATATAATTGTCGTTTAATTTCAATCCGTAATCAAATAGCATTCTTTCTAGGCCTGTCTGCATGCGAATTGAATGTGTCATTCCTTTTGTATTCAAGGAGTCTTCGTTGAGGTAGAGTGCATCAAGAAAACACATCAATCGACCTCCTCGCATTACGAATTGATCAATGATATAAAGTTCTTTGTCTGAAAATGGTTTTGTTGGTCGTGCAATAACTAAACCATCCACATTGTTTAGCGCTGCTATTGAATCATTGATTGTAACATCTGCAATTGCAAAATAGGGCGCAATCAAAGCTCTTGCTCTCTGTGTTTGAGCGTAAGTGAGTTCGCCATGACCCTGCAAGAAAGCGATGCGTGGTTTGCTTTGTTCAGTGGCTCTCCGCAAAGAGCTTATCAGAATATACTCAAGGTTGTTAATGGAATTGTTGATGAGGTCTGTAATGCCATCAAGGTTATAGGGCTTTCGAACTGTTGATCCTGGAAGAAACTGCACTGTTTGTACCGTTGAACCACCGTAATCGATTTCTGCTCCCGGCCAAATCATTATTTTGCTCTGTTCACCATCTTTCATGTACACTAGCTCCATGGGAAGAATGCCTTTTTCGTTGGCATAGATCGTTCGGTAGAGATCCTGTTTTTCAGCTTCTGTCCCAGCGTTTGGGTCAATAAATTGGTACTCAATTCGATCGCCAGCATATTGCTTGAATTCCTTTAGTTTGTCCTCAAGTGTATTGCGAAAATGTTTCAGTTCAGCTGGCAGATTACCTTCGAGATAAATCTTCAGGTTTAAGCGGTTTTCAAAGTTGGATTTATTTTCAAGAAATGCAATCGTACCTTTAGAGAGTGAATAGCGACCGTCTTCAGTCATATCGATTCGACGGTAAAGCAAAGATGCAATCACATTTAATAAGATGATTCCTGCAATGAAGAGGCCTAAAAATGACCAATTGAATAGTCCTTTTGCAATTTTCTTATCGGCCATGGTTTACTTTTTTAGGGTTTTGATGACTGTCAATGCTGCAAAAATGAACAGACTGATGATCGAAATGAAATAGATGATATCACTTGTATCCACAACACCGCGTTTGATTGCGTCGTAGTGAAATGATAAGCTAATGTACTGAACGACAAAATCAAATTTCCCCATCAAGTTGAATGACCCTAGCAATTTTAGGCCATCATAGAAAATCCAACAAAGGAACATTGATAGTATAAAAGCAACAATTTGACTGCTGGTCAAGGATGACGCGAATATTCCAATGGCAACAAATGCAGCACCCATTAAGATCAATCCTAAATAGGATGTGAAGGTTGCCCCGCTATCAATTACACCAACCGGACTTCCTAAATAATACATTGAGATGTAATAAATAATAGTTGGAACAAGGGCAATGACCAAAAGTGTTACTCCCGCAAAGTATTTTGCAAGTAATATTTTTAAGTCAGAAATCGGTCTTGTAAATAATAATTCTATTGTCCCTGTTCTTCGTTCTTCCGCAATTGAACGCATGGTGATTGCGGGAATTAAAATAAGAAAGATGATTGGAGATAAATTAAAAAATGGAATCAAATCAGCTTCTGTTCCTTCCAACAAATTGGTGTTGTACGAAATAATCCAGTGAAAAAGTCCGGATGCAATCAGGTAAATCAGGATGAAGATGTATCCGATAATTGAACTAAGGAAACTTTTAATTTCCTTAAAATACAATGCTCTCATTAATACAGTTGTTTGTTGCGTGCAAAATTAAGATTTCTTCCTGAATCAGATGAGTGACTTTTCGATTCAAAGATGAAAGTTTACACAAGTCAAAAGTTAATAACCTTCTTAAATGAATTCTCATAAACGAAAAAGTCCCGCCATACGGCAGGACTTTTAAGAATTAATTGAGAAATATATCGTTATGCTAACTTAACATTCACTGCATTCAATCCTTTCCTTCCTTCTTCGATGTTGAATTCAACCTCATCGTGCTCTTTGATTTTGTCAACCAAACCAGATACGTGAACGAAGTACTCTTTTTTAGACTCTTCATCAATAATGAATCCGAATCCTTTCGTTTCATTAAAGAATTTTACAACTCCTTTACTCATTTTGTATTGTATTAATTTTGAGGTAAAGTTAGTCTTAATATCTTAACTGCTAACAATAATTATTTTTTTTTGAAATTTGAATCTGCTTAATTATCAAACCCATTAAAGTGTTCAATGACACTCCATGCTTCGGGTCTGGCATCAAACCAAGGTTTTATTTTCGGCCAAACACTTCCGAAGAGTTCGGAATCACGGTAGGAATTTAACGCTGCTTCATTGTCCCAATGACTGTAAGTCATGACGATAGAGGGCTCAGTTATATCGCGCAGTAATTTCATGCCTTGGCATCCTGGAAAAGCATTAATCTGAAATTTTACTGTTTCAAAAAAATCAAGAAATTCATTTATCCTGTTTTCTTGAAACTGAAGTTTAACGATACGGATGATCATTTGAACAAAGATTCAATGGTTGAGTGAGAGCCTCTTGGAGTAAATTCAATACGAATAACGTCACCGACCCGTATTCCGAATAATTTATCTGCGCCGCCTGTTCCGCCATTTGCGCCTCTATTAATTGCAATTTCAAGAAATCCATTGCTGTTGAAAACGGCAACTTTTTCACCTGGAGGTGCAGCGTTGTAAGTAGGAGAGATCTCGTCAATATGATAATCTTTGTTTCGGTAGTAGATTGTGAATGGTGTTTCTTTTCCAAATCGCTCAAACAATGTTGTATGAACATTTGTGATCAAATTTCCGAAATTATCAATGTGCACAACATTTCCTTTGATGAGGTTGGTCTCAATAACTGCAGTAAGTGCAAAAGCTTTCTTAAAAGATCCGAAAGGAGAACAAAAACTTTCAATTGCATCACCATTTAAGATTTGGCAAGCTGCAGGAATGAGCATGTTTTTGGTTGGAAATTTGAAAGATTCCATACGCGACAATACATCATCAAGTCTCCAAAATCCTTCGTACTCGTTTTCCTGAACAAGAGAACCAAAAAATCCGTTGTCGTTGCAGACGAAATAGTGCCCTTTGTATTTCATTACGGATGGAAAAGAACCCTCTGACCCACTAAAATTGATCATTGGTTCACTGTCTACACCAACAACATGCACCGTTCCTTCAGGAAAATCCGCGAAGCACGCAGCTAAATGATAAGCTGCTTCAGCAGTGTCGAATGGCTTTACAGCATGAGAAATGTCCACAATACGAGCGTCTGGACAAAGTTTTGTAATAGTTCCTTTCAACGAAGCCACATAGTGGTCTCGCTCACCCATATCTGTTGTCAATGTAATTATTTGCATGTGGGTTGGAACGTTGCTTTTGGAGCAGATTATTTTCCTAATTTTGCCCCAAAAATAAGCTTAATCGTGAATTTTTCAGTCAAACGACAAACAAATTAATAGCTTGCAAGAGAAAAAGATCGAAATAATAGGGATAAATCCCGCAGAGTTGTTTGGTGTGAACAATTCTAACCTGAAACACATTAAGAGTTTCTTTCCGAAATTGAAGATTGTAGCACGTGACACAATTCTGACTGTTGCAGGTGAAGAAGAACTGATTGATGAATTCGAAAGAAAGTTTGATCTAGTCGTCAAACATTACCATAAATACAACGCCGTTAACGAGAACAATATTGATAATTTAATGTTGGAGGATGGAGCAAGAATGATCTCTACTGATGATGGCTCCGAAACGCTCGTGCATGGTAACCAGGGCGTTAAGATCAAGGCACGGACCTTGAATCAAAAGAAATTGGTTCAGTCAGTTCAAGAAAATGATATGGTTTTCGCTGTTGGACCTGCTGGTACAGGTAAGACTTATACGGCTGTTGCTCTAGCCGTAAAGGCATTGAAAGCGAAAGAAATAAAACGCATTGTTCTAACACGTCCAGCTGTCGAGGCAGGTGAGAATTTAGGTTTTTTACCTGGAGATTTGAAGGAAAAGTTAGATCCTTATTTAATGCCTTTGTACGACGCTCTTCGTGACATGATTCCACCAGAGAAGTTGGCAGATATGATTGAATTTGGAATCATTGAGATTGCGCCTTTGGCTTTTATGCGTGGTCGTACGCTCGATAAAGCTTTCGTTATTTTGGATGAAGCGCAGAATACGACAACGATGCAAATGAAGATGTTTTTAACCAGAATGGGAATGACAGCTAAATTTGTAATCACTGGCGACATGTCTCAAATTGACTTGCCGACTAGGCAAAGATCTGGTCTAGCTTATGCTTTGGACGTCTTAAAGGATGTAGAAGGAATTGGTGTGGTTCGATTGGGTCAAAGTGATGTTATCCGTCACAGTTTGGTGAAAAAAATTATTGAAGCCTTTGATAAAGTAGAGGCCGCTGAAAAGCAAGCTAAATTAGACAAAGAAGACGCGGAAAATAATTCGCAAAAAGTAAGGAAGAAAGATTAATGGTGTAATATTTTATTATCCAAAAAAAGATAAAAATAAAAGTATGAGCAACGCAATAATAAAAACTGATTTTGAATTTCCTGGACAAAAACAGGTGTACAAGGGGAAGGTAAGGGACGTTTACACGTTGGATAATGAAGTGTTGGTAATGGTTGCATCAGACAGAATTTCAGCTTTTGATCATATTCTTCCAAAAGGTATTCCGCACAAAGGTCAGGTGTTGAATCAGGTAGCGACAATGTTTTTAGATGCAACCAAGGATATAGTTCCAAATTGGTTGATTGGAACACCAGATCCATCTGTTGCAGTTGGGTATGCTTGTGAGCCAATACGAGTAGAAATGGTTATTCGTGGCTATTTAGCGGGGCATTCAGCTCGCGAATACAAGGCAGGGAAGCGTGTTTTGTGCGGGGTGACTTTGCCTGAAGGAATGAAAGAAAATGATCGTTTTCCGGAGCCAATAATTACGCCAGCAACAAAAGCTGAAGAAGGCCATGATGAAGATATTTCTCGTGAAGATATTTTAGCAAAAGGCATTGTTCCCGAAGCAATTTACATTCAAATGGAGAATTACACGCGTGCTCTTTTTCAAAGGGGAACGGAAATGGCTGCAGAAAGAGGGTTGATTCTTGTTGATACGAAATATGAATTTGGGATGAGAAAAGGCGAAGTGATTCTTATTGATGAGATCCACACGCCTGATTCTTCGCGTTATTTTTATGCAGATGGGTATCAAGAACGTCAGGATAACGACGAGCCACAAAAACAATTGTCAAAAGAATTTGTGCGTCAGTGGCTAATAGAGAATGGGTTTCAAGGATTGGAAGGTCAGCAAATGCCCATTATGCCTGATGATTTTGTGAAAACAGTTACTGAGAGATACATTGAATTGTATGAGCGTATCACTGGAAAACAATTTGTACCAGCAGATACTTCAGATATTGAAAATCGTATCAAAGAAAATGTTAATGAATTTCTTGCTAGAAATTAGATTAGGAATAATAGCGAATGGTTACAATTAGAAAATGGAGTCAGTTAATTATACTGACTCCATTTTTCATTCATGTCAGATTTTTTGGCGAAACAAAAATTCTATATTTTCATTTATTTGACTTTGTTCAAAAGAATCAAACAGTCTTTACGAGTCGATTTTTTTCCTTTTTAACATCCTAATTCCCAAGAAGGTAGTAAGTGAAATGCCGAGAGCAAAGAAGACGAGTGTTGCATCACGAAAATTCTTTCCTAAGGTATCCAAGAAGTGAAATTTATGCAAAAAAGCAAAGGAAAATCCTTCGTATCGGTCAAGTTGCTTTATTTCAGCTGTTAACTTTTGAGCGGCAGGATCGATGTAGTAAGTAGTTCTATCTGCATCATTGAATTCGTAGCGCATCACTGGTAAATACTTGTTGATGAAACCATATTCATTTGTGAATTCAGTTGTCCAAGTAATTGATGCGACTGTTGAACGTTGATTTTTTAGATCTCTAAACTTATTTAGCAACTGAAGGGAATAAAACTGATGTCCATCTTTTAACTCCTTGCCATTTTTCAAATCTATATAACGGTACTTTAGGTCATTGGTGTCGAGGTGCTGTGCGTAAATCTTGTTCGCAATATGAACCAGTCCAAAACCATTTAAACTTGCTAAATTGAATGTGGATGTACTTTGAAGTTCTTCACTTGAAAAACGATCTTTCAATACATTTGCCTCACTGCTTTTAGGATTAAATTTCATCCAGACATGGAATGCTCCAGATAACGCGAATGTAAAAACAAAGAAGCTAAACGAGAGACCAAGAACTCGATGTCGTACTCGGTATTTGTCTCTCTTGGTGGGTTCTATCTTTTTAAAGACAGTATAAAAAAATCCATAGATCAATAGCCCTGAAACAGCTGTAAGAAATAAAATTAACAGCACAGCAAGCATCAAACTGATAGTCACCACGCTTGGTAGGAAGTTTAAAAAGTCCCACGTGTGAAACCAAGAAAAAATATGGATAAATGTTTTTCTTTTGAGGTCGTTGAATGTGATGAATTTACTTTCAGCAGTTGACACATATATGTCCATTTGATCTGGGCGATCGAACTGAACTTTGTAAACAGGTAAATACTTGTTAACTGATTTATACTCTGATGTAAACGCGGTTATTTTGGTAAGCTTAACTGGGTTTTCCAAGTCTTTTGTAATGTAACGTGCTATATGTTGAGCATAGTTTTCGTCACTTTTTTTGATCCGTTTACCGGTATTTATATCAATATAAATTATTCCTTTTTCATCCAATATTTGCGCATAACTTTTACCATGAAAAGTGACCACATGGAGATCATTAAACTCATCAATGCCATTTATTTTTAGAAGGTGATGAAATTCAGTAGCAGTTAGATTTGCATGAACTTTTTCAGACTTGTATTCATCTTGGGGTAATCTTGTTTTAAACCAATGCGACATAAACGGATGCATTATACCCGATAATGCCCAGAGCAGTGTAGGAATGAATACAATCCAAGCAAGCCGTTTGTGTATTGAATAGCTGTATTTCTTTAACATATTGTTTGAAAAAAGAGGCTGACCCGAAAGCCAGCCTCGGTGAACTGATTATTTTTTAGCTGAAAAATTATATTGAAGTCCAATAACAAACGTTCTCGGTGCAGCTGGTGTATAGGCTGAGCGATCGGTTGAACGATTGCCACGAGTGACATTCGTAGCATACAATTCATCAAATAAGTTCATTACATTGGTGAAAACTTCAATACCTTTCCATGTATATCCGAATCGTGCATTTACCAAATCGTATCCTTCATACGCAACAGAATTAATCTGATTTTGATAGTATGCTGAAACATGCTGCCATTCAGCTGAAACTCTAAAGTTTTTAATAAATTTAGGATAGTAACTCAATTCCGAATTCCATATCCATTTCGGTGCTCCAGGCATATCATAGCCATTGTAGTTCTTAATAACATCGCTTGCTTTTTCACTGACCACAAAGTCCACAAATTTATGTTCTGCGTATGTGCCTCCGAATCTGAAGGCTACAGATTTAAAAGGACGCGCTGACAATGCGAACTCGACACCTTGATGTACTGTTTTACCAGCACTTTGAAAGTCTGTTGAATTGTCTGGCTGTCTAATTCCGAGCAACTCATTTCGACCATTCATTTTGTAAACTGATAAATCAATCAATATTTTGTTCTTGGCAAGTGACAACCAACCCCCAACTTCATAATTGTCAAAATAAGCTGGTGTTAAATTGGTATAGAATTCAACTGGATTTGTATTTGGTTTTGCTCGGAAAATCGCAGTTAACCCCGGTGGCGAAAATCCTTTTGCATAATTCACATAAACACCGCTCTTCGAATTTAGGGCATAAGTTGCACCTAATTTAGGTGTAAAATTTGTAAACGCTTTTTTACCTGAGGTATTACCCAAAACGTTAGAATAGGTGAATGCCATGAGGTCATATCTGCCGCCCAAAGTAACCTTCATTCTTTTAATTGGCTCAAACATATATTGCAAATACCCAGATGCATTTTGAATGATTGCATTGTAATCGGCTAATTTGATATCAGGACGTTCACGATCGATTGTATATTTAATTACACTTAGGCTGTCAGGTCTTAGCTCAGTGAACAGATCCAACTGATATGCCCAATAATCATTTGGCGAATAATCGTATGTCGCACCAACAATCAATTGACTCTTCAAGAATTTAAAATCTTGTGTATGTTGCATTATTGCGCCATAGCTTTGAAAGCTATTTAAGTTGATCTGTCCCGTTGCTGTTGGACTTTTCGACAACCAACGAATCGCATACGTTGGATTCTGACCCATTTCATTTTTTCTCTGGAAAGCAGTAAATGTAGTATGCGACTTTTTATTCCAGTTATGCTCTGCTGTAAAACGCGTTCGCATGGCCTTACTACTTCTGTATGTAAAATCGGTTGTACTTGTGTACGATTCATTAAAGAAGGCCAATGAATCAACGCTCCCTGTCATGTCCGAATAATAATCATTGAGGGTAGAAGAAAGAGTTAAGGTCGTTTTATCTGACAGTTGGTAATCGAGCCTCAAGTTATAGGATTGTTTTTTATAATCTGAGAATGTTAGCCAAGAATTAGTTTGTTGACTAATTAAACCACCAGCATAGATACTCAATTTCCCAACTTGACCTCCGGCTCCGAAGTGAACACGTTTGTATCCCCATTGATCAAACTGTACACCAAATTTGGCTGTTGGAATTGCAGATCCTTTTGATGTTATGAAGTTCACGGCACCCCCAATAGCTTCAGCTCCATAAATGGATGAAACAGGTCCTTTAACGACCTCTAAAGCATTCAGGTTGAATTGATTTAACTCTAGTAATGCGTTGTGATTAAATACACCCAAAGGTCGAATTGGAATACCATCCTCGAGGTATAAAAAATAGGCATTGGTGTTAATTGGTTGACGAATTGACATCATGTGCTGTTCTTGCCCTAGATTAACCATGTTTACACCCGGCGTTTTATTGATTAACTCATAAACACTGGTTGCTTTTGTTTCATCAATGGTTTTTGTATTCAATCGTGTTATTGCCAAAGGAGAACTTGCACGATTAGAAGCACCCCGCGTTGCTGTAACCACTATAGGTTGAAGTAATTCTGGAGTAAACTCAAGATAGATGACTGGTGGAGTTTCTCTGGCCGTAAAACGTTTTTCAGAATAGCCAATTGATTTAATTAGCAACGTATCGTTCTGACTCGAATCAATTTTAAGTTTTCCATTGGTAGATTCAACTACTTGTTGGGTTGATACATTTATGATCTGAACAATCCCTACAGGCTCTTTTGTCAATGCATCAAGAACGATGCATTGAACTTGTTGTGCATGCATGCCAAAGCATAGCATTCCCATGCACAGGGTAATGACTTTTTTCATTTTTTTTTTTAATAAGTTAAATAACAGTAAACCGAAGTTCCTTTTGTAAATTGGTTTAACTTATTAATGCGGGCGGATGGAAAAGTGGTTTTATCTCTACTTCTGTGAAAGATATTGAATAGAAAAACGAATGATTAATTTGATCATCAGTTGCAATTACCTTTAAAAATGGTAGAATGTTTTGCAAATACAGTACCTGTTCCTGTTCTTCTTTGGGTTGTGTTTGACTAGACTTGTTCTTTGGATTTTTTTCTTCACCCAGACGTTTACTGAGTTGACAAGATCCTTGACAACAATTGTTTTTAATTGCTTTCTTGACGCACAAATTTTTAGCAATAAACTCCTTGTTCAATTGAAATTGAATATAGACAGCCCAACGATTTATTCCCTGAAGAACAACCGCAACAAGCATGACATATAAAAGGAATTTTTTCAATCTTTTGCTTGTTATTTTGCCACAAAAGTAGATAAAATAGTTTTGTTACATAAAATGTTTAAATGAAATCAAATTGATTAATTTTCAAAAAAACAATGTTTCAATGATACCAACTCTCGTTATAGGCGCAAGTGAGAATCCTGATCGTTATTCTAACAAAGCCATAAAAATGCTCCACCATTTTGGTTACGAAGTGCTGGCTTTTGGCAAAAGAAAAGGAGAAGTAGATGGCTTTGAAATTGCCACCGAATGGAATGAAAACTGGCAACCACATACCATTACTTTGTACATTAATCCGACGCTGCAGTTAGAACTTTATGATAAAATAATCTCTCTTCGTCCTGAACGAGTAATTTTTAATCCAGGGACAGAAAACAAAGAATTTGAATCCATGCTAGAGGAGCGGGGTATTGAAGCAACTGAAGCTTGTACCTTAGTGCTTCTTTCTACCGGACAATATTAATCTGAGACCAATTTTTATAATCGAACTCAGGTTATATAAAAAAAGAGCCCGGTGATCCGGGCTCTTCCAACACAACCGATTCGGTCGGCAAATCAATTCGAAATCTTATTTGATGTCGATTTTCTTAGCAGACTTTGGTGAATCGGTGTGTTTTTTGGCAACTTCAAGATGAAGTATACCATCTTTGTAGGTGGCTTCGATTTTCTCTTCGTTCGCGGTTTCAGGTAAGGTAAATGATCGTTGAAATGAGGAAAAATTAAACTCCTTGCGGCGAATGCGTCCTTCCTCATCTTTTTCTTCCGAAGACTCCTCTTTTTCAGATGCAATGGTGAGAATGTTGTTTTTCAGTTCGACATTGAAGTCTTCTTTTCTCAATCCCGGTGCGGCTAATTCAATTTTAAATGATTTAGGCGTTTCCTCAATGTTTGCAGATGGAATTCTGCTTCCAATTGCAGGGAAATTGCGGTCGTTGTATCCTAAAAGGTCACGGTTGAAAAAGTCATCGACTAGGAGGTCGAAGGAAGGTGCCAAACTTGGTGCTGGAAATAATCCGTCTCTTCTCAAAATTGTGCTCATTGTTGTTTGTTTTTTGAATGTTATTACTAGGTGAACTAATTTGTTTTGATCTGAGACCGAATTTATCGCTTGAATTGAGTTTTGAGAAAATTCTTCAACTGTCGTTACTTCAATTTCTGCGAGTGATCCAGATACTTCATGGAAAGAATATTGAGTTGATGCAAACAAATGCCGTCTTCATTGTGTATTTTTGTGGCCTAAATCCTTTAGAAGAATGGAAAATTTTTCAAGGTCTTTCTTTTCAATGCGCATGATGACCGTTGCGCTCTTTGTTTTTTTGTCTGCAATAGCGATGGCAACATTCTATGAATCAGCCTACGACATACAGACTGCAAAAATCAAAATCTATAATGCACTTTGGTTTGAGGTGCTTTTAGTTTATTTATCAATGAATCTTATTGCGAACATTTTTAAATATAAAATGCTGCAACGAGAGAAGATTGCAATGTTGACTTTTCACCTTTCGTTTATTGTTATAATAATCGGTGCGGCCGTAACACGATTTGTAAGCTTTGAAGGACTCATGATTATTGGAGAAGGGCAACGATCCAATTTTATTTACTCATCTGATCCGCATCTCTGGTTCAAGATTAATGACGGGAAATTGCAATATACTTATGCAGAAAAGAAATTCATGTCAGAAGAATGTAACAATGATTTTGGTATTGATGTCGATTTCCCCAACCATAAAACCCCGATAAAAATTGAATATGTAAACTTTCAAAAAAAGATGGTTGACTCGGTGGTGGTCAATGATTCAATTCAGGGCGTCACGCTCGACTTGGTAACAGAAGGTATGCGTTCGAATTATTTGTCTGAAGGTGATTTTATGATGTCAGGAGATGTTGCAATTTCATTTGAAAAAAAAGATGCGATGCCTGGAATTTTAATTTCAAAGCAAGGAGCAAAAATAATGATTCGTTCCAAGGAACCTTTGCGCTATTTGCCAATGACTGAAATGCGTAAATACAGACAGAGTGGTTTAGAAGTTCCTGATTCAATGTTTGTGAAGGTGCCATCTGAAACAACTGTTCCTTTTCAAATTGAAACGCTTTATCAGGTAGGAGGACAGCAAATTGTATTGAAAAGAAAAATTGATCACGCGAAAAGAATGTTGCTTCCTTCAGGACGTAGAAATGTTGGGACAGATTATTTAACAGTGAAAGTGACGGATGGTAAATTCTCAAAACTTGTTAACTTAAAAGGGGGTATGGGGCAAATCCCAGATGCAGAAGTTTTTAGCCTAAATGGTTTGACATATCAAATGGAATATGGTTCAACAAGAATTGAAATGCCCTTTTACATCGGTTGTAAAGATTTTAGATTGGAAAAATATCCAGGCTCAGAAACGGCATCTTCATTTGAAAGTGATGTATCAATCATAGATTTGAAAGATAATTACTCGAAGGATCAAACAATATTCATGAATCATGTAATGGATTACAAAGGGTATCGATTCTTTCAATCGAGTTATGACTTAGACAATCCATCAACTCCTCAAAACGAAGAAGGAACTAGGTTAAGCGTAAACCACGATTGGTGGGGAACCAACATTACTTATCTGGGGTACTTGTTATTAGCTATAGGCATGATTCTTTCTCTTTTTGCACCGATAAGTAGATTTAGAGATCTCAATGATAAGTTGAAAAAATCAAGAGAAAAAAGAGTAAAGTTGGGGACAATGGTGCTTTTGGTTCTTTGTTTTTCTTTACCTGGAATGAGTCGCGCAGAGTCGGATCACAAAGGACATGCTCATGCACAAGCCAAAGCTCAAAAACCGGTGTTTAGGTTCATGTCGGAGGAACATTCAGATCAACTCTCAACGCTTCTGGTTCAAGATTTTCAAGGCAGGATTATTCCAATGCACACACTTTGTGATCAATTATTAAGAAAGATTTATCGAGACAACAAATTTGAAGGAAAGAATGCTATTCAGACAATCATGAGCATGCACATGTATCCTCAGCATTGGATGGATGTGAAAGTGATTCAGGTTTCATCGAATTTACGGGACAAATTGAAATCAGGAGAATATGCATCTTACAATGAATTGGCAGATGCAACAGGTCAATTTAAATTAATGAGGGACTATAACAGTGCGCATCAAAAATTAGAATCTAAAAGAGACGAATACGATAAGAAATTGATCAAACTAGTAGAGAAATTTCAGGTTGTACAGTCTATCTTTAATTGGCAATACATGAAAATCATTCCAGTTGTCAATGAGCCTAACAACAAGTGGTTTGTGCCATTGTCAATGGAGTTGTTACAGCTAGATTCGCTTTCTTCTGGCCTGGCCTTGCGCTATATTTCTGGTTTGGATGAAGCAGCAAAAAATAATAAATATGGGCAGGTTGATGATCTGTTAATTGACCTAAAAAAGTTTCAAAGAATTGCGGGTATAAAAGTTGTGCCTTCAGAAAATAAAGTGAAGCTGGAAGTGAGCAACAACAAGATGGGGATCTTTAAAAACACTTACCGCAGTTACATGGCATTTGGATTCTTGTTGCTACTGCTATTTTTCGTTCGTATTTTCAAAAAGCCTACTCAAAAAGCAGATAAAATTTTTAGGTATTTAGCACTTTTCTTTTCATTTCTTGTCGTATTTATTTTTGTTTATCATGGAATCGGTCTCGGTTTTAGATGGTATATTTCCGGACATGCA
>JBKDKG010000081.1:0-4777 GCA_046345095.1 Flavobacteriia bacterium | reverse complement strand
CGGAAAAACACATATGCTTTCACTTTGTTCCCTTCTTCCAAAAACTTGCGTGCATGAGCTAGTTTAAAGTTGAAATCGTGGTCATCCGTGTTGGGGCCAAATCGAACTTCTTTTAAAACAACTTTGCTTTGCTTCGCTTTCAGCTCCTTCTGCTTTCTTTTCTGATTGTAAAGGAACTTCCTGTAGTCCATGATCTTACATACCGGCGGCACGGCATTTGGAGAGATTTCAACAAGGTCAAGCTCTTGTTCTTCAGCCAATCTAATAGCGTCAGAAGTTGTCATGACTTTTGGTTCTTCTCCTTCGATCACAAGACGAATTTCACGTGACAAAATCTTTTCATTGATTTTGTGTTGTTCCGTTTCCTCTCTTCTTACAAAAGGTTTTTTAGTGTTTTTTCTCATTCAATTAATTAAACATTTGTTGCCAACTCATCATCGATCGTTTTTTGAACCAAGGAAGCAAAATCATCTATCGTCATGGATCCAAGATCACCAACCCCACGCTGGCGAACAGATACTTGAGTGTTTTCCGCTTCTTTCTCTCCTACAATCAACATGAAAGGCGTTTTCTTAAGTTCCGCATCTCGGATTTTCTTACCAATCTTTTCGTTACGGTCATCAACAAAGCCGCGAATATCGTAATTATTTAGCAAATCTGAAAGTTTTTCTGCGTACTCATTGAATTTCTCAGAGATTGGCAGAATCGCAAATTGTTCTGTGGACAACCACAACGGGAAGTCACCAGCACAATGTTCCAATAGAACTGCTACAAAACGTTCCATTGAACCAAATGGGGCACGGTGAATCATTACTGGTCGGTGCTTTTGATTGTCAGAACCTGTATACTCTAATTCAAAGCGTTCTGGTAAGTTGTAATCCACCTGAATTGTGCCAAGTTGCCATTCTCTACCGATCGCATCTTGTACCATGAAATCCAGTTTAGGACCATAAAAGGCAGCTTCTCCATATTCAACAACCGTTGGCAATTCTTTTTCTGCAGCTGCCTCAATGATCGCTCTTTCAGCTTTCTCCCAATTTTCATCACTACCAATGTATTTAGATGGATTTCCTGGGTCGCGAAGAGATATTTGCGCTTTAAAATTGTGGAAATTCAGCGTTTTAAATATGTATAAAACGATGTCAATAACCTTTTTAAATTCATCTTTTACTTGTTCTTGCGTACAGAAAATATGAGCATCATCTTGCGTAAATCCTCTAACACGTGTCAAACCATGCAATTCTCCCGACTGTTCGTAGCGATAGACCGTACCGAATTCTGCAAAACGAGCGGGAAGATCTTTGTATGACCTTGGTTTAGATTTGAAAATTTCACAGTGGTGAGGACAATTCATCGGTTTTAAGAAGAATTCTTCGTCTGCATCTGGTGTGCGAATGGGTTGAAATGAATCTGCTCCATATTTTGCGTAGTGACCGGAAGTAACATATAAATCCTTATGTCCAATGTGCGGGCTGATTACTTGGTCATAACCAGCTTTTCTTTGTGCTTTTTTGAGGAAATTCTCCAAACGCTCTCTTAACGCAGCACCTTTCGGTAACCACAATGGAAGGCCTTGCCCAACTTTCTGCGAAAAAGTAAAAAGTTCAAGCTCTTTGCCTAATTTTCGGTGATCACGGCGCTTTGCTTCCTCAAGTTTTTCAAGGTGCTCATCCAATTCGGCCTGTTTTGGAAAAGTTACTCCATAAATACGTGTCAACTGTTTGTTTTTTTCATCTCCTCTCCAGTAGGCGCCTGCAATTGCAGTAAGTTTTACAGCTTTTATGAAGCCTGTATCAGGAATGTGTGGTCCACGACAAAGATCTGTGAAATTGCCTTGGGTGTAGAAAGTGATGCTGCCATCATCTAAGCCTTCTAGAAGTTCTAGTTTGTATGGATCAGCTTTGTCGGTAAAATAAGCGACAGCTTCTGATTTACTGATTTCTTGACGAATGAATGGATTTTTCAATTTCGCCAGTTCTTTCATTTTTTGTTCGATTTTTTCAAGATCTTTCTCTGAAATAGAATGATCCATTAGATCGACATCATAGTAGAAACCGTTGTTGACGGGTGGACCAATCGCAAGTTTGATTCCTGGAAAATAGAATTCAAGTGCTTCTGCCATTAAGTGGGCAGATGAGTGCCACATCGTTGATTTTCCCTCAGTGTCATTCCATGTTAGCAATTGCAGTGTTGCATCATCAAGAATTTCGCGATTGGCATCAATCACTTGTCCGTTCACATTTGCTGCAAGCACATTTCTTGCTAAACCTTCTGAAATACTCTTTGCAACATCGAGTGAAGAGGATCCTTTCGGATATTCTCTAACTGAGCCGTCTGGAAGGGTAATCTTGATCATTTTTTTAAATTTTGTGTGCCAAAGATAGTTATTCGTTCTCAATGTATTGTTCGTTTTTCTTGACTCTTCTATTCATTTTCAGAGAAAATCCAAGAAAAAATCGTTCATTTGCCGTGGATCATGAATTTCGCTAAAAATATAGATTTTCGATTCTTCAAAAGGCCATTTCTTGTCATGGCCATCGCTTTATTTTGTGGTATCCTTTTGGGGTTTGATTTACCAGACAATCAATTATTTTACCCTATCATCATTTCACTTGTTTCACTCTCGGTTACATGTCTGATATTGTTCTATATCCGCAAGGTTAAACTGTTTTTGCCTTTCACGTTCATCGTCTTTCTGCTCGTCGGGTTTTTATTGATTTGTTCTCGTTCAGGTTTAGCAGAAAAGGATCGATTTGAAAAGATATATTCAACAGATAAGGTGTTGATAGTGGAATTAACTGCCGTAGATCAAAATGACAAAGAATGGAGGAAAATGACTGGTATAATTCGGTCTTTAAAGGATGGGGTGTCAAATAGATCAGTAAGTGAGCCGGTGGTAATGTATGTTCAAACGGAAGGATTTATGTTGTCGAAAGGCGATGTGATTGCAGTTGCATCTGAAGTTGAAAAGATTAAAAACGCTGGAAATCCCGGAGAATTTAATACGCAGTATTTCTGGAGGTCTAAGGGTGTGGAATACATGTCTTTTGTGGGTGCTGAACAATTCAAACTCATCAAACATGTTGATCAAGGCTTTGTAGCAGAGAAATTGGATCGACTAAGTAATTATTTAAAATCGTCGCTAACAGAAAACCTCAAGGGAGATGAATTAGCAATTGCCCTCGCCTTGATTCTTGGAGATAAATCATTGCTAGACGTTGAAGTTAAGAACAGTTTTACGAATACAGGTGCGATGCACGTTTTGGCCGTGTCTGGATTGCATGTTGGGATAATCATGCAAATTTTAATGTTTTTCCTTGGTCGTTTTCCTAGAGTGATAAGTCGCAAATCAGCAGTGGTAATTGTGGTAGTTATTATGTGGATTTATGCTATACTTACGGGACTCTCAGCTTCTGTTCTCAGGGCAGTTTTTATGTTTTCTATTCTCGTACTTTCTCAGTTGACTGAGCGTAATTACGATGCGATTAACACGTTGTTTTTTACCGGGTTCGCATTGTGTTTATGGGATCCTTTCACCTTGTTTGACATTGGTTTTCAATTGTCTTTTTTATCGATGCTTGGCATCTTTTTATTTTATAAGCCCATTGAAAAATGGATTTACTTTGAAAATAAATGGCTGTTAAAGATTTGGCAAGGAACGGCGATAGGATTTGCTGCCCAATTAATGACAACACCATTGTCACTCTATTATTTTCATCAATTTCCGAACTATTTTGTCCTTACTAATATTGGATTAATGGCATCCAGCGGGATAATTTTAGGTGCTGGAATTTTCATTTTTGCTTTCAAATGGTTGCGTCCACTGGCAAAGCTGACTGGTGTGGTGCTGACCTTTTCAATATTTTTATCGTTGGCATTTATTCGATGGGTTGAAAGTTTGCCAGGTGGCGTAGCTTATGGTTTTGAACTATCATTGTATGCCGTCCTATTAATGGCAATAGCAATTTTATTATTATTTCTTGCTAAACTAAGTAAGCCTTGGAAATACGTTCTGTATTCCTCGAGCATGCTGCTGATCTGTTCTAGTGTTTACAGTCGCTACACGAATATGCGTTTGAATGAATTTTGCGTTCTAAACTTGAAGCAGCCGGCATTTATCATTAAAAATGGAGCCGATATACTTTGTTTTTACGATGCAAAGAGAGAGGGTTTTGAGAAAGTGAAATTTGCCGTTGAAAGTTACCGAAAACTTTATCCAGGAGATGTGAGGTATTTTTTGTTGGACAAAAATTGGCAGTTGAATAATTCAAAATTCAAAATTGAGGTTGAAAATAGAAACGATTCAAAACTGATTGCAATTAATGGTAAGAATTACACGCTGATTCTTCGCAATACATTCAATTCTACTGAATCAAACGACACGAAATTGATTGCCATGCCATGGATAAAAATTAATGTTGATTACCCTTTGTCGAATGGTGCTTATAGAACCTTGATTTAAAAAAAAATGCCCGAGTTATCGGGCATGAATCTATTCGTTATTTACAATGCTTTTATCTATTCAACATTACTGGCATAACCAACATCAAAACATCTTCGCTTTCATTGTCTTTTACGGCTGGCATCAATAAGCCTGCTCGAGACGGTTCACTCATCTCCAAACGAACTTCAGCTGTGTCTATGTTGTTTAACATTTCCATTAAGAAACGTGAATTGAAACCAATTTCCATATCGTCACCATTGTAGTTACATGTCAAACGTTCGTTGGCTTCATTTGAAAAGTCAATGTCTTCAGCAGATAAAGACAGTTCAGAAC
>JBKDKG010000080.1:0-2811 GCA_046345095.1 Flavobacteriia bacterium | reverse complement strand
ATGGTAAGTGTTGTTCTTTAGTTTCCCAACAATTGGAAACAGATTTGGAGCTGTTCTACTCCAGAATGTTGCATCCATGCTCCATAATAAGTTCTCTTTGTCTAGTCGATTTAAATTAATCAGTTCAGCACCAAAAGTATTAATAGAAGCTGAAATGTTATCATTGCATAAGGTTAAGCTCGTTGCCATTTTGCGCACAATTAAAACTTTTCAAAAGCCCCCAAACCAAATAAAGCAAAATCATATTTGACAGGATCTTGGCTATCTAAAATTCTTAAATTTTTGTCTAGTTCATTTAGAGCAATTATATCATTTTGCTTTCTATTTATTAATCCAACTTTACGCGCTATATTTCCCGAATGAATATCAAGAGGACAAGATAAAATTGATTGATGTATACTTTCCCAAACACCAAAATCGACTCCTTTATTATCTTTTCTGCAAAGCCATCTGAGCATCATATTTATTCTTTTTGATGAGCTACCTTTGGATGGGGCACTAATATGCTTGGTAGTCCTCGAGGGGTGTTCAATGGAGAAAAAAACTTTGTTGAACTCAGTTATTGCGGGTAACACACTTTGATGACTGATGTTTTTTGAAAAAACAGTCTCCATTCCACCATGGTTGAGATAGATATTTTTTAGTGATTTAATAAAGAACTTTAAATCTATTTCATTGAATGTACGATGAACAAAGCCATCAAGCTTTTCTAAATTGTGGTCTTCATGAGAAATAACAAAATCAATAGGTGAAGCCCCCATCATGTTCATCATTTTCCGTGCGTTTTTAATAATCATCTTCCTATTTCCCCATGAAATAGTTGCTGTCAGAAAACTTGCAATCTCAATATCTTCCTTCAATGAGTAAAGATGCGGTATTTGAATAGGGTCAGACTCAATAAAATTGGGATTGTTGTATTGTAGAGCCTTTTCATTTAAGAAGTCAATTATTTCTTTATCAATGTTCATTAAAATTATCTAGCATGTGTTGAAATCAATTCCCTATTGCAATCCTTCGCCCAAGAAAAAAAACCTTCTAAATCATTTTCTGGAGTGATTTCCAAAACGTAATATTCTTCTTTAGTTGAATCAAACAGTCCTTTGTATGGTTTATAAGCCAATGGCAGTGTGATTCCGGTAGTAACTAAAGCGGTTATTTCAATAGAATTGCTTTTTGCATTGGTAATTTTAAACTTAACATCGCCTTTTGCATTTGTTGGAATTAATGTAAACATAGAATTGATAATATTAAAATCACTTTTTAAATCAATTTCTAAAGTTTTACCTGCTTCAATACTTATCGGCAATTTGTTTATAACTTCCTTCATATGAGTTTTTTTCTCTAATTTCAGATATAAATACACTTTTAAATAATATCTAAGTTATCCGAATAAACATATTGAACCTAATTGCTGCAGAATTAATAATTGGATCAGATTGCAAGAACTCAGGTTTTTCATATTGTTCTGCCTTGAAATCCAGGAAATCCTTCAGTTCATCCGCTTTCATTATGCAATGATCAAACCGTCCTTCATTACCAATTTTCGGTCGGTCATATTTGCCAAACTTTCATTGTGTGTTACGATAACAAACGTTTGTTTGAATTCATCACGCAATTGAAAAAATAGGTTGTGCAATTCGTTGGAATTCTGAGAATCCAGATTTCCGGAAGGTTCATCAGCAAAAATCACTTTTGGTCGATTGATAAGCGAGCGACAAACTGCAACACGCTGTTGTTCTCCTCCCGATAATTCTGATGGTTTGTGCTCAGCTCGTTCTGATAGACCAATTTTATCAAGCAATTTTAATCCTTCTTTTTTCGCATCTGTAATGTTTAAACCCTTTATTAATGCAGGCATAATAACATTTTCCAAAGCAGTAAATTCTGGGAGTAATTGATGAAACTGAAAAATAAAACCAATTGATTCATTGCGGAATGCCGCTAATTTTTTAGATGATAATGTAAATGGATCTGTTCCTGCAATTAGAATGTTTCCCGCATCAGGCGTATCCAATGTTCCGAGTATTTGAAGCAAAGTTGTTTTTCCTGCACCCGATGATCCCACAATCGAAATGACTTCCGCCTCAGCAATTTCCAAGTCAATTCCTTTCAGGATTTGCAATGTATCGTATGATTTTTTGATTCCCTTTGCTGAAAGCATCATTTCTTAAGCTTTAAAACATGTCCCATTTTATCTCGCTTCGTTTTGAGATACAACTCATTGTGTTCATTGCTCTCTATTTCAAGTGGAACATTCTCAATGATCTCTAATCCATAACCAATTAAACCGGTCCGTTTTGTTGGGTTGTTAGACATTAATCGCATTTTAGAAATGCCCAATTCACGTATGATTTGTGCACCAATTCCATAATCGCGCTCGTCACCTTTGAAACCCAATTTAATGTTTGCTTCTAATGTGTCGTAACCATCTTCTTGCAATTTATAGGCTTTCAATTTATTGATGAGTCCAATGCCCCGACCTTCTTGATTCATATAAATGATGGCTCCTTTACCTTCCGTTTCGATCATCTCCATTGCCTTATGCAGCTGCGGACCGCAATCACAGCGACAAGAACCAAAAATATCACCTGTTAGACAAGAAGAGTGAACACGCACAAAAATGGGTTCATCTTTCTCCCATTTGCCTTTTACAAGCGCTAAATGTTCTGTACCAGTGTTGATTTCTCGGAAAGCATGTAATTCAAAATCACCACGTTCAGTAGGCATTTTCACATCAACCACTCGTTCAATTAATGATTCATGTTTTATACGGTATTCAATTAAATCTGCTATGGAAACAATCTTTAGATC
>JBKDKG010000079.1:0-6209 GCA_046345095.1 Flavobacteriia bacterium | reverse complement strand
AAGTAAGAAAAGGAGCTACATTTAAACTTATAGCTCCTTTTTTTATGCGACCAAGATTAATTACAAAAGTTGTTTTTTAGTCGCAAATGTCTTTGTCTGCAAATTCCAGTTTAGACAAAGACCATTTGAACTCAATTCAATAGTATTCATGATTTGATTCAACGATTCTTTAGAATGTCGGTTATGAATAATGTAGGCTGTCAAATCAAATACAAACAAGAAGCCACCTTGCAATAAAAGACTATTTCCAAAACCATTGAATTGGTCTTGTTTACTCATATTTGTTTTAGCTGAACTTCTCAGCAATAATCCGCCAGCCATATAACCAATATCCAATCCTGTATTGATTAAAAAAATCTTTTCAGTTTTGTGTTGCGCTTGAATTGTTTCTGAAAAAGTAAGCGATGAATTTGCCTTTTTTGCTTTCAAATAACCCGGAACCGCTAATCCAATGTTTACAGTGTTCCACATTACATTCATTTGATGAAAATAGTGTGCTTCTCCAGTTTGAACGGTAGCCCAACCAATGCCACTTACTATGAAATTGGCTGTTGCCCAAGTACCCAAGCCAATCATTAAGCCTTTATCCGTTTGGATTCGTTCTTTGTTGAATTGCTCAAGGGATTGGGCGTTTGAATAATAAGTGCTGAAAAATACCAATAGAGGAAGAAGTTTCATAGCTCAAAATTAAGAATATTTAATTTGAACAAAACAGATATAAATTGGTTCTCTTAAAACTCCTACATAGAGAAATTTGAGTTTAAAATGCTTTCGCTGTTCCCTTATATATTTCACAATCTGTTATTTTAGAAACAATATTGAACTTACGTGAATTCGAAAAATAAGTATCTTTCAGTTATGAAAAATCTATTGCTAACCAGCTTTCTCTTTGCTTCTGTATATTTGAACGGACAAACAAACCTATTAGTGACGAATGCGGTCGCTGATCAAGTAATCAAAGGAAACTTTGACCCAACGCTTTTTGCTTCATCGAATCCTGTATCTGATCATCAGCAGATTGTACAATATCTTCAGAACAATATTCAATCAGATTCTTTAAAAGCATACATTTTGAAAATGGCAACTTTTCAAAATCGTAATACGGGCGCTGACACTAATTCTTCAGTCTCCGGTATCGGAGCGGCGAGAAGATGGGCTTTTTCAAAATTTCAAGAATTCAGTTCAGCAGCTGAAAACAGATTAATCCCCTCCTATTTTCAATTTGACCAAGCGATATGCTCTGTTAATCAGCACCGAAATATTATGGCAATATTACCAGGATCAAATACTGATCCGCACGAGGTTTTAATCATTGAGGGACATATTGATAGCCGTTGTGAAACTGCTTGTGATATCCTCTGTTCAGCAGAAGGTATTGAAGACAATGCATCAGGTTCTGCTCTCGTGCTTGAGTTGGCTCGCGTAATGAGTAAATTTTCCTACCCCAATACAATTATTTTTATGTTAACCACTGGAGAAGAACAGGGTCTTTATGGTTCAAATGCTTTCGCGATGTATTGCCAAAATAACGCTATACCTGTAAAAGCAGTATTAAACAACGATGTAATTGGCGGAGTAATCTGCGGGAACACATCTTCTGCCCCTTCTTGTCCTGGAGTAAATGATGTCGACAGTACACAAGTTCGTATTTTCTCCTTTGGTGGTTTTAATTCTCCCTACAAGCAATTAGCCCGATTCATCAAACTTCAGTACAAAGAAGAATTAGTGCAACATGTGAGTGTTCCGATGCTTATTTCAATAATGACACCAGAAGATCGTTCTGGAAGATCAGGTGATCATGTTCCTTTCAGACAAAAGAATTTTGCGGCATGTAGATTTACCTCTGCCAATGAACATGGCAATGCATCAAATGGAGTCGGCTATGTGGATCGTCAACACACCAGTGAGGATATCCTCGGAATAGATACAGATTTTGATGGTCAAATAGACAGTTTTTTTGTTGATTTCAATTATTTGGCCCGAAATGCAGTTATTAATGGTGCGGCGGCAACAATTGCGGCAAAAGGACCAAAAAAACCAGATTTTTCGATTAGTACAATTGTTGGCCCTGGATTGATTGTTGAAATTACAGATCAAACTCAATATTCAACTTACAGAGTAGGATTAAGAACACTAACAAATGATTGGGACACAGTGTATACAATGAATGGCATAATTGATACGATTTATCCAACTCAGGCAAACAATTATATCGTAAGTGTTGCTTCGATGGATAATGCTGGAATGGAAAGTCTATTTTCTAAAGAAATCAATGTTTTGGATAGCCAAATGACTATTACTGAATTGAAAACTGAAGATTCTGGACCTTTCCAACTGTTACAAAACAAGCCAAATCCTTTTGACGAAGCGACTATAATCGGAGTTCACATGAAAGAACACACCAACTACAAAACGGCATGGATCTCCATAGAGGATCTAAACGGTAAAGAAATAGAGCGCATACATATTGACCTGAACAATGAGATAAATGAGGTACAATATGAACACGGATATGGAAAATCAGGTACATTCAACTATTCATTGTTCGTTGATAATCAACTAATAGAAAGTAAAAGAATAGTATTTGCGAATTGATAGTTGATCAAAATGTGTTTTCGATAAGCTAAAGGTTAAATCGCATAAAATGAAAAATCCCGACTTTTTCAAGTCGGGATTTCTTTTGTGACCTCAAAGGTCGAAAAATCTAACTTTTATAAGGATTTGGAGCGAGTAATTGAATATGGAAAAAAGCCGACTGAATAAGTTGAACAATTTTTCGATTTGAGATAAAATAAGTGCCCGATATATCGTATGTACTAGAAATGAAACATTATTTTATAATTGTATTTACACATTTGTTTTTACTAATTTTATCACAACAACAAATACTAATTCGAATTCAAGGATGAAACCGAATCTTAAACTCGCTGAAGCACTGATTTCATTAAAAGAAATTCAAGATAAGAAAATCGTAGCAATACACACTGACAACTTCAAGTCTTTAAAACATCGGCAACTTTTGATGAAATATGGATTTATCAGGGAGGTATCCAAGGGATGGTACATCACTGCTGATCCGATAGAAAAGGAAGGTGAAACAACATCATGGTATAGCGCATACTGGGATTTTGTAGCTGAATTTCTTAATTACAAGTATCAAAACGATTGGTGCATATCGGCTGATCAATCTCTTCTATTTCATGTGCAGAATAGCACTATTCCACAGCAATTACTTGTCAGATCACCAAAAGGAAACAATAACCCAACCCCATTACCTCACAATACATCGTTATTTAATTTAAAAACAGAGATCCTATCCGATCAATACGTAAGTGTAATGAATGGAATCAGAATGTATAATCTTCAAGCATCATTAGTTTACTGTAGTCCAAGAATTTACAAAACCAATGCTTTGGATGTTCGAACGGCTTTATCCATGATACGAGATGCATCGGAAGTACTACAAATACTTTTGGAATATGGTCATTCTACATTGGCAGGAAGATTGGCGGGTGCATTTAGAAATATTGGACGGGACAAGATAGCAAACCAAATCATCGAAGCTTTCAAACAAGCAGACTATGACATCCGTGAGGATGATCCTTTTGATTCAGCAACAGAAATAAACTTACCAAGTCGAGAGCGTTCTCCTTACGCTATCCGTATACGATTGCTTTGGCAGGAAATGCGTAAGACGGTCATCCAATTATTCCCTTCTCCACCAGGTATTCAAAAAGATATTCCTAACTATTTGCAAAAGGTCGACGATCTTTATCTGACAGATGCTTATCATTCATTATCCATTGAACGCTACAAAGTCACCCCAGATTTAATTTCGCGTGTCAGCAGTGGCGAATGGAATGCAGCATCAAATGAAGATGATCGAAAACAACGAGATGCAATGGCCGCAAGAGGATATTACCAGGCATTTATTCAAGTAAAGCAAAGCATCAAAAAAATACTCGAAGGATCAAATCCGGGACTTCAAGTAGAAGAAGATCATGGAAGATGGTTCAGAGAGCTGTTTGACCCGAGTGTAGCAGCGGGACTTCTTCAGCCAGCTGATTTAGCTGGATACAGAAATCATCAGGTTTATATAGGGAACTCAAAACATGTTCCTGTAAATGTTGATGCCATGAGAGATGCGATGCCTGTATATTTTGAATTACTATCAGAGGAAACAGAAGCATCTGTCAGAGCTGTTTTGGGTCACTTTATATTTGTTTATATTCATCCATATATGGATGGGAATGGTCGCATGGCGCGTTTTTTAATGAACGTTATGCTTGCCTCTGGAGGTTATCCTTGGACCGTAATACCAGTGGAGCAAAGAGCAACTTATATGCATTCACTTGATCAAGCCAGCGTAGAACAAGATATCTCATCATTCACTTCTTTTCTGGCAAACTTGGTTAGTGAAACAATGAGGGGAAATGAAGTTGCAAAACTTCCGGCTATTTGAGATGAACCCTCTCAACAGTTCTAACTATCGTTAATCATTTAACTAACTGTTATACTGAAACTTAAGGGGTTTGTGAAATGAAATAATATTGAATTAAAATGCACATAAAAAAGTCCCAAACCTAACAGGAATGGGACTTTTGAAGTAATTTGTGACCTCCGAGGTCGATAAATCTAACTTTTATAAGGATTTGGAGAGGGTGATAGAATGGGAAGATTCAATTAGTAACCAATCAAAAAATCACATTTCCTCTAATCAACAATAAAATCAATTAAATGGATGTGTTTTCAAATTTCATCTTTTCTATCAAATCCTTGAAGTACGGAGCACTCCAAATGGATAACACGTTGTCATCCTTAATGAATCGAACCACATCCTCCTTGATATTTGTAAAGGATGTCGATTCAATTTTGTTGTTCAATAATGCAAGGATCTGTTCCGTAGAGATATCTTCCGATTCCCAATCTCCAGTGTCTTTTGCTCTGCATAGGAAATGACCAACATCTAGTGGAACACCCTTCTTAATGTACCATTCCAGATCATACCAGTCTCGCCCCTTTACCCGATTGTTCCATTTTCGATAAAGGAGCGCATGCAATTTTCCGGCAAACAGACACGGACGTGTAAAACACCTCACATAAAATGAAAATGGACGAATCAATAGCTTCTCCTCTGTTTTAAAACCTAATGGTGGATTGCGATCTACTTCAATTTTTATCTTAATTGGTTTATTCGATTTCACGCCTGTTTGTTTTACAACATCTTCAAGAATTAACTCTTTCCAAATCGTTTCCGTTTTCAAAAAAGCAGACTCAATCGAGGATTGCTGTTTCTTTTCCCTTTCTTTTATATTCACTTTTATTCCCAATGACTCGAATTCACTATGAATTGCAGAAAAATATGGCTCGAGCGTAAATGTATCATCCCCTTCCAAAAGTGAAAAATCCAGATCTTCAGAAAACCGATCCAGCCCATAGAAAATTCGGAGGGCTGTTCCCCCATAAAATCCTGCTTTCTCAAAAAAATCGGTTCGTGACAAGGCTGCCAAGGTAATCTCCTGCATTATTTCACGCAGCGCATCCAAAATCTCTTCCTCATTCTTTGGGTTATATTCAGCAATCCATTCTTTTATCATATTTCCTTTAGTGTTGAGATGAGCATTTTCAAACTGCTTTTTTTCGGAGCGTCTTCTAACCAAGTGCTTATCATTTCCAGATTCAATGTCCGCAACAAATGCTCATCCATCCGAAGATCATCCAATAAAAAGGCTCGTGTTTGTTTTACACTCCTTAGATTGACCATTGGTGTAAGTACTATTTTATCACAGATGGCCTTTTCAGGCGAAGCCAGGAGAACAAGTTGATTTGTTGTCAATTCCACACTTCGAATTCCATATGAATAGTACGGTGTTGGAAGTTGCTGATATCCAAATCTTCCTATAGGAGTCTTTATTTTTTTAGAAGGTTTAATCGTCACAGAACTAATCTCATAGGTTCGTTCCGGAATAAAACCCCAATGGGACAAGGCCGCTTCTAGTGACACATAACTGGGACCTCGAAGATGATTGGCGATAAGAAAAGATTCAGGTATCGGTAGACCCGTTGAAGGACCTGGCACGTACAATCCCCTTCTTAACGAAACAAGTTCACCATTCTTGATCAATTCGCTAATCTTGTCATTTGGTCGTTTGTATTCCCTGAGGATTTCCAGAAGGACATGCCTTGTAATTGGGGCATTGGTATAATCT
>JBKDKG010000078.1:0-9811 GCA_046345095.1 Flavobacteriia bacterium | reverse complement strand
GGCTTACCCTACGCATATACTGCACTTGAGCCACACATTGATGCACAAACAATGGAAATTCACCATTCAAAGCATCACCAAGCTTACACAACGAATCTTAATAACGCCATAGCTGGAACGGATTTAGAAAACAAATCAATAGAGGAAATTCTTAAAGCTTGTAAAGACAAACCTGCTGTAAGAAACAACGGAGGAGGTTTCTGGAATCACAATTTATTTTGGGAAGTTATGAGTCCAAATGGCGGCGGTCATCCATCAGGAGATTTAGGTGCGGCAATTGACGCTACATTTGGTTCTTTTGATGCCTTTAAAGAAGAATTTTCTAAAGCTGGAGCAACCCGCTTTGGTTCTGGATGGGCATGGTTGTGTGTTGAAAATGGAAAATTAGTTGTGTGTTCTACAGCTAACCAAGACAATCCACTAATGGGTGAAGGTTGCACCGGCACTCCAATACTTGCTCTTGATGTGTGGGAACATGCCTATTACTTGAAATATCAAAATCGCAGACCCGATTATATCAACGCATTTTTCAATGTCATTAATTGGGATGAAGTAGCAAAAAGATATGCTGCAGCTTTGTAAAAAGAAAAAGAATTGATCTTTGAAAGGCTACCGTTCGGTAGCCTTTTTTTTATTTATGCAAATGATGGTAAATTGATTGCTTCAACAGCTTTTATTTCTGGTGCAACCCTTTTAACTGCTTCTTCAAGTCCAGCTTTCAGTGTCATCATACTCATTGAACAGTCGCTGCAAGCGCCCATTAAGCGAACTTTGACAGTACCATCAATTATTTCCACTAATTCCATGTCTCCTCCATCTGCATTTAGAAATGGTCGCAACTGATCTATGGCACTGTTGACTTTTTCGATTAACTCTTTATTTTCCGTCATGGCTTATGAGTTTACTGCTGAGGTTTCCTTGAGGCTATTAAGATTTAAAACAAAAGTACGAACTAATTCTTCAAATGCTAAGGCAGTAGGACTATTTTCTTGGAACACAGCTGGTCTACCTGCATCACCTGCTTCTCTAACGCTTTGCACAAGTGGAATATGTCCAAGAAAAGGCACACCCATTCCTTCGGCCAAGTTTTTAGCACCATCTCTTCCGAAAATATAGTACTTGTTTTCAGGAAGTTCAGCAGGCGTAAACCAAGCCATATTTTCGACCAATCCAATCACTGGCACATTGATCGAATCCATTTTGAACATGTTGACACCTCGACGCGCATCGGCCAAAGCGACTTCTTGCGGTGTTGAAACGATTACAACTCCATCCAAAGGTACTGTTTGAACCAACGATAGATGAATATCACCTGTTCCAGGTGGAAGATCGATTAATAAAAAGTCCATCTCGCCCCAATAAGCATCGGTAAACATTTGTGTCAATGCTTTTGCAGCCATAGGCCCTCTCCAAACAACAGCATTGTCTTGATCAGTAAAAAACCCGATTGAAAGCATTTTTATGCCGTAACTCAGAACAGGATTGATCATTGGTTTTCCTTCCACATCAATCATTGTAGGTCGATCTTTCACCACATCAAACATAGTTGGCATGGATGGACCATAAATATCAGCATCCACAATACCTACACGGTAACCAGCTTTCGCTAGACCACCAGCTAAATTTGCTGTAACAGTAGATTTTCCCACTCCTCCTTTTCCGGATGCAATTGCAACGATGTGTTTTACCTCTGGAAGAATTGTTCTACGTGCCGCTCGTGATTCAGCTGGAATTCCTTTTACGGTGCAATCTATTTGCAATGAAGAACCAAAGCTCCTTTTTAAATTGAATTCAATTGCTTCTTGCATCCTTTTTCTAGCATGCATCGCAGGATTGGAAACGTTTACAATAAGCTTTACTTTATCACCTTCAAATTCTAGTGTTTCCACTAAATTCAATGATACAATGTCTTTTTTAAGATCCGGTTCGATAACAACCGAAAGTATTTGAAGAAGGTTTTCTCTATTCAATTCCATATGCTGCAAAATTAATGAAAAAGCAGCTGCAAGAAAAGGAGAAAATTGATCGAATTTTTATTGAATAGGTTTAAATGATCGAATTGATTTAGCCATTAATTCGATAATCATTTTTTCGTAACCTGCATCGCGACTTCTCAACTCATAGGTAATTCCATTTATTACCTTTTGAGCGTAGACATGGTATGATTTGTGCTTAACTCCAACTGTTGGCGATGCCTCTTTTGATCCACGTACAATCAGAATGCTTTCATAGACAATCAAGTCTTTCTCATCTACTAAATAGTTGATTTTGAAAACATCTTGTTCTTTCAGTTCTTTCTTTTTGTATTCAACTAAATCTGTGTAATCACCATAATCTTCTATGTGTAACTCAAAATTAGGTCCTACTAAAATATCCCAAATGAAATCGCCTTCATTGTGCAAAATTTCAGGTGTTGTAGAGGCGCCAATATTTGCCGTTTCATCAGGTAGCATAATCATAGCAGGAATGCCAGAACCTTTCAAACTCAACCCCTTGAATTCGTAATATTCTTCATCAGAAATTGGAGCTTGAGTTGCAGCATTATCATTGCTAGAACATGAATTAAGGAATACAATAATCGTAAATGGCAATAGGACAAAGATGTTGCTTCGATTCTTATAAAATGGCTTCTTCATCAATGATAATTTCAACTGTTGACGCAAATATAAAAGATTTTGCACTTCAAGTAAAACAAAATGATACATACTTTGTTCTAACTAGATGACTTGCATAATTGTGACTGTTAATTAAACCTAACGGAACCCGACACTAAACAATGGCAGAATATAAAATCAAAGATTTAGAGGTGTTAACGGGCATAAAAGCTCACACCATTCGTATTTGGGAGAAAAGATACAATCTTATTTCTCCTGAACGCACCGACACACTCATTCGAACATACACAGACGAAGATTTAACAAATCTATTAGGTGTAGCCTTGCTTAATAAAAATGGAATTAAAATTTCCAAAATTGCCGATATGGGCAAAGAGCAAATTTCAAAGAAAGTTTGGGATCTTAAGTTTAGTAAAACAGAAAATAGCAGTCAAGAAAAACTCATTCTTGCATTAATTGAACTTGACGAAGAACTTTTCAGAAATACACTTCACAATCTAATTGAGAGTGTAGGACTTGAGGAAACTTTCTCTTCGCATTTAATTCCTTTTTTAGATCGTATTGGAATTATGTGGATTGTTGGAACTATTCACACCGCTCAAGAGCATTTTATTTCCAACCTCATTCGACAAAAAGTGATTGCTGAAATTGATAAGTTGAAGGTCCCAAGTAAAGATACTCAACCAGTGATGCTTTATCTTCCAGAACATGAATGGCATGAAATAAGTTTGCTTTATTATCAATTTATGTTGAGGAGCAATGGAGTCAACACCGTTTATCTGGGACAAAGCTTGCCTTATGATTCATTGCTTTTAACTATTCAAAAATTAAAGCCTCGTGCGCTGGTGACCTCTTGGCTCACAGCAGTTGATGAAAAATATATGATGAATTATTTCAAACAGTTATCCAATGATACCACCGGCATTGAAATTTATGCAGGAGGCTACCAGGTTAATAAATGTTTTGATTTAATTTCTGATTGGGCTAAAGAAATAAAGGAAGCAAAAAACCTTACTGAAATGGTTGAGTCAATCAAATAAGCATTACTCCTTTATGTCCTAATTGCGGGATGATTTTCATTTTAGCCGAAGAAACCGTTTCCGGGAGAAAGACAAATTTTTTATCATACATTACATCTTCTACCCAAAAGCTAATCCAATATTCGTTGGCTAATCCAAAAACGTCTTCCATTATAGGTTCTATCTTAGCAACCTCACCGGGGAGCAACACTTCGAGGCAATGTCTCAAGGTAGATGTTCTAACTCGTTCACCTGTACTTACATTTTCGCCATATCCGGTGCTGGTAACAATAATGCCTTCCATAATATCTTGACGCATATTTAAAAGATATACGTTATAGATCTTTTCATTTTCAACTGTTTCTTCTACAACAGCGAAACCAACATTTTCAACTGTTGGGCCAAGCAAACCTTCTTTCATTTGAAATTTATTTACTGGAAGCTATTTCCCTACCCAATCTTACATATTCAAAGAAATCGGTTGGATGCCCAACCTTTGCCTGATTTTCTTTGATATACTTTGCGTCTTTTTTCCTTGCTTCCGGGATCACAAAATTATCTTTTCGTTGCATACCAAGTCTCACAATAACAATATTTTCTTTTGGCAACGAAATAATATATTGGCCCTTAATTCCTCTGCAATAGGAAATCATTTCGTTTTTATCCGGATAAGTCCAGATGTGCAAACCATACCTAAAATTGGGAACACCTTCTTCCGTACTTAGATGGGTTGGAACTGACATTTCATTCATGTACCACTCTGGAACGACTTGTTTTCCATTCCACGTTCCTTTTTGATTAATTAGCAAACCAATTCTTGCGAAATCGAGCGCAGTTGCATAAAGGCAGCAAAATGATTTCTCATCACCATTCTTCCTATCCATGCTCCAATAAGCATCATGCCCGGTTCCAATGACTTTCCAAATTTTC
Source organism: Flavobacteriia bacterium (assembly GCA_046345095.1). GTDB lineage: Bacteria > Bacteroidota > Bacteroidia > Flavobacteriales_D > Crocinitomicaceae > M0103. The sequence goes on along the minus strand of JBKDKG010000078.1, from coordinate 5,247 downwards.
TCCTGTGTATATTCTGAAACTGATTTACCTGTCGCTTTCTCAACTACATAGCCCAAAAGTTGTGAATTTCCACTTTGATAATTGAATTTTTTACCAGGTGGTTCAATTGCATTTTGATTTGTCACAAGATCCCTTAAATTCCAACCATAATATGATTCAGCATTCTCAGACAACGGATTGGATGCACTTTCTTCCCAATCAAGTCCTGAAGACATCATAAGTAAATGACGAATCGTTATTTTCTCTTTTCCTCCCGATTTAAACGCTGGAATATAATTACAAACAGGTTCTTCCAAACTTTTAATTTTCCCTTCTTCTACTGCAATCCCAATGAGCAATGCGACAACAGTTTTAGCGGCAGAAAATGAATTCGAAACAGTTTCTTTCGTGTGATCTCCGTAATACGATTCGTACAAAACAGTATCTCCTCGCAAGACAAGAAAAGCTTTCGTTTCTAACTCCTTCATCAATTGATTATCATTTGTTGAAAGCTCGTAAAGATTATATTTTGAAGACTTAACTAAATCAGATTTTTTGCTCGCTTTTGAGATAGTTGTTTTAGGAAAAATATCCAAATCATAAATACCAGGACCTGTTTTACCAGCTAGATACGTATGCTGCACACCGTTGTAAATGTATAATTTTCCCGATAGTAAGATCAATAGATTAACAATGATCAACAACGCCAAAATCGTCCAAAGAAAAAATTTCAGTGACTTAATGACAATTTTGAAAAGCCTTTTCATTTTACGAACTATATGTGAAGCTGAATTGCTCGGCGAATTTTTGTTTTAAAACTACTATCACCTTTTCCATTGAAATCGGAATTCCCAGCTCCTGTTTCATGGAAGTTACTGCTTTATCATCAATTCCGCAAGGAATGATATGGGAAAAATAGTTTAAATCTGTATTAATGTTAAATCCAATGCCATGCATCGTAACCCATCTTGAACTTTTTACGCCCATTGCGCATATCTTTCTGGCACGTGTCGTATCTCCTTCAATCCAAACACCAGTTAATCCTTCAACGCGACCACTTGCTATTCCAAATTCTCTCAAGGTGCTAATAACTGCCTCCTCAAGAAAACGCATGTACTTATGTATGTCGGTAAAGAAATAGTCAAGATCTAAAATCGGATAAACGACTAATTGACCCGGGCCATGATAGGTTATATCGCCACCTCTGTTGATTTTGTAATAAACAGCTTCTTTTTCAGAAAGTTGTTCAGCACTAAGCAAAAGGTTCTCTTCTGAACCACTTTTACCTAAGGTATATACATGTGGATGCTCACAGAAAATAATGTAATTTGAAGTCTGAATGGAAGGATCCCCATTTCGAATATCGATCTTTTGTTGAACTGTTTTTTGAAAAAGTTTTTCCTGCAGATCCCACGCCTCCTTGTAATCAATGAGTCCTAAGTCTATGCATTCAACTTCTGGCATCGTTAATTGAATTTAGCCAAAGAATCTTTCAAATAATCGATCACTTTGATATCCATAATGTCTACCTTGTTCAATTCACACAGGAAGAAAGAAGCCCAATCAACGATATGGATTAGATAGATTGATCGTTCGATTTGGGATTTTCCAATTGCTTGAAGCTCCGTCACATGTTTCGTCTTTCCTGAAATAATTTCTTTGGAAATATCATAACGTTTTCTGTTGCGTGGCGAAATATCTTCCGTATTAAAAAATACTACAGCAAAACGGTCATCTCCTCCACCCCATCCAACAAGCTCATTGTGATTCATTTCTGGGATAATGTGGTGCCAACAGAGAAATTTTGAATTTTCATTGAATTGCTGTCTCGCACGAATAACAACCCCTTCATATTCAGGTGTCGCATAAAACACACCGACTTTACCGTACAAGAAAGATGCTAATTCTTCTCCTCTTTGCATAATTGCATTTTTGTCTTCTTCGATAAGCCTGGCTGATGCAATTAACTCCTCCATTCGAGCAGCAGGAATCATTCCATACTGAATGAAAATATTTAGCAATTGAACGATTGAATAGGCCATTGCTGCTCGTGGAGGAAATCCACCAGGTACCACAACAACATCAAATCCATTGTTTGTACAAAATGAATGCAATTCGCCACCAGAACAAATTCCTGTTATGTACGCTCCTTTTGCATGACCTGCCTTCAGAGCAATCATTGTTTCCTCTGTATTCCCTGAATAAGATGAACCGATAAGTAAAGTATGTGCATCCACAAATTGGGGTAGTTCGTACTCTTGTACTAATGTTACAGGAACTTTTATATCACCTTGAATCCACAAAGAAACCAACTTTCCTCCTATACCTGAACCACCCATACCGCATATAACAACATTTCGTATTTCTCGATCGGGCTGCTTATATTTCATCGATTTAGAAATTGCCACTCCTTCGTCTATATGTCGAGCGAAATTGTTTATCAAGGTTTTCATATCTGACATAACAGTATCTGATTTTATAATTTTAAGTCCTATTCGTATTAATCGAAAAATCGCTTAAAATGTTTCAAAAAAAGTATTTCTTTTCTCCACATCCATAATGAAATTTTAAATTTGGTAAAAAAAATTCATGAAGGCAAGAAAAGCATCGGAAACACTCTCAATTACAACCAAGGTAGTGCTCCCAAATGACACTAACACATTAGGGAATTTATTCGGAGGGGAATTGCTTGCCTGGATGGATTTAATCGCAAGTGTCTCGGCACATAGGCATTGTAAGAGAGTTGTTGTAACGGCGTCTGTCAACAATGTATCCTTTCAAAAACCAATTGCTCACAGTTCAATTGTCACACTAGAAGCAAAAGTTTCACGGGCTTTTTCATCATCAATGGAAGTTTTTGTGGATGTGTATGTTGAGGACCAAGTCACTGGCGTCAGAGAAAAATGCAATGAAGCCATCTATACTTTTGTTGCTGTAGATCAAAATGGTGGACCAATACAAGTACCCGAACTTGTTCCGGAAACTGAAGAAGAAATGGAACGATATGACGGGGCCTTGAGAAGAAAACAATTAAGCCTCATTCTAGCGGGAAAAATGAAACCAAGCGAAGCGACAGAACTGCGCAAATTATTCATGGGCGAATAAGCCCACCTTTTTTACAGCATCCTCAGCAATTGCAGTAGAATTCTGCAAATTCATGCAATTAAAGTGCCCTTTAGGGCATTCTCGAAAACCTATTTTTGAGCAAGGTCGACAGGATAAATTTTCAACTTGATGGATAGAGAATTTCTCTTTTTGCTGCGGGAAATAAGGATACATTCCCAATGATGGAACGGTATTCCCCCAAACACTCACTGTTGGCACATTGTAGCAACTTGCTATGTGCATCAATCCGGTGTCATTTGTTACAAGCGCCGCACTTTGTCGCACTATACTTGCCGAAGAAAGAAGGTTAAATTGTCCACAGGCAGATTTCAGTTGTTTATTTGGAAATGTATCCAACAACTCCTGTGCAAGCGGCATGTCAGTTGGTCCTCCGACTAACAATACGGGGAAATCGAGCTTTTCAATGATCTCTTTCAACTTACTAAATGGCAATCTTTTCGTAGCAAATTGAGCTCCAATTGCAATTGCAATAAAACCTTTAGGATGCATACCGAAATGTTCAGTGGTATTGACTTCACAATCTGTTGGAATAATCATTTCACAGGGCAATTGATCATTTTCAACACCTAAAAATTCCACAGCTTTAAAGTAACGTTCCACCACATGCAAATTGGGCATCAATTTCAATTTAAATCGAACTAGCAGCCATTTGCGGATATTAAGTTTTGGAAAAGGTGATCTTTTCACACCTAGTTTTCGAGCAAGAATCAGTGAACGTAGATTGTTGTGTAAATCAATAATGTGATCATAACCCTCTAAACGCAATTCATTTGTAACTTCTTGGATGGATTTTTTAATCGTAAAAATCTTATCCAAATGTTCGTTGGTTTTAAGCAGATCAATAAACGCTTCTTTTGTGAGGTAGTGTATTTCGCACTGAGGAATTTGCATTTTTAAGGCACGAATGACAGGAGTAGTTAGGACGATATCCCCAATTGAGCTAAATCTTACAACAAGAACCTTCACTCCGTTTTTTTATTCGTAAAGTTCGTTTTCCATACCTCTATGTATTCATTTGCATTTCGAGGATTTAATTTGCGCAAAAGCACATCTGCGTTACTTGGCTCACTCTTAAATGCAAGTTGAAGATGAGGATAAATTGTGCGGTACGCTTTGATTCTCTTGTTTAAATCCTTCTCATCAAAAAAGAAAATATAGTCAAAATCTAGTTCAGGATTCACACGAAGATCTTGCTTATTATCAGTTCGTTCAACAAATGTGGCGTGCCAACTTTTGGCATAAAATTTTGGCATCATTGACACGCGGTTGGCAGCAGAACCCTCAAGTAAGATTCTACCTTCCTTCTTGCTTTTATCATGCAAATAGTACATTGCCTCCACACGTGATTTTTTCGAATACATTGTCGATGCAAAAAACAAAAAAGGAATATTTAACATCCAGAAAGCAACCATGGATATCCGCCATAATCGCTGTTTACGGATAGACTCTTTTGCCAAATCATAACCCATGACACCAAGTACCAAAAACAAAGGTAGAACGGACAAAATAAATCGTTCTTGTCTATTTGGGTAGAATGTATGGAACAGAATAAAAGCAAACGTTGGGACGAACAACACAAGATATTTCTTAGCAGAACGGAAAAATCCGTAGCCCATTAAAAATCCGAGAGGAACGAAAAAACAACCCATTAAAACAATGAGGTACATGAAATAATTCTGATTCGGAAGATAGGTCGTTCCTTCCTTCAAGTTGTATGTTACATAACCCATTAATTCTGCAAAAGGATAACCCCATATGAAATAATCTACAAGTCCCTGAGTGATTGAAAAAACGATGGCGTTACCAAGACTAAAAGCTAAAAACAACTTCCATTTTCTTTGAAAAAGCAATAGTCCTCCAAGCGCTATTGAAAATACTCCTATCTGGTAACGAAAAGACACGGATAGACCGATGACCAATCCTGCTATAAAAAAGTTGCGCCACGATTCATGCTTCACTATGAGCCAGCAACCATAAACCAAAAGAGGTGCCGCTGCAACTTCTACGAGATTTCGAACAGAAACAAAAGGCATAATCCACAACAAAGCAAGAAGCCAACCAACGCGGATCGCCGATTTATTGTCGGCTAGCTTTTCCGCAATCTTCATCCCAAAATAAACCACCAACATGGAAGCTAAAGCG
>JBKDKG010000077.1:0-10814 GCA_046345095.1 Flavobacteriia bacterium | reverse complement strand
GTTTTATACTGATCCCAAGCAGCTAAAATTCGCGTATTTTGAAGCAATGTATCGTAAAACATTGGCGAAGAATAATCAAATCCCCAATCCGTAATTCCGATAAGTACATTTTTTCCTGTATAACCTTGAGGAAGTCCAATGCCCCGCTGAATACTGTCTGCTCCAATATCTTTGACGGCCTTATCCAAAAATGGTTTAATCTTTCCGGCAAGTTGAATAGATTTGATTCCTGGTAACTGATTTAATTTACTCAAATTAGCAGTAGGAACTCTTAAACTCAAGACAGATCCCTTTTGATCTCCTAGAATACAATCTAAACTTATGAGATTCGCTCTTGAAAAATTTTCCGATTTCTCAGCAAGAAAAGAAACAAAATAGAGTCCTTTGATTTTTGCAATTGCAAATCGGTCTATGATTTCCAATGAGGGCTGTCCTTTGTGTAGGAGTAAGTCTTTTTGAATTAAATAAAGATCCGCTTTTGTATTCCCAGGTATCAAAACTTGTGAAATAGAAATTTGCCCAAAAAACAAACAAAGTAATAGGAAAAGGTTTTTCATTGCGGAGGATTTAAGCCTAATTTTAGCAAAAATAACAAAGCAATCAAGTGCTTTATAGCTTGAATCGTATGATTTTTGAACAAAATCAGGTGAAATAGATGTTAAACATTTAAGTGAACACCTATTTCACTCCAAAAAACTCATCCCTTTCCTACTTTTATTTTTGTTTCTGGTTTTGCAGGAGAACTAGTCATTGCAGGTGTCGATGTTTTAGTTGGTTTTGGAGGCTTATTTGGAACCGAAGGATTCGTATGCGGAAGATTTATCTGTTCGGGCCCTTCTTTCGATTCAACTTTAGGCATTTCTTTGTTAACATTTGGCTTTGCCATGGTTTGAGGCACAGGTCTTACTGAAGGATCCTTTTTATTACCCATTGGATTATAGCTTGGATTTCCTGGATTTACATTTGGAACAGGCTTATCAATCTTTCCTAATACAACTCCTTTAATCGGATCACTTATTGAAGGCCTTGGCGCAGGTGGAATCTCAAGGTAAGCCTGATCAAAAATACAGCCCTTCAAATCTTCGCCACGTATCCCATTTTCTTCACAAACTCTTCGCGCATTGGTTTGTTGAGTTGGTGTTAAATCAGCTATTGTGCGGTGAACTCTCGGGAATGATTCATCTGTATAAGTCAAAGTATTGTTGCCAACAGCGTAATCGAAAAGCGATGTTTCTTGGGTAATTCTGTATTTACGTGCAAAATCTCTTGCAATGAATGCCAGGTATTCTTTTTCCATTTCATTTGACGCCTGCTGCATCGCATCATTACCAAATGAAGAAAAAGAAAAAAGATTTCTGTTGTTCGTTCCATTGTCAAAATCATCATTTCTCGAACCGTTCGCATTTCCAAGCAGCCCATCCATATCATTTTGGGAACAAGGAAAAACCTGCACTGTCAGGTTGATAAAATTGATTGGTGAACCATGTCGCATTTCTGCTTGAACTACCTCCCCTGTCGGCCATGCAATTCGGTATGAATTATTTGAATAATTGATTGTTCCTCCATGAGATAAAAAGTAAGTACCACCCATTAGCGAAACAACCTGACCGTTTACACGTAGAGCCGAAGTCTCAATTCGGTCTGGCTTATCGTTCGCATAAATACATACACGATCACCCGCAACGTTCATTGCAACAGCTGTATTTAATGAAAAATCATCCCGTTGCGCTTGCTGACGTGTTTGAATCTCAAATCGATTTGATGGAGATTTAGCAAGTATAAATTCACCTACTGTTTGAAAAGAATAAGTTGCACCATCAAATGATTGCAAATGTGGATCTCCATAGGTTCGCGCTATTGTTACTTGACATCCTGATCTGGAAGTCATACGACTCATACGGTCCCACTGCTGCTGGTCTTCGTTATTCATAGAAGATCTAGCATTTGAAGCTATCAATTGATTGAGTGATGCACGTTCATTATCGGGAAGTGCCCGATACATGTCAAATGGAGTAATACTCTCTGGAAAATTTCTATCTGGAACAGCTTGATCATTTGCCAAGGCAAGCAAGCTATTTGCCAACCATTCACCTCTTATCGGATCCCATTTTGTTAAATCATTTTTTAATGAATTAACTCTATCCAATGATGTTGTTTGCTGAGCGTATGAATTACAGCTTACAATCCCAAAATAAACTACGAGCGAAAGTATTCTTGATTTCATGGTTTGACTTTTTAAGAACTCTAGTGCTTTACAAATGCTATGCCACAGTAAAATTAGAAAGTTAAGAATGTTAATTTATTAAAAGTTCACATTAAAATAATTGGAAAATAGTATTTATAATTCTAACTTGCGTCTACCTTAATATTGGACATGAATACAGCAATAACAGAAGGCGTTCAAATTACCGTAACCACCCAATTCAGGGAGGATCTTTCACAGATCGCCGGGAGTCAATTTTTCTTTAACTACCTTGTTAAAATGCAGAATCTAAATGATTTCAACGTTCAGTTAATGCATCGTGATTGGTACATTTTTGACTCTTTGAACGAACCTAATTTCGTAAGTGGTGAAGGTGTAATTGGTGAGCAACCTGTCATCCAATCTGGTGAGCAATACAGTTACACAAGTGGATGTGAATTATTCTCAGAACTAGGTTTTATGAAAGGATTTTATACATTCAAAAATCTAAAAACAGGCAAATTATTTCAAGTACACATTCCCATTTTCAACTTGGTTTACCCTGCAAAAATGAATTGATCATTGTTTTCTTAATGCAATAACTATCATTGCAAGAATAAGGAATGAAAACAGCCCGTAAATGATCCAACTAACACCTTGAACCGGGTTGGATTTTTCTTTCGAAAAAACATTAGCTTCTCTGGAAAACCCAATTCGTTCTAATTCATTCATTTCTTCGTTTTCCTTTTCTATATCAAGATTTAGGCCCTGTGAAAGACTTACTTGCTTATTGACTAGCATTTCCATTTCTGATAATGCTTCTTTCAATTGACCTTTACTCTTAAATACCTCAACAATTGCAAGGGTGGCATCCTTAAATTCTACAATCAATTTTTTAGTGTACGCATAATTTTGGGCTTTACGAAATGAGAATATTGCCTTATCCGACTGATTCAGTTGAAAATAATAATCTCCAAAATTGTATAGACTTTCAGCAATGGAGCGAATATTTCCTGATTGGCATCTCAAATAATAAGCCTCTTGGAATAGCTTCAACGAACGATCAAAATCGTTGTCGTTAAAATAGACGATTGCCAAATTATTCTTTGCTTGAGCTATCGACAAGTTAGAATTGGAGCGCTTCCCATATTTGGCGCTCTTTTCATAGTATTCCATCGCCAACGATTTGTTTGCTCTAGCCTCTTCAATTTGCCCCAATAATGCATAAGCATTGGAAGTTGATTCCCACTTTTCTAATCGCAGACACTGAGATTTGTAATGTTTCAATAATGCAGCTGCTTTTAAAGTGTCACCGAGTTGAAGACAAGCCTGTGCAAAATTTGATTCAGCCAAAAAAGAGGATGTTTCATCCGACGATTCCTTTCCAATTCTTAAGGAGCGTAAATAGCAAATTATCGATTCTTTGGGATTACCTTGTAATAAAATTGAATTACCCGCTTCGTTCCATGTTTCTGCCGCAAGTTGGGCATCATTCATAATTGTGAAAAATAATGCCGCTTCTTTTAAGTAAGTGGCACCTTTCTCATGTCGCCCAGTTCGACTTAAATACGTTCCTAGGTTGCGCTTCCCAACATTTAAAGCAAAACGATCGTTTTCAGCATAAGCTCTTTTCATTGTTTTAAATGCATCATCACGAAGCGCATTCAAATCATTTCGCATTAAGAAATTCCAATTTTCAATGGATTTTCTCACATATTCTTTTGATTGCTGAGCGTAAGTTGATTTCGAAAGGCATAGAAAAAACAATATGAATAGGCTGAAATGGATAGAGTTAGACCATTTTAATGTTTTTTCTTTTGTTGATTTGAGCATATCAGCTATCATGATTGCAAGGATAACCAACAATCGTTACTTTTGCAAAAAAATATTTTTTATGTCGAACGCTATCTTCAATGTACCAGTTGCCAAAAATGAACCTGTAAAAGCCTATGCTCCAGGGTCTGCTGAAAGAGAAAGTCTGCTTGCAAAGTACCATTCAATGTACCAACAAGCTCCAATTGATGTACCCTTGTACATTGGTGGAAAGGAAGTTCGAACTGAAAACAAAAAACCTTTAACATCTCCACACGATCACCAAAAAGTATTGGGTCATTATAACGTTGGAACTGCTGAGCACGTAGAACAAGCAATAGATGCTGCTTTAAAAGCGAAAAAGGATTGGGCGAATTTGCCTTGGGAAGAACGTGCTGCGATTTTCCTGAAAGCGGCAGATCTTTTAGCTGGACCTTTCAGAGACAGAATGAATGCCGCTACAATGTTAGCGCAATCGAAAAATGTTTACCAAACAGAAATTGATGCCGCATGTGAGTTGATTGATTTCTTCCGTTTCAACGTTCAATACATGACACAGATTTACCGTGAACAGCCGGAATCATTGCCTGGAATGTGGAACCGTTTGGAATATAGACCACTCGAGGGATTCATTTTTGCTTTGACTCCTTTCAATTTCACTTCGATTGCAGCAAATTTATCTGCGGCTCCAGCTATGATGGGAAATGTTGTTGTTTGGAAACCCGCAGAATCGCAAATCTACTCTGCACAGGTCATCATGGAATTATTCAAAGCAGCAGGAGTTCCTGATGGTGTTATAAACATGGTAACAGTTAGTGGACAAGTTGCAGGAGAAGTGATTTTCAAACACAAAGAATTTGCTGGTTTGCATTTCACTGGATCAACAGGAGTTTTTAGAAAATTATGGAAAGACATTGCTAACAACCTTGAAACGTATCGTTCATACCCTCGCATAGTTGGAGAAACAGGTGGAAAGGATTTTGTCATGGTTCATAAGAGTGCTGAGCCTGCTGAAGTTGCAACTGCACTTTCAAGAGGTGCATTTGAATTTCAAGGTCAAAAATGTTCAGCTGCATCAAGAGCTTATGTTCCTTCGAATATCTGGCCAGAAGTAAAACGAATTTTTGTAGAACAAGTAAATTCTTTTAAAATCGGTACTCCAGATGACACTTCAAATTTCATAAATGCCGTCATTGATGGAAAAGCATTTGACAAAATTTCTGGTTACATTGATTATTGCAAAGCACAATCCGATGCAGAGATTATAACAGGTGGAACCTATGATAATTCTAAAGGATATTTTATTTCACCAACGACAGTGGTAACTACGAATCCAAAATTCCGAACAATGTGTGAAGAGATTTTTGGACCGGTTCTCACCATTTATGTTTACGATGAAAACAAATTTGAGGAAACACTTGATTTGTTGGATCAAACATCTGAATATGCATTAACAGGTTCTATCATGTCGAACGACAGGTATGCAATTAATCTAGCAACTCAGAAATTGCAACATGCCGCTGGAAATTTTTATATTAACGACAAGCCAACAGGCGCAGTTGTTGGTCAACAACCATTTGGAGGTGCAAGAGGTTCCGGAACGAACGATAAAGCAGGTGCAGCCATGAATCTTATGCGCTGGGTTTCTGCTAGAACCATTAAAGAAACATTTGTACCGGCAACAGATTACAGATATCCATTTCTAGGGTAATAACTGCGTTTTATCACTAAAAGCACTTCAAATTTATTCGTGCTAATGAATGGCTATTTCAAACACTTGAAATAATCAAATGGTTCCAAGCATTCATTGCATTGGTATTGTGATTTACACGCCGTACTGCCAAATAAAGAAACCATGCGCGTATTTTTCGAAGCACAAAGCGGACAAGGAACTATTGGTGGCTCAGCGAATAGAATAGATTTATCTACCTCATTTTCTGGAGGAGCAATACCATATTCTCTGAGCTTTGTACGACCATTTTCAGAAATCCAATCGGTTGACCATGCAGGAGACAAAACCAAATCTACAGTTACATTATCGATGTGCTTTTCTTTCAATTTAAGGACAATGTCTTCCTCGATTGTTTTCATGGCAGGACAACCAGAATAGGTTGGCGTAATTTTGATGGAACATTTACCATTTTCGAGTGAAACACTTCTCACTACTCCAAGGTCAATCACACTGAGAACAGGAATTTCAGGATCTGAAACTTGTTCTAGTAATTCCCATATTTCTTTTTCGCTTACCACTGCATATTAGGATATGCGCGTTGCATGTATTGCAATTCCGCTAAAATATACCCTAAATGTTCAGAGTGCATGCCTTTTCTACCCCCTGATTGTTTCCAGTTATTTTGAGGGATTGTCAATGTTGCTTCCTTAAATACAGCATCAACTGTACTTTTCCATTCTGCTTCAATTTCCGATAAATTTGGGGCAATTCCTGCTGCAGACAACTCAGTCTCCAATTCATCCATAATAAACAACTCTGACGTGTAACGCCAAAGTGTATTGACTGCTTCTTGAGCACGACGATTAGATTCTTCTGTGCCATCACCCAAACGAATAAGCCATTCAGAGGAATGCTTTAAATGATATCGGGTTTCTTTTAAAGATTTTTCAGCAATTGAAGCGAGCATTTCGTCCTTGCTGTATTGCATTTTTTCGAAAAGTGGCTTGCGGTAAGCATCAAACAAAAATTGACGAACCATTGTAACAGCAAAATCGCCATTGGGTTGCTCAACCAGGAGCGCATTTTTATATTCTCTATCAAAACGCAGAAAAGCAAGTGCATCTCCATCTCGACCTTTTCCTTCAACAACACCTGCGTAGTTTAATAACGTAGTAGCCTGACCGACCAAATCGAGAGCAATATTGGTCATCGCAATATCCTCCTCAAGAATGGGACCATGACCACACCATTCTGACAAACGATGACCAAGAATCAAACTATCATCCCCCAAACGAAGGGTATATTCAAAAAGTGAACTCATCTCTTGGGTCTTATTTACATATGAGAAATTCCATCCGGAACATCATAAAACGTTGGATGCCTGTATATTTTTGAGTCAGCTGGTTCAAATAATGCATCAGCTTCAGTTGGATCAGACGCATAAACATCTTTGGATTCAACTACCCAAATACTAATTCCCTCCGATCTTCTCGTGTAAACATCTCGAGCATTTTCAACTGCCATTTCTGCATCCGCTGCTCTTAAACTTCCCACGTGTTTGTGATTCAATCCTGCTTTACTGCGGATAAAAACTTCCCAAAGTGGCCACTCGTTTTTGCTCATTGATTCTTTATTTTAAGCACTCTTTCTTCGTGCGCGTTTTTCAGCATAGGCATTTGCAGCCTCTCTTACCCATTCTCCTTTTTCCTTTGCAGTTCTTCGAACATCAATGCGGTCTTTGTTACACGGTCCATTGCCCTTTACAACTTCCCAGAACTCATCCCAGTTAATTGGTCCATGTTCATAATGTCCCGTTGCTTCATTGAATTTCATGTCTTTATCCGGAACAGTAAGCCCTATCATTTCAGCTTGAGGCACAGTAACATCAACAAATTGTTGGCGTAACTCATCATTTGTATGTCTCTTTATTTTCCAACGCATTGATTGCTCAGTGTGCTTTGAATCAGCATCATTTGGTCCAAACATCATTAAAGCAGGCCACCAAAAACGATTGAGAGCATCTTGTGCCATTGCCTTTTGCTCAGGAGTGCCATTTGCCAAAGTCGTCATAATTTCAAAACCTTGTCGCTGGTGAAAAGATTCCTCTTTACATACCCTCACCATTGCCCTCGCATACGGTCCATATGAACAGCGACAAAGCGGAACTTGGTTCATTATAGCGGCACCATCAACCAACCAGCCTATCGCACCCATATCGGCCCACGTTAGTGTTGGATAATTAAAAATGGACGAATATTTTGCTTTACCCGTATGTAAATCATCAATTGTTTCCTCGCGATCGGCACCAAGTGTCTCAGCGGCACTGTAGAGATACAAACCATGTCCAGCTTCATCTTGCACTTTCGCAAGTAACACTGCTTTTCGGCGAAGATTTGGCGCACGAGTTATCCAGTTTCCTTCAGGCAACATCCCAACAATTTCAGAATGTGCGTGCTGTGAAATCTGTCTGATCAATGTTTGACGATAATCATCCGGCATCCAGTCCTTTGGCTCGATTTTGATGTCTTTATCAATTTTCTCTTGAAACTTTCGCTTCAGCTCATCAATACTTACTTCTTTCATAACTTAACAAAACTTGTTACACTCGATAAACAAATTTAATGAATTTTGGTTCTAATCCATTTTTTCTAGGTTATCTTAAATAAAAAGGGCCACAACTTCTCGTGACCCTTTCTTTAAACTTTTTTTTATCTATTCATTTACAGCAGCTGGTTCGTCACCTTCAACATAAAGACATACTCCTTTTTCATAAGGAAAAAACATCCCTCTTTTTCCATTATTTGCGCCAAAAATTTGACCCTGAGCCCATGCTTTAAGTTTCAGTAATGTGTAAGTTTCATTTTTCGGCAGAATTTGAAGCATCAATGCTACTGAAAACTTGCCCGTCAATTCTTCCAAAGGAATTTTGAATGAACGGACAGTTGAAAAACCTTGGTTGACAATCTGATGATTAAAATTTTGAAAATCAGGGTCTCCGGCAGTATTCAAAGGTATTTCTTCTTTTTTACCAGTATACAAATAGGCGTTTTTCACCTTATAATCAGCATTCACAGCAGCATGAACATAAAAGAACTTTTTGTCATTAAACAAAAACGCTGTTCCTACTTCCTTTTTTTGATCCGTAAGAAGTTTCTTGCTCATCATTGTTCCGCAAATATCCACCAGTGGCAGTTCTTTGGAAGTCAAATCTGTTTGGGCCGTCTTATCGATTGAATTTTCGCTAATTGGCGTGAAATTTTCCTTTTCACAAGAAATTAAAATTCCTAGAACAGCAAGAATTGTAATTCCCAAAAGGACAGTTAGTCGGGCGATCATTGATTTTGTATTTTTCATGACTTTTTGTTTTTAATTGTTTTCATGTACCAAACTACGCCTGACTTCAAACTGATTCAAATATTATTCAGTAAATGACAATTAACCATCATTGAAGGGACACATAAACCCTATGGATATTCGGTTTATTTATGGCTTTTTTCTTCGCGAACAAATGACTATTTTTGCCGATAAATTCTAGCAAAATGACACCAAAATTTCATGCTCTTGTGATTGCAGATGTTCGCCGCGAAACGGAGGACACTGTGTCCATCGCGTTTGGAGTTCCCGAGTCGTTGAAGTCTGATTATACTTATAAATCTGGACAATACCTCACATTAAAGGCAATCATCAATGGTCAAGACACACGTCGTTCTTATTCACTATGTTCTTCACCTTTTGAAAACGAATGGCGCGTTGCCGTAAAACGAGTTGAAAATGGCGTGTTTTCCAATTTTGCCAATGACGCATTAAAAATTGGTGATTCGATTGAAGTAATGACTCCAACAGGGAATTTTGCTTTAACACCTCAACTAAACACTTCTAAAAACTATGCGCTTTTTGCTGCTGGAAGCGGTGTTACACCTATACTTTCTATAGCAAAAACAGTTTTAAAAGAAGAACCAAATTCTAGTGTAACATTCTTTTATGGAAACAAGAATTTTGGAAGTATCATCTTTCGAGAAGAAATTGAGGCATTAAAAAATAATTACATGGATCGACTTCGTGTAATTCATGTGCTTTCAAGAGAGAGTTTGGGAAATCAAATTCAAAAAGGCCGAATTGATAAAGCAAAGTGTGATGACCTTTATGGTGCATTTCTTAAAAATGAAGAAATTGACGCAGTTTTTGTCTGCGGACCAGAAGATATGATTCTGGGCGTAAAGGAAAGTATGACTCAAAATGGTGTAGATGAAAAAAATGTTCATTTTGAATTATTTACAGCACCAGGTCAGAAAAAAACAACTGAAAAAGTAGAACCATCCGGACCTTCCATTTCTTCAAATGTTTCAATCATTTTAGATGGAGATCAACTTGATATCGCTCTTGAGTCTGATGGTGAAAATCTGCTGGATGCAGCCCAAAGAGCAGGTGCAGATTTACCTTTTGCCTGTAAAGGTGGAGTATGTTGTACTTGCAAAGCACGAATATTAGAAGGTTCGGCAAGAATGGACGTGAATTACGCCCTCGAAAAAGATGAAGTGGAAGCAGGTTACATTCTAACGTGTCAGGCCCACCCAACAAGTGAAAAATTAGTAGTATCCTTTGACGATTGATATATGGCATTATTTGGAATTTTTAAAAAAGACAACGACAAAAAAGGAACTCGAAAAGGGTTTTATCAATTAGAAGTTGCTGCAGTTAAAAAGCTAACGGAAGACAGCGTTAAAATCGAGTTGAATGTGCCGCAAGATTTGAAAGGAAAGTATATTTTCAAAGCTGGACAATACCTTGATTTTAGTATTGATATTGATGGAAAGGAAGAGCATCGATCGTACTCAATTTGCAGTGGTGCAGAAGAAAACCTCTCAATTGCTGTAAAATCAATTTCAAATGGAAAAGTTTCGAAATGGTTCAATGGAGCAGTAAAATCCGGCGATGCAATATGGGTATCTGAACCAAGAGGTAATTTTACGCTCAAGGAAAGTGATAAAAATGTTACAGCTATTGCAGCTGGAAGCGGTATT
This sequence comes from Flavobacteriia bacterium, assembly GCA_046345095.1. Taxonomy (GTDB): domain Bacteria; phylum Bacteroidota; class Bacteroidia; order Flavobacteriales_D; family Crocinitomicaceae; genus M0103. The sequence goes on along the minus strand of JBKDKG010000077.1, from coordinate 127 downwards.
ACGCCGATTCTTTCTATTGCAAAAGAATTAAAGCAAAAAGGTGGAATGCTCAACTTAGTTTATGGCAATAGAAAAATCAATTCTATTATTTTTAAAGATGAGATTGCTGCTTTGGACAATGTTAAAG
>JBKDKG010000076.1:0-3450 GCA_046345095.1 Flavobacteriia bacterium | reverse complement strand
GGTTCTGGGTGACCAATGTATTCGGATAAGTGAGAAACTCCAAGCACCGCCACAAAGACAATCGATACGAGAAAATGATTCAACACAAAAGCCAATAAAACCGTTGGCCATCCGAAAGGTAGGAGGTATATCGGCAGAACGATCATGTAAAAAATGTATGCGATTTTGAAAAGGAATAGTTTCACAATCTCCCAGAATGGAATCTTGATCTGTATCGTGCGACTTGATATGTTGAATATCATTAATGTTTCCCGGAATAAAAACCAGTTTATGGAATAAAGCAAATACATCACCGGTGCATAGAGGTACTGGTATTTATGAAACCATTTTAATTCTTGATTTTTTGTCATGCGGAAAAGGGGATTGTTCAGCACGTCAATATCACTTCCTTCGATATTGGTGTATAAATGATGTGATTCATTGTGGTGTTTTCCCCAGACATATGCATTGTTTCCTTGTAAGTTGAAACTCAAAGAGAAAAGTATTTTATTCCAGAATTTGCTTTTCACTGCAGCTCCGTGACAAGCGTCGTGGGAAACATTGAAAGCAGTCATGAGAACGAAGAGTCCCATGAGCACATAATACACACAAAACTCCAGTTTTGAATCTGAGGTCATCATCAACCAGTAGAACAGAACATCAAGTCCGAAATAGAGGAAGATCTTAAAATACATCACTCCATTACCTGTTTTTGAAAGATTGCGTTCTCGAAAATACTCCTCGATGCGCTCGTTCAATTCTTTATAGAAGGCGGTACCTTCGTCCTTACTAAATTTCAATCGTTGCATGACACAAAATTAAACTAATTCCATTAGAACCCCTGCACGCCATTCACGGTGGTGTACTTGAGAATGTTCTTTTTATCCGGATAGATGCGTGCAAAAGCGGATTGCACGGCGAGCGTTCCTTCGTGGAAACCGCATAGGATCAACTTTAGTTTGTTCTCATACGTGTTCACGTCACCAATGGCATAAATTCCAGGGATATTGGTGGAATAATCTAAGGTGTTGACTTTGATTGCATTTTTATCAATCTCCAATCCCCAATTGGCAATTGGTCCAAGACTTGGTTTTAATCCAAATAGTGGAATAAAGTGGTCAGCATCCGTTAATATTTCACCTTCTTTAGTATGAGAAATTACAACTTGTTCTAATTGACTTCCGCCTGACAAACCAGTTACTTCAGCTTCTGTAATTAAATTTATGACACCAGATTCTGCCAAGTCGATTACTTTTTGAACGGAATCTAAGTGACCTCTAAAAGAACTACTGCGGTGAACCAACGTTACTTTTGAAGCAATCTTTTTTTCTGCAAGGAAGATAGACCAGTCTAAAGCAGAATCTCCACCCCCTGCAATAACGCATCGCTTTCCGCGGTAAAATTCAGGATCTTTAATGATGTATTCTACACCTTTGTCTTCGAAATTTGATAGTGTATCAATCGGTGGTTTACGTGGTTCAAATACACCAAGTCCACCTGCTATCATTACAATAGGAGCGTGATGCTGGGTTCCTTTATCTGTAGTAACAATAAAAGTGCCATCTTCTTGTTTGTCGATTTCTGTTGCAGCCTCGCCTAAAGTAAAACCAGGTTTAAATGGCGCAGCTTGTTCCATGAGATTGTCTACCAATTCTCCCGCTAAAACGCTTGGAAATCCTGGTATATCATAGATCGGTTTTTTAGGATAAATCTCTGAACATTGTCCACCTGGCTGTGGTAAAGAGTCAATCAAATGACATTTTAGTTTTAAAAGTCCAGCTTCAAAAACGGTAAAGAGTCCGCACGGACCAGCTCCAATAATGATAATATCTGTTTTAATCATTTTTTTGTTTTGTTATAAATTAGTGAAATAAATCAGTTGAAAGGTATTTGTCACCGCGATCACAAATGATACAAACAACAACGCCTTCAGAAAGTTCTGGAATTATTTTCATTGCTGCTGCGACACTCCCTCCACTGCTCATTCCGGCGAATATTCCTTCTTCTTTTGCCAATCGTCTTGCCATTGTTCGTGCTTCATCTTCTGACACTTCAATGATTCGGTCTACGCGTTTTGAATCATAAATCCCGGGCAGATAGGCTTCTGGCCATTTACGAATACCCGGAATCTTAGCGTTGTCAGCTGGTTGCGCACCTATTATAGTGATCGATGAATTTTGTTCTTTTAGAAAGCGCGACACACCCATAATTGTTCCGGTTGTGCCCATTGCTGAGACAAAGTGGGTGATTGATTGTTGTGTATCGCGATAGATTTCCGGACCGGTTGTTTCGTAGTGCATGCGCGGATTATCAGTGTTGTTGAATTGATCCAAGGAAATGTATCCTTCGTGAGCTACTTTCCTTTTTGCATAATCAATGGCACCTTCCATTGCTTGAGATTCAGGTGTTAGTGTTACGGTTGCACCAAAAGCTCGCATCGTCAGGACGCGCTCTATGGTAGAATTTTCAGGCATCACAATTTCGATTTCTAAATCATGTAATCGAGCGATCATTGCCAATGCAATTCCTGTATTTCCGCTAGTTGCCTCAATAAGTTTTGAGTCAGGTTGAATTAAACCTTTTTCTATCCCTCCTTTTATTAATCCATAGGCAGCGCGATCTTTTACGCTTCCTCCAGGATTATGACCTTCTAATTTTCCAAAAAGACGAACATTTGGGTTGGTATTTATTCTTTTTAGTTCAACTAAAGGAGTGTTTCCAATATGGTCTAAAAGATTAGTCATCTTGCTTTGATTTTTGAATGATCAATTCTGAATGATGATAAACAGTTGTTTCAGGTTCTATGCTGCGCGTAAGCCAGACATTTCCGCCAATTATACTGTTTTTACCGATGATCGTTTTGCCGCCTAGAATTGTCGCGCCTGCATAAATCACAACATTATCTTCTATGGTTGGATGTCTTTTTGTTTCGGCCATTTCCTTGCTAACACTCAATGCTCCAAGTGTAACTCCTTGGTATATTTTTACATTGTTGCCAATTACGGAGGTTTCACCAATCACTATACCTGTTCCATGATCAATAAAGAAATTGCTCCCAATCAATGCTCCGGGATGAATGTCTATTCCTGTCTTTTGATGTGCTAATTCAGTCAAGATTCGTGGCAGTGACGGAATGTTGAATAGGTGCAATTGATGCGCAAAACGGTAGATGCAGATTGCATAAAAACCGGGATATGAACGCATAACTTCCTCCATGTTCCGCGCTGCAGGATCACCTTTTTCAATTGCAATGGCATCGGAAAGAAGGGATTGATAGAGCTGCGGTATGCAATCAAAAAATTTGTTTGCTAATGACAGCGGTGATTCATTTAAATCACTTTCAATGTGTTCAAGAATATGAACGAGTTGAAGTTTCGTTTTTTCAAAATCGCCCGCTAATTTCTCAGGACTAACGACTTTTCTATTGCTGTAAGCGGGAAACAAGTTCCCCATCAACTCCTCAATAAATGT
>JBKDKG010000075.1:0-12745 GCA_046345095.1 Flavobacteriia bacterium | reverse complement strand
CGATGAGAGATAGCGGCTTGCCTCGCAGAAAATACCTTGAAAGAATTATACAACTAGCAAAATTGTCAGGAGTTCAATTTCAATTGGAGGTTGAATCAGTAGGTGGAAGTGATGGAACAATGTTGCAAAAATCAGATCTTCCGATCGATTGGTGTTTCATTGGTGCACCAGAAGACCATGTACATACCCCGGATGAAAAAGTATTTAAATACGATATTATGTGCATGGTGGAGCTATACCGTTACCTCATGCAGCATTTGTAAAAATCAGTTACATTTATTAGAAATTTAAGACAATGGATGCCTCACTAGCTTGTCAGTTATATAAATATGATCCTGAATTTTTCTTAATTACCAAGGATACGCCTGCTTATTTTGCGGCTGAATTTGTGAAGGGTACTTTGGATGAAGATTATGTTTCGTGGCTTAATTTTCATAGCCTTGATGATAGAAAAAGTATACAGACATTGTGTGAACATCTTGATATAGAATTACTTTCTGTTGAAGATATTTATACTGAAAAACGTCGCCCAAAATTGGAGGAATATCCAAATTACATGTTCTTTTCTGTTCGATCTGCATTGCCAATAATAGGAGAGGGTGAAAGGCTTGAGCAAGAGCAAGTTAGTTTTATTTTGGGAAAGAATTATTTAATTTCATTTCAGGAAAAGAGTTCAGACCATTTTACTGATGTGCGAGATCGAATCGAAAAGAAAAGAGGGAAAATTCGTTTTAAAGGGCCTGACTTTTTACTTTTCAGGATGCTCGAAGCAATTATTGATAATTATTTTGAAGTGTTGGAAAGCATTGATGAATCAATTCAATTGTTGGAGAAAAAATTGGTTACGCTAAAAAATGCTGAAACATTTAAACTAATTGAAACTGAAAAACGTAAGTTAGTTGAATTAAGAAAGATTGTTCTTCCAGTTAAAGAAGTTACTTCCCATCTTGAAAAGTTAAAAGGGCCTTTTCTCGACGTTGATAATCATCATTATTTTGCCGATCTAAAAGAAAATTGTTTGGCAGTTTTAGAAGATATTGATGCAAATAAGCAGATCTTGGAGGGTATGGCTAACTTGTATTATGCTGTTCAAGGACAGCGTATGAATGAGATTATGAAGGTGCTAACGGTGGTGAGTTCAATTTTTATCCCTTTGACATTTATTGTGGGCGTGTATGGAATGAATTTCGAAAACATGCCAGAATTAAAAATGAAATATGGCTATGGAATAGTTTGGGCTGTTTTGGGGGTAATTGGTTCGACAATGACAATCTATTTTATTCGAAAAGGTTGGTTGTGGAGTAAGAAGAAGTAAAATAAAATCTCAAAAAAGAAAGGCTGCTCAACTGAGCAGCCTTTCTTTTTAATTAAAGTCTATTATTATTTTACAAGCACTTTCGGTGCAGCATTCAAAATGTCTTGATTTGTTTCAGCTGCAAACTTTTCAAAGTTTTTAACGAACTTTCCTGCAAGATTGTTTGCTGTTTCGTCATATGCTGATTTGTCTGCCCATGTTTGACGAGGATTTAAAATCTCAGATGGTACACCTTCGCATGTTGTAGGCATTGCCAAATCAAAAACAGGAAGGTTTTCGAACTGAACGTTATCCAATTTACCAGTTAATGCAGCAGTTATCATTGCACGCGTGTATGAAAGTTTCATTCTGCTTCCAACTCCGTATGAGCCGCCAGTCCAACCTGTATTAATCAACCAAACGTTGATGTTTTTACCATTTAATTTTTCTCCAAGAAGGCTTGCATATTTAGCCGGGTGTAATGGAAGAAAAGCTGCTCCAAAACAAGCTGAGAAAGTTGTTGTTGGTTCAGTAATACCTACTTCAGTTCCAGCAACTTTTGCAGTATAACCAGACATAAAGTGGTACATCGCTTGTTCTTTGGTCAATTTTGATATTGGAGGCAATACACCAAATGCATCTGCCGTTAAAAAGAAAATGTTCTTTGGTGAACTTCCAATTGATGGTTGAGCAATATTATCGATATGATCAATTGGATAGGATACACGTGTATTTTCAGTAATTGAACCATCCGTGTAATCTGGTGTTGACGTACCGTCTACAAAACCAATATTTTCTAAGATTGCTCCGAATTTTATTGCATCATAGATTTGAGGTTCTTTTTCTCTCGATAAATCGATGGTTTTAGCATAACATCCACCCTCAAAATTGAAAACTGTATTTTCTGCCCAACCATGTTCATCATCACCAATTAATCTTCTGTTTGGATCTGAAGAGAGGGTTGTTTTACCAGTGCCTGACAAACCGAAGAATACAGCAGTGTCATTTTCTTCATTTCCAATGTTTGCTGAACAATGCATTGAAAGTACATTCTTCTCATGTGGCAATACATAATTAAGTACAGAGAAAATTCCTTTTTTGATTTCACCCGTATAACCTGTCCCACCAATGATAATCATTTTGCGAGTAAAATTTAGAACTGCAAAGTTATGTTGACGCGTCCCATCAATTGCTGGGTCAGCTTTGAATCCTGGAGCACAAACTATATGCCAATCTGGTGTTAAGTTTTCGATTTCCTCGTTTGTAGGACGAAGGAACATGTTGTATGCGAACATATTCGACCAAGGAAATTCTGTAACCACGCGGATGTTCATTTTAAATTGAGGATCAGCGCAAGCATAAGCATCACGGATGTATACATCTTTGCCGTTTAAATAGGCCTTCATTCTGTTGTAAAGTGCATCAAATTGTTCTGAAGAAAATTTAATGTTTACATCCCCCCACCAAACTGAGTTTTCAGTGTTTTCATCGCAAACAACAAACCTGTCTTTTGGCGATCGACCAGTAAATTCACCTGTTTCAATTGCAAGTGCTCCTGTGTCAGACAATACACCCTGACCGTTGATGATAGTATCTTCAACAAGTTCTGCAGGCGATAGATTCCAAAATTGATTCCCAAGGTTGTTTAAACCGATTGACTCATTCAGATCGGCATTTTTACCGATTTTTCCAAATACGTTCATGCGTTATATTTTCAAGCTGGCGCTTTGTTTTAAGGCGCAAAATTAGGTTAACATTTCGTAAAGCGGCCGATTTTTTATGTGAAATTTCCCACAAAACGACTTCTTTTGTTAACAAGCCCCATTTTAAAAGCTTTATTATCAATTACTTAAGTTTTTTACAGGATGTCTCGCAAGGCTTCAATCGCTGTCCTTATGTTTTTACGGACATCAAGTATCGAAGCATCCATCATATAACATGGAGCAGTTACGATTAAATTCTCTCGGTCAACAAATATCTCGCGCACCGTTTTCATTTCTGTCTGAGCTCCCGTGGCCTGGAGGCCTGAAGTAAATGCAGAAATATCATAGGGAGACTCTTCTTTGTCTGATCCAATCGTAAGCTTTGGGTGGATACTTGAGCCCTCTAATGCTTTTGCAACGATAATTGGACTTACACACAATGCGGCAATAGGCTTGCCTATATTCACAAGATTGACGAGCAGCAATTTAATTTTTGGATGAATTTCACCTTCTGGTCCTGAGAATGCCCATTTACTAAAATTCTTAGCACTGCCAAATCCTCCCGGAATGACAAGCGCATCTAGTTCGCCTGGAGTCACTTGGCTTATTTCGATTACTTTTCCTCGCGCAATTCGCGCAGCTTCAATCATCATGTTTCTTCGCTCAGCTAATTCTTCACCTGTCAAATGATTGATTACATGGTATTGGTCTTCATCCAATGATATGCAAATTGCTTCAGCACCAATTTCTTCAATAGCCAACAAGGTTAGAACAGCCTCTTGAATTTCGGCGCCATCATAGACACCACAACCTGATAGTAGAACACCTATTTTCATTTTCATAGAATTTTTCAAGGATAAATAAACTCAATTCGATCTTTCCATCCAGAAAGATTTAAAAGGATTGTGCTTCCCGTTTCTTTTTGATAGGAAAATGCTTCGATATTATAGGTCAATGTTTTCTCAACTAATTTTTTACAAGCATCACCATTACTTTCATGGATTAAAACAATACTCCGCTGAGGTGGAAGTGATTTAGAAATTGCTTCAGAACCAATTAATTTGAAATTATGCTCATTGCAATCTCCCGAAAAAATTATGCTGATTTTTAGGTTTTTTCCTGAAACAGAAACATTGGTAATTGCATAAGGATCACTTTTTTTTGAAATATCACCAAGTGCTGCATTCTCAATCAAAATTTGTTCGGATTGATTTTTAGAATGCGTTGCACAGCCGCAGTTTAGTACAAGTAGAATTAAGATTGCTAGTGTTTTAAAGAATTTTATCATAAGTTCAAATATACGGATCGATCTTTTTAAAAGGCTATTTTAAAATCAAAATTTGAAACTGCCCCGCGAATAGTTAATTTTGAGGCATGAAAACAAAAACGCTCAAGAAAAACAAAGTAAATGTAGTGACATTAGGCTGTTCGAAAAATGTATTCGATTCTGAAGTCATGATGGCACAATTAAAAGCCAACAACTTTGATGTTGAGCACGAATCGATGAGTGACGATTCAGAAATTGTTATTATCAACACATGTGGATTTATTGACAATGCAAAACAAGAATCGATCGATACGATCATACGTTATGCTGAGGCAAAATCAGAGGGTTTGGTAGATAAAGTTTATGTTACCGGTTGTCTTTCTGAACGTTACAAGGGTGATCTAGAAAAGGAAATCCCAGAAGTTGATGCCTATTTTGGAACGAGAGACTTGCCTCGTTTGTTAAAGACATTAAAAGCAGATTATAAACACGAGTTAGTAGGTGAGAGATTGTTGACGACACCCAACCATTACGCTTATTTTAAGATTGCTGAAGGGTGTGATCGGCCTTGTTCCTTTTGTGCCATTCCACTCATGCGTGGAAAAAATATTTCTACACCAATTGAGGATCTTGTTCATCAAGCAAAAGGCTTGGCTGCGAAGGGTGTAAAAGAATTGATGCTTATTGATCAAGATTTAACTTATTATGGTTTAGATCTATATAAAAAAAGAGCACTTTCTGATTTGATCAATCGATTAGCAGATGTTGAAGGGATTGATTGGATTCGTTTGCATTATGCTTTTCCTGCTGGTTTTCCAATGGATGTATTGGATGTTATGCGTGATAGAGACAATGTTTGTAATTATTTGGACATGCCTCTGCAGCATGGTTCAACTAAGATTTTACAGGCAATGCGAAGAGGGATTACGCGCGAAAAAACAGAAGATTTGATTGCTCAAATTCGGGATAAACTTCCGGGAATTGCTCTAAGAACAACGTTAATTGCTGGATATCCTGGAGAAACTGAGGCCGACTTTCAAGAAATGTATGATTGGGTGGAAAGAAGTCGCTTTGATCGATTGGGCATTTTCACCTATTCGCATGAAGAAAATACACATGCCTATTCTTTCAATGACGATGTTTCTGCAAAAATCAAAAAGAAACGCGCCGATTCAATTATGGAATTGCAATCAGGAATCAGTTATGAACTAAATCAGCTGAAGGTTGGTAAGGAATTTAAAGTGCTTTTTGACCGAGTTGAGGGCGATTATTTCATTGGTAGAACTGAATTTGATTCGCCTGAAGTGGACAATGAAGTGTTAATTCGAAAAGATGAACATTTTGTACGATTAGGAGATTTTTCGAAGGTTATAATAAATTCTGCGGATCATTATGATTTATATGGTTCACTAATTTTTTAAATTTGTTCAAGCGATAAACCATGCTTGAAATGAAAAAACTAAAGTACCTTACAATTCTATTATTACCGCTTACTGTAGCCGTTTCATTTACGAATGAAGGTTGGCTTGTTTATCTTCCGGTAATTGTTTTTTTTGCGCTCATTCCATTTCTGGAATTGCTATTTCCTTCAAACCACCAGAACTTGGACGAAAAAGAAAAGTTGTTAGCAGAAAAAGATCTATTCTATGACTTCCTACTTTATTTAATGGTTCCTTTACAAGTTGGATACTTAATTTGGTTTTTGCAGTTGGAATCAGTAGCTACATCTGAATCCTTTGGAAGGGCCCTATCAATGGGGATCATGTGCGGTGTTATAGGAATAAATGTTGGCCATGAACTTGGTCACCGATTGAATCGTTTTGAACAATTTTTAGGTGAAATTCTATTGTTGACATCACTTGAAAATCATTTTCTTCCTTACCATAACCGTGGACATCACACCAATGTAGGAACGCCTTCAGATCCTGCAACTGCGCGTAAAAATGAACCGCTTTATTTTTTTTGGATTAGATCTCATTTTGGAAGTTATTTCCAAGCTTGGAAGATTGAAATTCAGCGAATGCGCATTATGAAAAAATTCATTTTTAGTTTTTCGAATAAAATGGTTGCATACACTGTAGCGCAGCTTTTGCTTTGTGGTAGTATTTATTATTTTTTTGGAACGCACGTTTTGATTCAATTTTTAATTGTTGCTGGAATAGGAATTTTGCTTTTAGAAACAGTTAACTATATTGAACACTATGGTTTGATGCGGAAACAACGTGATAATGGAACTTATGAACCTGTCAAACGGATTCACTCATGGAACGCAAATAATGTGTTTGGTAGGGTTGTGCTTTTTGAATTAACGCGACATTCTGACCATCATTTTAAAGCAGATCGTCCCTACCAATTGCTGGAATCTCATGAAGAATCGCCTATCATGCCAACCGGTTATCCAGGGATGATGCTTTTATCGTTCATTCCACCCTTGTTTTTCATGGTAATGAATAAGCGTATTGTTTCGTAAGATTATACTTTATTTCTTGGATGAAATGAGATGATAGCATCTCTTAAGAAACGCTGGTCTAAATGCGTGTAAATTTCCGTTGTTGTAATTGATTCGTGTCCCAACATATCTTGAACTGCTCTAAGGTTTGCTCCTCCTTCGATCATGTGCGTAGCAAAAGAATGTCGAAAGGTATGCGGCGAAATAGATTTTTTTAAACCAATTGAAGAAGACAAGTCTTTTATAATTGTGAAAATCATTACACGCGTCAATTGTGCACCACGTCGATTTAAAAAGACAATATTTTCATTCCCGGATTGGATGTTTTGATGGCATCTGATGTGGGTGTTGTACAAGTCGATTTCTTTTTCAACACTCTTACTTACAGGCACCAATCGTTCTTTGTTCCCTTTCCCAATTACGCGAATAAAACCTTCTTCGAAAAAAAGGTCAGAGAACCGCAGATTGACCAGCTCACTGACACGTAATCCGCAACTATAGAGCGTTTCAATGATAGCACGATTACGATGCCCTTCCGTTTTACTCATGTCAACGGCAGAAATCAATTGGTCAATTTCTTCGATACTTAATATCTCTGGTAACTTGCGACCAATTTTTGGCATTTCTAGCAACTCACTTGGGTCATCACTTAAGACGTCTTCTACTAATAAGAAAATAAAAAATTGTTTAATTCCACTTATAATACGAGCTTGCGTTCGCGCACTTAAACCAAGGTCATAAAGTGTAGCTACAAATTCTTTTAAATGATCAAAAGAGACAGCTGTAGGTGCAATTTTTTTCTCATCGCAGAATTCTCGAAGTTTATTAACGTCGTTTTGATAAGCAAAGACAGAATTTTCTGCTAAACCCTTTTCAATTTTTAGAAAAGAAACAAAATCCTTAATATAGCGGTCCCAAGTCGACATGCAATGAAAATACTGATTTTAAATGGCCCTAATTTAAATCTGCTAGGTAGCAGAGAAGAACAAATATATGGCAATCAAACTTTCGAAGCCTATTTTGAGGGACTTAAAAAGCAATATAATTATGATTTGTCCTATTTACAATCAAATGTGGAGGGTGAATTGATTAATTTCTTGCAGAAAAGTGATCACGATGGAATCATATTTAATGCTGGTGGATATACTCATACTTCAGTATCACTGCGTGATTGTATCAAGGCAATTCAAGTTCCTGTAATTGAAGTTCACATTTCAAATATTGCTGCAAGGGAAACATTCAGGCACGAATCCCTCTTATCGCCTGTTTGTGAAGGGTGTATTTTTGGTTTTGGCTTGATAGGGTACGAACTCGCTTTGCGTTATTTTGAGTTAAATAAGCGCTGATTAAGATCCCTGAATCGGGTTATTCCTTTGAAATAGCGCGCCCACAAGATACTTCCTTCGTAGAGGCCAGTGTTGTTAAAATTCATTGAGTTTTTAGCTATGAATCGACGCTGCTTTAGTAAATAAGGCATGTGTTTATACATAGAAAAATGAGCTTTTAAGACACTAAATAAATGCTGCCATTCTCCTCTCAAGAAAAAACGCACACCAGCAATTCCATCAAGTGTTAAGCGATAAAACAACTTAAAAAACAAGAATCCGTCATGATTCTTTACAATCATAAAAAGGCTGTTTCTGAAATTAAGATATGATTTTTTTGGTGAAAGATAGGGGAGAGTGCCACCACCAACGTGATAGATAACAGATTCAGGTACAACAAGAAATCGATATCCCAATTTTTTTATTCTCCAGCAAAGATCAATTTCTTCCATGTGCGCGAAGAAAGATTCATCAAAACCACCTGCGTCATGGAACAATTTAGAACGGATCAGAAGTGCAGCTCCTGTTGCCCAAAATACTTCAGCAATATTGTCGTATTGGCCTTCATCTAGTTCGAATTTATCGACTATTCTACCTCTGCAAAACGGATAATAATTTCGATCAAGGAATCCTCCTGATGCACCAGCATGTTCAAATTGATTTCTATTTGTATAGGATAATATTTTTGGTTGACAACCTGCGACAGTTTCATCCTTCATTACTTCCATTAAGGGTTCTAGCCAATGGTCAGTAACTTCAATATCGCTGTTTAGAAGTAAATAAAATTCGGCCTTAACATGTTTTAAAGCATCATTGTAACCTTTAGCAAACCCTCCATTTAATTCGTTTTCAAGGATGGTGACAGAAGGGAAGTTAGTTTTTACGAATGAAACAGATTCATCGGTAGAAGCATTATCAGCAACTATAACAGAAGCACCATGGGCAGAATTAATTACTGCTGGAAGAAATTGTTCAAGGTATTTCTTGCCGTTCCAGTTAAGAATGACAATTGCTAACGAATTCAAATTGCTATCGTGCTTAGTTGTCAATAGAAAAATTTAATATTGACGAAAAAAATCATTGCTATTACCTCCCCAGTGTTCTTGGACTTTAGAATTTGGATCATCAACGTTTCCATTGTTTGTATTGCGCTTGGAAAGGGCGAGAGGCCAAGATGGATTTTTTAATTCTCCTATCATATCGGAGTGCAACAAACGGTATGCATTGTTCACCAGATCAGGATTGTAGAAAATAAAACGTTTGTTACTGAATTTGCCAATTTTATTGTATTGCCAGATTTCATAAGGATATTCCGTAGGTGATGTTTCTCGTGCAACGATATTAGTTGGTGCACCAAATTGAAGGTAGACACGTCCTCTATCTGTTTCAAACCCTTCCTGAAAGTTGTTTGAATAAAGTTTCTCAACTAATTGTACCTGTCCTTTGTATTTGAGCCATGAATCATATGCACTTGTCGGTGAAGTTTGTGCCCAAAAAGATTGAATGTGCTTTCTTTCTGATTCCTTGTTTTTAAGTTTCAAGGTCGCAATAATATTTTTCACCTCTGCTGGCTTAGAGATTGGGATTAAGGATTCCAAGTAATAAGCCACGCTGTCGTCAGGTATAGAGACCTGAAAAGCCGGATCAATTACAACTGTCTCTGCATTCCATGTTACTTCTTGGTCATTCACTCGCTCAAAAAGATACGATTGAGTGCTTAATTCGGTCATTTTTTTAGAAAGTAGGGTGTAATTCAACGTGTACTTACCAGTAGGAACTTTCGTAATATCTACGTTGCGTAAAACAGGAATTACTTCTTGAACGTTCAATTTTGAGAAAATTGTAAGCTCGGCCATTTCTTGACCGGTTACCATGTTTACTATTGATTGCTTTAGTCCACAAACACTATCCTCTAAGGTATTCGTATTATACAATTCCATATATACAGGAATCGAACTTAGTTCTTCAGGATAGAAAGTAGATAGTCTGGGAACCATGTAATAACCTGATTTGAAGAATGGACTACCTTCTCCACCTTTCTTGGCATACTCGATGACTTCAATGTCTGAGGCTGCTATTGCCTCTCCAAAATCTTCAATGACAAGTGGTTGCGAAGCTTTAATTATCTTTCCATTGCCATTGAGGTCCTGAAGTTCCAACCTTAACACATACCGACCGGGCTCTAATCCAAATCGTTTTACATCATAAAAATCTTCAATAATACTGTCTTTCATGACTGGCGACTGCAAACGGTAGGCATCACTTCTTATAATTGAATCACCTTCGGTAATTGACAAGACAACAGCCACTTCACCTTGAAGCCCTTCATTTACTCCTTTGTATTTGAGTGAATACCCAACAAATTGAAAATAAAGTTCGACGTAATTTCCTGATCCAGGAGCATAAAATTGTTTGCTATCGAGATAAGCCCGTAGGTTTGATTCTTGTCCAATTAAATTGAAGCTAAAACCAAGGGAAAAAGTTACCAGAAGTGCTGAAAAAAGTTTCATTGTCGTTCGTTCGACGTAAAGATACGAAAAGGCTTATTTCGAGATATGTTTATTGAAATTATTGTGTAAAGTAGACTGTTTTTATTTTTAGTTGCACTTCTGTTGATTTGATGGTTTCTAAAGTTTTTTTATTGAAACACTTGCCAATTATCAAAGTATTCTTACTTTTGCCGCGGAGAGTTGGCAGAGTGGTCGATTGCGGCAGTCTTGAAAACTGTTGAACTGAGAGGTTCCGGGGGTTCGAATCCCTCACTCTCCGCTGAAACAGCAAACAAAAGTTTGCAAAACCGCCTAAAACAGTGATTTTAGGCGGTTTTTTCTTTTACAAGAAATCAAAATAACCTAATAAAAAACAATCGAAAAGTGACCTTTTGGTGACCTTTTTTAGTATCATTGCATCAGGTCACCAGAAAGCGTGTAACGATCTGAATGACAACATTTTATTTGCTTCGGTTTGAGTTCGTTTAACCCACTGTAATAGTACAGTTGGGAGACCAAAAGCAAATAGAATGAAAACGGTACAAATTTATTCAGTCAACTTTCTCATCAAGAAGAGCAAAGTAAAAAATGGTTTAGCACCCATTTATTGTCGGATTGCGGTAGACGGCAAGCGAGCAGAAATTGCCCTAAAGCAAGCCATACCACCCAACAAATGGTCAATCAAAGCATCAAGAGCAATTGGGAGCAGCGAAGAATCCAGGTTAATCAATAACCATATAGACATATTAAGGAACAAGCTCCTACATTACCACAATCAGCTCTTGTTAGAAAACAAGCCCATCAGTGCTATGAAATTGAAAAACGGACTCTTAGGAAAAGGAACCAAGCAGCACACCTTATTAACAACCTTCCAATATCACAACGAACGCATCAAAGAAGTCGTAGGATTGGACATACAGCTTGCCACTTATGTAAAGTATGAAACTGTAAGAAAAAAATTAGAAGCATTCGTAAAAGAAACCTATTACGAAAGTGGTATTACCCTCAACGAACTCACCTATAGTTTCATCACCGATTTCGAATTTTTTCTCAAAACAAAAGAGCGAATAGGGCACAATACTGCCATGAAGTACATCCATTGTTTTCGCAAAGTCATCCACATGAGCGTCAAGAACGGATGGATGGAGAGAAATCCATTTGTCAGTTACAAAACCACTATACATGCCGTAAAAAGAGATCAGCTTACGCTAGAAGAAATAGACAAACTCAAAAAGAAATCACTGCATTGCGAAAGACTGGAAGAAGTGCGAGACATATTCATCTTCTGCTGCTACACCGGCTATGCCTACATCGACGTAAAAAAACTCACCCGTGAAGACCTCGTCACAGGTATTGATGGCGAAAAATGGATCTTTACCGAGCGGACAAAAACCAGCATCACCTCCAACGTGCCCCTCTTACCCGAAGCACTCAAGATTGTCAGAAAATACGAGGACAATCCCTATTGCAGGAACCACAACAAGCTGCTACCTGTCAAATCCAATCAGAAAATGAACGCCTATTTAAAAGAAATAGCGGCCATAACAGGTGTCAAGAAAAATCTCACCATGCACATGGCACGTCATACCTTTGCCACTACCATTACACTCTCCAATGGTGTCCCCATTGAAACCGTCTCGAAAATGTTAGGCCATAACAGGTTAGCAACGACACAGATCTATGCGAAAGTGTTGGAGAATAAGGTAAGTGAAGACATGAATACCCTTAGAAGTAAACTCGGTGAAGCACAACAAAGATCACAGGAAATGGCAGGCAATCAGGCAGGTTAGGTGTTTATACTTAATCTGCTTGAAACCTTTAGCAATTTGATATTCCGCTCGTATCCAACCGTTGATAATACTGTTTTCATGAACAAGTACGTTGAATTGCTATCAAGTTTAGAATGTCAAGTGGAAACAATTGGCAAATCGAATCTAAATGCCTTTGCACGATCAGAGAAATCGATAACCCTTATTTCCGCGAAAATACTCGAATTAAGAACGTGGGTTCGCGTGGATGGTTTTCAATCTGAAGAAGAAGAAATAGACTTTTTCCGTGAAATAAAACCCAGAGTATTTGCCCTCTTGTCATTTCACACGCAGGTGCTCGATCTCGAAACACGAGAAAGCATCAGTACAGCCGACGAACTCGAATTCCTCATGAAAGACAAGCTCAAAGAACTACAGTCGGTACTGAAAGAAAATACACAGTTCATCAG